>NZ_JBXWNC010000003.1:0-360107 GCF_059610165.1 Ruegeria sp. YTSA135 | reverse complement strand
AAGGGCCAAAAGCCCGGCGGGATAGGCGACCATGGCGATGGTGGAAAGCAGTGTGACCACCATGATGGTAAAAGACAGGTGTCGGTTGAGCCGCGTGGACGGTGGAAACAGCGCCGAGATCGCCAGCGCAGCCGAGGCACCGCAGATCGCCGTCGCACCTCCGATCAGCAAACCAAAATCCCGCTGCTGCCCGAAAAGCGGCGCGGCCAAGATCGTTAGACCGATGGTTGCTGCGGTAGCCCCTACAAGAAAGAACAAACTGCCCCCTCCAAGCTGCAATACGGTGCCAAGGCTGATCTGCAGCCCGAGGAGAGCAACGCCACATCTGGTCAGCGATCGTACCGTGAGTGTCAATCCCGGCGCCAGCAGAGTGTTTCGACGAAGCGAGCCTGAGCACGCGCCAAGCAGCAAGGCGATCAGCATCGCCGGTAGCTGGCTGTGCTCCGCACTCCATATCGCCAGACTGCCAGCCAGAAGGCAAAAGCCCATGCCGGGAAGCCACGAAAGAACCTTCCGCCATCGCGCACGAAGGGTCCGCTGATTCGTATCAAGGGTATCAAGCTCCGAAGTCTCGGATTTCTGCTGCATTTTTCGCCTTTCGATGCCGATTACCGGCGTGCCGTTTGACAGGCGACCTATATCGTGGTTATCTCAGTTCACAAATAGGAAATTAAGTTTCTAAATAGGAAACCATTGGGAGACTAAAAATGGAACTGAAGGCTTTTGCCCTTGCGGCGACAATCACCGGGCTCGGCTTTGGACTCAGTCCTGCCCATGCGGACGAACTTCGCATCGGTCTCAGCACTCCGTTGTCCGGCGGTGTCGCCGCGTTGGGCCAACATGAGATGTGGGGGGCCGAACTGGCTATCGAAGAACTGAACACCGCTGGCGGAGTTGATGGCCATACGCTTACGCTTGACGCTCAGGACAACCAGTGTAACCCCTCGCAGGGTGTGACCAGTGTAGAAAACCTGCTGCGGAACGATCCCGTCGCTATTATCGGTGCTTTGTGCAGCTCAGTCACGCTTGCGATCATGCCGATGGTCGAACGCGAAGAGATTCCGCTGGTCGTCGCCGTCTCGACCTCCAAAGTCATCACCGAGAAATCCGGCATCGGCGGAAATGACTGGACCTTCCGCATCAACCCCTCCGACGTGGGGCTCGCCATTGCAATGGCCAACTACATTGCCTCCACCGGTGACATCGAAACTGTCGCCTTCGTCGGTGAGGACACTGATTACGGCCGCGGCGGGCACGAGGCAATTGCCGCAGCTCTTGAATCCAACGGAGTCGAAGTTGTCTCGGCTGATTTCTTTCAACAGAACACTCCGGATTTCACCACGCTGCTGACCCGGCTGGCAAATACCACACCTGATGCCATTGCTCTCTATGCTGTCGGTGCGGACGAACTCAACTTTCTGCGCCAGTTTCGCGGCATGGGCCTGCCCTCGCACCTAACCGGTCGCATCGCTTTCGATGAGATCCGCGATACGGTGATAACCTCAGGCGCCATCGACGGGGCGACCAGCGTCTTCCCCTACGCCGCCGATCTGGATACGCCCGAAAACCAGGCGTTTGTCGCAGCCTTCGAAGCAAAGTATGGCGAGTTGCCCAACTATCAGAGCTTCGAGGCATACGAGGCGGTCAAGATCATCGCCGATGCGATCAAGCGGGCCGGCTCAACCGACCGCGCCGCGATCCGCGACGCGCTGGAGAAGACAGAATATACCTCGTTGACTGGCCGCACGATCGCCTTCGACGAGAACAACCAGGCTCATAACGCGGCCATCATCATGCGTGTAGATGGCACCGAGGTCGTCATCGAGGCGCAGTCAGACACCTGATCCACGCGTTCGTCGGAGGAGAGGTCTCGGCCTCTCCTCCTCAAAGCAGACTTAAGGGAGGCAAATATCTTGACCGGGCTTTTCATTAGTCAACTGGTGCTGAATGGCGTCGTGATCGGACTGACCTATGCGCTTATCGCCGTCGGCCTGTCACTTATCTTCGGCGTGATGGAAATCGTGAACTTCGCGCATGGACAGGTTTACATGCTGGGCGCCACCGCGATGCTGACCTGCGTAACCGTGCTGGGCCTTGGGTATTTTCCTGCCGTGCTGCTTGCAACGCTGGTTGTGGCGGTGACCGGGCTGTTGCTTTATGCGACGGTTCTGCGCCATCTCCAGCAGGGTGAATTCGAGCGGGGCATCATTCTGACCATAGGTATCGGAATGGTGCTGCAGAACGGCATCACCTATCTTTTTGGTGCCCAGCCCCGTGTCATCGATACCGAGTTCAGTTTCATCTATCTGGAAATGGGGGGTTTGCGGATCGACCTGATGCGGCTGCTCACCATAGGGCTGAGCGCGCTGGCCATGGGCGGTCTTTACCTGCTTCTGCAGCACAGCCGGATCGGGAAAGCCATGCGCGCCTTTGCCCAGAACCGCGAAGCTGCCTTCATGGTCGGAATACGGCCTGCGGTCATTGCCGGCACGGCTGTCAGCCTCGGGATCGGACTGGCCGGGCTTGCCGGTGCCTCGCTCGCGCCGGTGTTCACTGTGCATCCGGCGATGGGTATTCCAATTCTCTTCAAGGCCTTCGCTATCGTCATCATCGGCGGGCTCGGCCATATTCCGGGGGCCGTGCTGGCTGCCGTACTGATTGGCGTGACAGAAAGTCTCGTGGGTGGTTTTGGCCCGGTCGCGCTGCAGGATGCCGTTGCCTTTTTCGCAATGATCGCGATCCTCATGGCCCGCCCGGAAGGTCTCTTTGGAAAAGGAGTTCGGGTATGATGACGCGAACCCTAAAAGGCAGCCGCTTCAGCGGGTCTCTCTCTCCTGACTCTCGCTGGTTGATCTGCATAGTCATCCTTGCACTTGCCCCGACACTGACTGGTTCAAGCTACGTGCTCAACGTCGGTTCGCTGGCCCTGGCCTTTGCTGTCCTGGCAACCTCTCTGAACCTGATCTTTGGCTTCACCGGACTGCTGTCTTTTGCCCAGGTCGGTTTCTGGGGCGTTGGCGCCTACGTTGCGGCGATCGCAACCTCAGACTACGGCATTTCGCCTTGGTTGGCCTTCATTGCAGGCGGCGCGTTCACCGGCATACTCGCGATCCTGGTCGGCATCCCGGCGCTGCGTGTGTCGCGTGCCTCCTTCGTTATCGTATCGCTCAGCTTTACCCTGCTGGCGACACTGCTGTCTCGAAGCTGGATTGATGTTACGCGCGGACCGCTCGGCATTCCCGGCTTGCCCGCGCCTTCCATCGCATTCGGCGACCGCGTGCTGATCGACGGGCACGATCCGCTGACATTCTATTGCATCATGCTCGGGTTCGCGGTGCTGGCACTGGGCTTCATGTTCGCGCTGATCCGCTCACCCATCGGTCGCATCTTGTTGGCGACCAACCAGAATGAGGCGCTGGCCCGCTCGCAGGGGATCAACGTGAAGCACTACCAGCTTCTGGCCTTTTCGGTAGCCGCTGCCTTCAGCGGGATGACGGGCGGTCTGTACATCTTTCACCTCGGCATCGTCGATCCGTCGATCTTCGACGCTTATTACAGCGAAATGCTGCTGATCATCGTGATCCTTGGCGGTGCTGGGAACTTTTGGACCGTGATTGTTGCTGCCTTTGTCCTGACAGCAGTGCCTGAATTGCTGCGGTTTGACCCGGAGCTTCGGCTGGTGATGTTCGGGGCGATACTTGTCGGCGCGGCGCTGGTTCTGCCGGGCGGTTTCGGTGGGTATCTGCGCGACACCAATCTGAAACGCTGGAGAAAGGAGGTCCGCCCATGACTAACGATAACCCGGCACCCATGCTGCGCGTCTCCAACTTGACCAAGACCTTCGCAGGCGTCACCGCAGTCGACGATGTCAGTTTCGACGTCCTGCCCGGCAGCATCGTCGGCCTGATCGGACCCAACGGTTCCGGAAAATCCACCACCATCGACTGCCTGACCGGATTCGCCCGGCCCGACAGCGGACGTGCCCTGTTTGACGGCCGCGACGTGACCAGCTGGCGTCCCGAGCAGCTGGCCGCGGCAGGGATGGTGCGCACTTTCCAGAACGTGCGCATCTACGAGGGGATGACGGTAACCGACAACCTTGTTGTTGCCGCCCGCAGCCTGCGGCGCTTCACATGGGCAGAACAGGTTCTGAAGCTACCTCGCGTTACACAGCACGAAGCAGAGCTGCGCGACGAGGCCCTGTCTCATCTGCGTCTGGTCGGCATCGAAAAATATGCCGATGCGCCCGCCGGCATCCTGTCCTACGGCCAGCGCAAATTGGTGGCCTTCGCCATGTGCCTTATGGGTCGGCCGCGCCTGATCATCCTTGATGAACCGCTGGCAGGCGTGAACCCGACGGTGATCCGCCGGATCTCCGAACTGATCGACACACTCAACGCGAAAGGCCAGACCTTCCTGCTGATCGAACACAATGTCGATTTCATCATGCGCCATTGCGGCAAGGTGATCGTGCTTGAACAGGGCCGGCTCCTGACTGAGGGCGCACCAGAGGTCATCCGCAGCGATCCACGCGTGCTAGAGGCCTACTTGGGTAACTACGCCGAATACGCCGAAGAGGAGACCCTTCATGTCTGACCCAATCCTGTCCCTTCGCAGCCTTGCGGTCGGCTATCTCGACGACCCGATCGTACGCGATTTCTCGCTGGATGTGCAGAAACAAACGATATGGAGCCTTCTGGGCGGCAACGGTGCAGGCAAGTCTACCTTGCTCAAGTCGCTCTTTGGCCTGTCGAAATGGTTCAGCGGAGAGATCATCTTTCAAGGTCAGCCGATACACGGCAAGAGCCCCGGCGAATGCATGCGTGCAGGCATAGGCATCGTGCCTCAGGGCCGCTGCAACTTCCCACAGATGACGGTGCGTGAAAACCTTGAAATGGGCGCCTATACGCTCGCCAAGGGTGACAAGGCGGCGGCGCAGGATCGGGTGATCGAGTTGTTCCCGATGCTGGGCCGGAAACTCAGGACAATGGCTGGCAATCTTAGCGGTGGCGAACAGCAGGTGCTGGAAACCGCCATGGTGTTGGAAACCGACCCGGTGCTGCTTCTGCTCGACGAGCCATCGCTGGGCCTTTCGCCAAAGATGCAGCAGGACGTGTTCGACAACGTGGCACAGCTGCGCGATGCGGGCGTGACCGTGATCATGGCAGAGCAGAATGTCGTGGGCTCGCTCCTTGTATCGGACAGTGCGGTGGTGCTGGACCTTGGCACCAAGCTGATCGAAGGCCCGGCCCGCGACGTCATGAGCGACCCCAAGATCCGGGCGGCTTTTCTCGGTGGTGAGCCGGTCGACGCCTAAGCCCCTCTTTTCCAGAACGAAAGTACTAAATTATGAACCTGCCTTTGACACCCGAAACTCAACGCCGCGCCAACGCATCCGAGCAGGTCGAACGCGCAGCCTCGGGCGAATTCACCCACTCGACCCTGCAGGTCGGAACAATGGCCAGCGGCCAGCCTATCACCCTGCCCCTGTTGGTGGCGAAAGGCCGCGCTGAGGGGCCAGTCCTGTGGCTGAACGGCGCGGTCCACGGCGACGAGATTAACGGCATCCTGGCGATTTCCGACTTTGTGGCCGGGCTGGACTGCAAAAATCTGGCGGGAACAGTGGTGGCAACGCCGATATCGAACCCCACGGCGCTTGACGCGCGACGCAAGCGCGTGCCGCAGGACGAACAGGATCTTGACCAGAGCTTTCCGGGTAGCGACGCAGGTATGCTAGCACAGCTACTAGCCCACGCAGTGTTCGACGGAATCCGCCAAAGCGCCGACGTGGTGGTTAACTTCCACACGATGAACCCGCTGTTCTCCAGCATGCCATATGCGGTTTACAAGGATGCAGGCGACGGTGCCCCAGGCGAAAGTGACATCCTTGGCGCCGTATCGCAATTCTCGCCATTCGTGGCCTGCCGCATGTCCGTGACATCAGCATCTGAACTGCCCGGCAACAATGCCGGTGCGCTTGATTACCAGTGCCTGAAGCTCGGCAAACTGGCCTTCATGATCGAGCTTGGCGCCGGAAGCCAGCAGCAGCCCGATTGTATCCGGTCTGGAGTCGATGGACTCAAACGTCTCGCAGCGCATCTGGGGATGATATCCACCAATGCGACGAAACCCGAACCCATCCGGCGCGTCACGCGTCGCACACATGTCTTCAGCCATCAAGGCGGCTTTTTCCGCCAGCACGCGGCTGCGGGAACAACCTTGCCCGCCGGACAGCCGCTGGGTCTTATTCAGGACGTCGCAGGCAATATTTTGGAGACCATCACTTTCTCACAGGACGTGCAGGTCATCGGCATTCGAAACGACCCGGTGGTGCATTCCGGCGATCGCGTCGGCTTCGTAGGGCTGGAATGGGATGATTGGCATGGTCAGTAAGGAAATCAGGGCTGCGGCCGCGCAATATTCCCCGGTTTTGGGTGACACACAGGCCAATCTCGACACCAGCCTCAAATGGATCGACCGGGCCGCGGCAGAGAAGGCAAGCCTTCTGGTTTTACCTGAGTGCTGTCTCAGCGGCTATGTTTTCACAGACGCAGAGGCCGCCGCACCATACGCGACCCCGTCAGACGGACCGGCCGTCGCCGCCTGGCGCGCGCGCGCGGCACGGCACGGCCTGACCCTCGTCGCCGGAATTATCGAACTGGCCGACGACGGCCTTTTCGACAGCGCAATCGTGATTACACCGGATGGGAATGCCACGACCTACCGTAAGCTGCACCTCTGGGGCATAGAGCGCGACCTGTACAAACCCGGCAATCGCGCAGTCATCGCCGACACTCCGGCCGGTCGGATCGGCATCATGATCTGTTACGACCTTTGGTTTCCCGAACTGAGCCGGGCACTGGCGCTGGATGGCGCGCAGGTGATCGCCTGTCCTGCTAACTGGGCCGGAAACCCTCGGATGAAATCACCGCTGGACACGCACGGACAGGCGATGGGGTTACATGTCGCCCGTTCAACCGCCTGCGTGAACGAGGTTCCGGTGATCGTCGCTGACCGCGTTGGCCATGAACGAGACCTTACCTTTCTTGGCAACAGCTGCATTATATCCGGCACCGGAGATGTCGCCGCCGGTCCGGCCCCAGCCGACACGACCGACCTTCTGGTCGCCGACATCGCCATCGGTCCCACCCTTGGCGCAGCGCAAAGCCACATGGAATCCCGGCGCACGGATATTTACGCGGTCCAGACACGGGAGGATGCGTCTTGAAGTCACTGGAAACAGCACTGAACGTCCTGAGGGTCTTTATCGACGCCGACAGCGACCTGTCCGTTAACGATGTCGTCGAACTCGTCGATTTGAAGAAAAGCCACGTATCCAAGATACTCAGCACGTTGCGCAATGCCGGCATGGTGGAACAGAATCCCGTCACCCGGCGCTATTCTGTCGGAGTCGAGGCGTTTGAGCTCGGCACCCGGTACATCGTCCGTTCGCAGCAAGCGCGCGACGCCCTTCCCGTGATGCGCCAGCTTGTAAACGCGTCCGGCCACTCTGCGACCCTCAGCATTCTGCGTGGCACCCACGTGCTGCATATCATGGCCGTCGAAGGACCACATTACATTGACGGCCGCTGGCGGGTCGGAAACCGCCTGCCAGTGCACGGCACCTCAGCCGGGAAGGTCCTGCTGGCGTGGCAACCCGAAGCGAAGCGCACGGAAATGCTGAGCAATCTGGATCTCCGCCCGCTTACCGAAAAAACGATCACGCGCCGCGACCATCTCGAAGCCGTCCTGACAGATATCCGTGAATCCGGCTGCTCTGTCACCCGCGGCGAAAGCGCGCCCGGACTCGCGGCGCTGGCCGTGCCTGTTTTCGACGCAACAAACGAGGTTCCGCTGGCCCTCGGAGTCGTCCTGCCGGATCCGCTTTTCGAAACCGAGGACCTCGACCAACTGCGCGAAAAACTTTTCGATGCCTCGCGCACATTGTCGCTGAAACTCGGCGCTCGGGATTTCCCATTTGGCGCCGGTGGGGCGTCCTCGAAATGACACCAAGACGCCGAAGCAAAGGAGCGCCAAGATCATGAGCAGACACGAACATACCGTTCCGGCACGGCGCGGCAAGGCGATCAATGTCGCCGCCGGTCAGGATTTTCGGGTGATCAACACCCATGGCACCCAGGTACTCGACACGTGGGCCTTTGCCGCCGGTGACAGTTCCACCTTTCTGTCGATGGCGCACACACGCTCGTTTATCAGCCGTATTCATATCCGACCCACCGACACGCTGGTCGACAACCACTACCAGCCGATGCTGACGGTACTTGAAGACACCTCGCCGGGTGTACATGACATGCTTATGTGCTGCTGCTCCATGCCGATCTACAAGCGCATGGGCTGCACCGAGTATCATGACAATTGCGAGGATAACCTGCACGCAGCTCTGGCCGAGGTGGGGCTTGCCTCGCGCCATACTCCGGCCCCTCTCAACCTGTTCATGAATTACCCGCTCGGCGCAGATGGCGGGTTCTCACGCAAGCCCCCGGTTACCAGCCCCGGCGACTACGTTGCCTTCCGGGCCGAACGCGACATTGTCCTGGTGCTCTCTGCGTGCCCGCAGGACCTCATTCCGATCAATGGCGAAACCCGGATGCCGACAGAGGCACATGTCGCACTGTTCTGAGCCCGGCCAAAGTCAATTCCAAAGGAGCACAACCGATGACCGATCAAACCCTGCAGCGCACCCAACTTGTAGACGCTCTGCGTCAAGCTGCGCGCGCGCGCATCGCCGCGCAGGGCATCACCCGCGAGTCTATCGCCGCAATTGCCGATGACCTGCGGGACATTGCAGGTCAGACCCAACTCTGGTCAGAGGATCAGTTTCCCCCCCCGGACGACGACAGCAAGCAGGCGCGCTACCTGATCGCCGAGGATGAAGGCAAAACATTCGCTCTTTACCTCAACGTCATGCGGCCAGGGAAGCGTATCCCGCCGCACAACCACACCACTTGGGCTTGCGTTGCCGCAGTTGAAGGGACCGAACTCAACACGCTCTGGACTCGCACAGATGATAGAACGGAACCCGGCCGCGCAACTGTGCAAAAAGACCGCGAGGTTTCTATTGAGCCGGGTACCGCAATCGGCCTGCTGCCCGACGACATACATTCCGTCTTCATTCCCGGCGACAGCGTCATCCGGCACCTGCACTTCTACGGTCGAGCGCTGGAAACCCTTTCAGAACGTGTGATGTTTGATCCGGAAACAGGCACATGTTGGACCATGGATGTCGGCGTACAGACACGAAAGGCAGACAAATGACCGGATCCGTTTCTGCAGCCGCCCTGAAAACCAGACTCGACACGCAAGCACGGATCGGGCTTCTCGACGTTCGCGAGCACGGACAGTACGGCGAAGGTCATCTGCTCTTTGCCTCGAACTGCCCCTACAGCCGTCTCGAACTGCAAGTTTCGCGCCTTCTTCCGGACAAGCAGGCCGAGATTTACCTCTACGATGATGGCGACGGCGTCGCTGAACGCGCCGCCCATCGCCTTATAGAGATTGGCTACAAGGACGTCTCGATCCTGTCCGGCGGTCTGCCGGCTTGGCGGTCTGCAGGATACGGCGTCTTCAAGGGTGTCAATGTCCCGAGCAAAGTGTTGGGTGAGCTGGTTGAACTAGCCGAACATACGCCACAGATCACGGCCGACAAACTTCTGGACATGCAGAGAGAGCCACGCCCCCCAAGCCTGATCGACGGGCGCCCTGCCAGTGATTACCGCAAAATGACAATTCCAGGTGCCCGAAACATTCCCAACGGTGAACTGCTCTACCGGTTTGCCGCGCTTGACCTGCCCGAGGACCGGCCCATTATCATCCATTGTGCCGGCCGCACCCGCGGCCTGATCGGCGCACAGAGCCTGATCAACGCCGGTATCGCAAATCCAGTCTACGCGCTGGAAAACGGTACGCAGGGGTGGGTCTTGTCCGGCAAAAAGCTGTCGCGCAACAATACCCCAAAGGCGCTGCCGAAACTCACGGCCAAGCAATTGAAGCGAGGCGCGGCCCTTGCCGACCGCTTGATCTCAAAACATCACCTGCCTGTGATCGACGCGGCCGACCTGCCGGCCTGGCGCCGGGAGAACGCGTACCTGCTTGATGTCCGCTCGGACGAAGAATTTGCGGAAGGCCATGTTCCCGGGTCGATACACGCGCCCGTTGTCCAGCTTGTGCAAGCCACGGATGAATGGGTCGCCATGCGCCACGCCCGGATCGCATTGATCGACGACAACGGCGTCCGCGCGGCCTCGGCGGCGTTCTGGCTCCGCCAGATGGGGCACGACGCCGTTATCGTCCGCAACGGCCTTACACACGCCGAGAAGGTCACCACGCCCGACCAAGCCGGAGACCTTCCAACCATCTCTCCGGATGAGATCGCGCGAGTGCCCGGCCCCGTCACCATCCTTGATCTACGGTCCAGCATGGCCTTCCGCAAGGGACATATACGAGGGGCAATCTGGGCCATTCGCCCACGGGCAGCGGCGGTGGCGAAGGATCTGACTGAGCAGGTCGTCCTCGTTGCCGACGATCCCGGAGTCGCTGCGCTCTTTGCATCTGAACTGAACACACTCACCGAAGTAAAATGCCGCTACCTCGCGAGCGGCATGCAAGAATGGATCGCCGCTGGCGAACCGGTCGATGGCAGCCCTGGCTCTCCCCCCGACGAGGCTGCCATCGATTTCCTGTTCTTCGTCCACGACCGGCACAACGGAAACCTTGATGCCTCCCGCCGGTATCTCGAGTGGGAAACCGGCCTCGTGGATCAGCTCGATCCGATGGAACGGGCCGTATTTCAACTCATCCGGGCTGAGGAACATGCAGATGGATGATGCCACACGAATGGTTCACACGGCAAAAGCAAAGGGAAACTCGCCACATGCCGTAAACCCCCCCGTCGTGAGGGCGTCGACGGTGCTCTTTCCCGATATCGCCACGATGCGCGATTATCGTCAACGCCGCACGACCGGCGAACGCCTTTTCAGTTACGGCGCACGCGGCACGCCGTCGTCAATGGCGCTTGAGGATGCGCTGTGCGAGCTGGAACAAGGCGATCGGGCGTTTCTCTACCCTTCCGGTCTTGCGGCCTTGGGGGCAGTTTTTCTGGCATATACGCGGCCCGGTGACCATGTGGCGATCATGGACACGGCCTATCCCCCGGTGCGGAGGCTTGCGGAAAGTTATTTTAAACCTCGCGGCGTCGAGGTCAGCTTTTTCCCGCCAGAGACAGAGGCATTGCGTGATGTTATGCAGCCCAACACGCGGCTGGTGTTAGCGGAATGCCCCGGCTCGAACAGCTTCGATATGATCGACCTGCCTGCAATGGCTGCAATTACCCGAAAGTATGGCGCGCTTTTGGCTGTCGACAATACATGGTCGGCCGGCGTTTTCTTTAAGCCGCTGCAACACGGCGCCGATATCTCAATCCAAGCCGCGACCAAGTACATCTGCGGCCATTCCGACGTAATGATGGGCGCAGTCGTCACTCGCGAAGCGGCGTATCGTCCGATCTTTGATCTTAACAGCGACTTTGGCATCTGCGTCAGCCCGGATGACTGCTATACAGCACTGCGGGGACTCCGCTCATTAAAGAGCCGGCTGGAGACTCATGAACGTAGCGCATTGAAGATTGCCCGGTGGCTGGAACAACGCAGCGACGTAGCGACTGTGCTGCACCCAGCACTTGAGAGCTTTGCAGGGCACGAGCTTTGGCAACGAGACTTCACAGGATCTTCGGGCCTATTCGCCTTCCGTCTCGCCGCGCCGCTGGTTAAACGATCCGATGAATTCGTCGATGCGCTTTCGTTGTTTGGTATCGGTGCCTCGTGGGGTGGATACGAAAGCCTTGCGCTGCCTCTTAGTCTTGGCAGCACGACATCGAATGCCGAAGATAGTGTGGTAATACGCCTGCATATTGGACTTGAGTGCGTTGACGACCTGATCCAAGATGTTGCAAGTGCCTTTGGAACTATCTGCAAAGATGGATTCACGGGAGCTACTTAGAGAGCAATGTCACATTGTCCAACATAGTCGTTATCAAACCTATCTCGGCTTGCTGGGTCGACCGAGGCGCCTCTAGATCGACGATAACCCCACTTATCTGCATCTGCATTGCCAACTTGTTCTAGCACCCGGCGCGCAGGACAGCGGAACTCTCCGTGGGAAACGAGCCGTTGCCGGTGGCCAGCGTGCTTTGCGACATGTCCTGCTCCAAGCCGCATTGATTGCCTCCCATCGCAATCCGATACTGAAGGCCTTCGCGGATCAACTTCGAAACGCTGGGAAACCGCACAAGATCATCGTGACGGCGGTCGCGCGAAAACTCGTCATTTTCGCAAATGCCCAGTGCAAAAGGCGTCAGAAATGGGAGCCGGGGTGGCCGTGCTAGATACAGTTGCCAATCAGTATCCTAATTGGAACTTGAACCTGAACTTTCAGCCGCCGCGCACAAGGCACTCGCTATGTTCAACGCTGCATCCGGGAAGAGAGCCAAGCAACGCGAGATGGGATCGCCAACTTATTTCGCACTGAGCGCAGAAGACCCGCCTGGCTTCTATCACACAGTCACTTCGAGTGCAGAGCACTGCCAGAGGTCAAAGGCATCGGATCTGGTATGGCGGTATGAGATGGCGGAAAGGCGATAGCGGCGGGGTCTAAAAATCGTATTGATCTGGTCATGGGCGGCGAGGAAACTCTGTGCTTGCCTCGGTGATTTGAACCGTCCCATGAGCTTCTCTCGCTTCCGGGTCGGTCGATGAGAGCCCTCGATCCGGTTGTTGAGCCCTTTGTAAGCGCGGTGGTTGGCCTCCGGTGCAAGCTGACAGATCGGCTTGATATACTGCGCAACTTGTCCGTGAGGAAGACGCGGGGCGGGCCAAATCGAGAGATCAACCGCCGCAGAAACCGCTTGGCTGCTTTGGCATTTCGCCCTGGCTGCACCAGAACATCAAGCACATCTCCTTTCCCATCGACCGCCCGCCACAACCATATCTTAACACCGTTGATCGGGATCACGACTTCATCCAGGTGCCATCTGTCAGCCGCCGTAGGCCGGTTGCGCTTAACATAACTGGCGAAATGCCGACCAAACCGGTTCACCCATTTGCGTAGGGTTTCCCGGCTGACAATTCGCCTCGCTCGGCAAGCAGGTTCTCCACGTCCGCCGTGCTAAGTGCGAAACGGCGGTACGCCCACACTGCATAAGCGATAATCTTACGTGGGAAACGGAAGCCTTTCAGCAGGAATTTTTGTAGTCACCAGCTAGACCCCCTCAGGGGGTGCAGCAAGTTGGCAATCTCCGAATAGGATACCCGGCTTCCCGAGACATCAGGCGATGTTTGCGACCGTCTTCGGGCCGCCCCTGCCACCGCGGCAAGTTCCGGGCGATTTGTGGAACGAACTTCGCAGTCCAGCGGCGGATCGCCTCGTAAGAGACATCGAACCCGCGCACCAGCAACATTTCTTCCATTTTGCGCAGGTTTCAAATTGAATCAAATAATTAGCTAGACAGCGTGCGCGATGATCTAAGGAGAAAACCGATGGCGCTTGTAGTTGACAGAAGATGATTTCATCGATGTCTCCTACATCCCAATTTAAGGAGGAGCAATCGAACGGCGTTTAACGTGACAACACCGTTTTTTTGCTGCGTCTGCGGTCAAACTCCAGCCGGCGCGCCACCATTCTCGGGGAAAAAACACGCCGCCGCATGGTCTTCATCCGGTAGCACAGGTCGCTCGGCCCGGCATTTGTCCTGGACCTTCCAGCACCGCGGCGCAAAGGGGCAGCCGTCGGGAATGGCCAGTGGCGACGGTAACTCGCCCTGCAGCTGGATGCGTTCCTTTCTTGCGTCCGGGTCGGCCTGCGGCGTCGCCGACAGCAGGGCCTTGGCATAGGGGTGGAACGGCGCGCTGAACACCGCATCCCGTCCGCCCTTTTCGACCGCGCGGCCCAGGTACATGACGATAACCTCATCAGCGACATGCCTCACGACGCTGAGATCATGCGAGATGAACAGATAGGCCAGTTGCAGACGGTCCTGCAAATCGACCAGCAGGTTCAGGATCGAGCTTTGGATGGACAGGTCCAGCGCCGAAACCGGCTCGTCCAGCACCAGCACCTTGGGGTCCAGCATCAGGGCCCGCGCGATGGCGATGCGCTGGCGCTGCCCGCCCGAGAACATATGCGGATAGCGGTCGAAATGTTCGGGCCGCAGACCGACGAGGCCCAGCATTTCGCGCGCCTTGGCGGTGCGCTCGGCGCTGCTCAGGTCCGGGCGGTTGATCTTCAGCGGCTCTTCCAGGATGGCACCTATGCGATGGCGCGGGTTCAGCGATCCGTACGGGTCCTGAAACACGATCTGCACCGATTGGCGCAGCGATGCCCATTCCGACGGGCGGATCGGCTTGCCGTCCAGCGTCAAGGTGCCCGCGGTCGGCTCCTCGATCATGGTCACCATGCGCGCTAGGGTGGACTTGCCGCAGCCGCTTTCGCCGACCACGGCCAGGGTCTTGCCCGGATAGAGCGCGAAGTCCACACCCCCCACGGCCTTGAGCGTCCGGGGCTTGCCGAACAGCCCGCCGCTGACCTGATAGTGCCGCTCGAGCGCGGTCGCCTGCATTACCGGGTTCGTCATGATGCAACCCTCTCGTCGGTGTTCAGTGGGTAGAAGCAGCGGGCGCGGCCCAGATCAGGCCCCAGAGCGGGCGGTACCTGGGTCTTGCATTTCGCGTCGGCAAACTTGCACCGCGGCGAGAACAGACAGCCCTCGGGGCGGTCGAACTGGCCGGGTACGACGCCGGGAATGGTAGGCAGGTGTTTGTCCGTCGCCCGTTCCGGCAACGCATCCAGCAGCGCCGCAGTATAGGGATGGTGCGGCGTGCGGAACAGCGGCCCGACGGGCTGCTCTTCGATTTTTTGACCGGCATATTGCACGCTGACGCGTTCAGCCGTTTCGGCGACCACGCCCATATCATGCGTGATCAGAACCAGCCCCATGCCGGTTTCCTCTCGCAGGGATGTCAACAGATCCAGGATCTGCGCCTGAATCGTCACGTCAAGGGCCGTCGTCGGTTCGTCCGCGATCAACAGCTTGGGTTTACAGGCAATCGCCATGGCGATCATCACACGTTGGTTCATGCCGCCCGACAGTTGATGCGGAAACGCGCCGAGGCGCTTTTCCGGGTCAGGGATGCCCACCTGTTCGAACAGTTCTATGGCGCGCGCCTGCCGTTCGCGCCGCCCCATGCCCAGATGGAGGCGCAGGGCTTCTCGAATCTGCCAGCCGACGGTGAAACACGGGTTCAGCGATGACATCGGTTCCTGGAAGATCATGGCCAGGTCCTTGCCGATCATCTTGCGGCGCGCAGTGGTACCCATTGCCAGCAGGTCTTGCCCGTCAAAGGTGATTTCGTCGGCGGTGACCGTCGCGGTCCAGGGCAACAACCCCATCACTGCCAGCATAGACACCGATTTTCCCGATCCGCTTTCGCCTACGATGGCCAGAATCTCGCCTTCGTTGACGTCCTGGTCCACGCCGTCCACTGCACGGAACCGACCGGACGCGGTGGCGAACTCGACACTCAGGTTTCTGATACGCAACAGGGACATCGCTCTAGCTCCGCTTCAGTTTTGGATCGAGCGCATCACGCAGGCCATCGCCCATCAGGTTGATCGCCAGCACGGTGATCAGGATGGCGAGACCGGGGAATGTGACCACCCACCAGGCGCGCAGGATGAACTCGCGGGATTCGGCCAGCATCGTGCCCCATTCCGGTGTGGGCGGCTGTGCCCCCATGCCCAGGAATCCCAGCGCCGCAACATCGAGGATCGCGTTCGAGAATGACAGCGCCGCCTGCACGATGATTGGCGCGACGCAGTTGGGCAAGACGGTGATGAACATCAGCCGCGGCCGGCCCGCCCCGGCGACGCGGGCGGAAATCACATAATCCTTCGAGCGCTCGGCCAGAACCGCCGCGCGGGTCAGGCGTACGAAATGCGGCTGGTAGGCGATAGCAATGGCGATCATCGCATTGATCAGTGACGGACCAAGGATCGCCACTAGCACCAGGGCCAGCAACAGAGCCGGGAAGGAAAGGATGATGTCCATGATCCGCATGATGATCGTGTCGACCCATTTGGGCGCGAACCCCGAAATCAGCCCGATGATGATCCCGCCGGCCGAGGCCAGCACAACCACCATGATTCCCACCAGAAACGTCAGCTGCGAACCATAAAGCAGCCGCGACAGCAGATCGCGACCCAGCGGATCGGTCCCCAGGATGTAGGACCAGCTTCCGCCCTCTTGCCAGACCGGCGGCAGCAGCGTGGCGGCGCGGTTCTGTGCGGTGGGGTCGTGCGGCGCAATGATACCTGCGAACAGGGCGACCAGCACCAGCGCAGAAAAGACATACAGACCGATGACCGCACCCCGGTTTTCACGGAAATAGTACCAGAATTCGCGTAGCGCACTGGGGCGAGTCGGAGCAGTTGCGATTTGCGTTGTATCAGCCATGTCAGCGCTTCCGGATCTTGGGGTTGATGAGGCCATAAAGCATGTCGACGATCAGGTTCACCACCATGACCAGCACCGCCACCAGCAGCAGGCCACCCTGCACCACGGGATAGTCGCGGCGGAAAATGCTGTCGACCATCCATTTGCCAATGCCGGGCCAGCTAAAGATCGTCTCGGTCAGGATCGCACCGGCCAGCAGGGTGCCGACCGAAAGCCCGATTACAGTGATCACCGGGATCAGGGCGTTGCGCAGGGCGTGTATGCCGTTGATCCGCGCGGGCGTCAGCCCCTTGGCGCGCGCGGTACGGATATAATCCTCGCCCAGCACCTCCAGCATCGCAGACCGTGTCTGGCGCGCAATCACGGCCAGCGGGATGGTGCCCAGCACAATGGTCGGCAGGATCAGATGCCGCACCGCTGAAAGAAAAGCCCCCTTCTGCCCCGAGGCCAGGCTATCGATCAGCATGAACCCGGTCGGATCGGGGAAATAGTATTGCAACCCGATACGCCCGGAAACCGGCGTCCATTGCAGGTTGCCTGAAAACACGATGATCAGCAGCAGCGCCCACCAGAAGATCGGCATCGAATACCCCACCAGCGCCGTCGACATCAGCGCCCGGTCAAAGAACTTGCCACGGTTCACGGCCGCGATCACACCAGCGGGCAAACCCAGCACAACCGCAAAGATCATGGCACATATCGATAGTTCCAGCGTGGCTGGGAACAACGAGAAAAACTCATCCCAGACCGGGCGTTTGGTGACGAAGGAGACCCCCAGATCACCTTGCAACACTCCGGTCAGGTAGTCCCAATACTGAACCAAGATCGGACGGTCATACCCGAACTGCGCCGCAAGCTCGGCATAGCGTTCCTCGGAGATGCCCCGCTCGCCCGCCATGACCATAATGGGATCGCCTGGCAAGGCGCGGATGAAACTGAAAGACACAAGCGTCACCCCGATGAAGGTGGGGATGAAAGTCAGCAGTCGGGCCAGAACATAGTTCAGCATGAAATCACCTGTAGGTCTTTCGGAAAGCGGGTCAGAACCTGACAGCCGTCTTGGGTAATCACAACGTCGTCTTCGATCCGCACACCGAAGTTTCCTATCTGATACAGGCCCGGTTCATTGGTATAAACCGCTCCGGCGGGCAGCTCTGCCATGTTGCCGCGCATGATATATGGCGCTTCGTGCACGGCGCGACCCAACCCGTGACCGGTTTTCGTGCGAATGCGGTCGGCAAAGGGGGATGCCTCCAGCACACTGGTGGCGGCGTCGTCGATCTCGTGCGCCGTCACACCCGCACGGGTGACCGCAAGCCCGGCCAGATTGGCCTGCAAAACAGTGTCATATACGGCCTGCGCCTCGTCCGATGCATGGTCAAGGAAAACGGTCCGGGTGATGTCGGCGGCAAAACCATCCTTGCGCGCGCCGAAATCGATCAACAGCGCATCCCCGGCCTGAACAGCGTAGTCCGCGCGCGCATGGGCGTGGGGGCGCGCGGAGTTGTCGCCGGCGGCTACGATGGGGTGGAAGGCCAGCCCATCGGCACCTTCCTCGAACAGGAACCGGATCAATGTCTGCTCGATCTGTTTCTCACTCTGCCCCAGGGCGACGGTTTCAAGCGTGCGCGTCAGTGCCCGTTCCGAGATGTCGATGGCGCGCTGCAGCGCCGCGATGTCCCCGGGCGTCTTGATCATGCGCAGGCCGGAAATCTCGTGTTCGGCGTCAATGATGCGCAAGCCCGGTTGGGCAGCCATCAGGGCATGATGCACAAATACCCGCATGACCTGCCCTTCGACCGCCAGCGACGAGATCCGCAGGTGATCCATCAGGGCCGCGAAGGCGTCTTGATAACCCGTCTGATCCCGCCAGTCGAAGACTGCGCCGGCGAACCCGGTCAGCGCCCAGCTTCCCAATTCGAGGTTCGGGACAAGGGCGGCGGCCGGACCGTTGGCAGGAATGACCAGCAGGAATGGCCGCTCATGGCTCATGAAACTTTGGCCAAGCGCGCGGGTGAAATTCGGACCGGGCACAAGCGCCACAGCATCCACACCCAGCTTGCAGGCGACACCGGCATATTCGAAAAGCCGATCAGATAGAGTCGTTGACATAGACGGTGCGCCCCCGGTCATCGTCAGATGATAGTTGGGGCGGCACAAACTGCGCCGCCCCGGTTGATCATGTGCTGGTCGCTTATTGCGACAGGCCAACCTGGTTAAAGATGTGACCACCCAGCGGGTGCACGACATAGCCTTCAACTTCGGGACGCATGGTCATGTACACGACCGAATGCGCGATCGTGGCCCAGGGCGCCTGTTCCTTGAAGATTACCTGCGCCTGCTTGTAAAGCTCTTCGCGCTCTTCCTGAGAAGACAGAACCTTAGCTTTCTGGACTACCGCATCGAACTCCTCGTTGCACCATTGTGCGCGGTTGGATTTTTCGACCCCGTCGCACCCCAATAGAACGGCCAGGAAGTTGTCCGGGTCACCGTTGTCGCCGGTCCAGCCCAGCAGAACTGCTCCGTCACGGTCCTTGGCTTTCGAACGCTCAAGGTATTCACCCCATTCGTAAGACACGATTTCCACGTCCACGCCAATCTTGGCAAAGTCTTCCTGCATCAGTTCGGCCATGCGGCGGGCATTCGGATTGTAGGGCCGCTGCACCGGCATCGCCCAGATCTTCATCGACAGATCCGAGATTCCTTCGGCCTCAAGCGCGGCCTTGGCGGCTTCGGGATCATAGTTGTCATCCTCGATCGCTTCATTGTACGACCACATGGTCGGCGGGATCGGGTTCTTGGCGATCTGGCCTGAACCCTGGAACACGACGTCGATGATGGCCTGCTTGTCGATGGCCATGTTCAGCGCCTTGCGCACTTTGGGGTTGTCGTACGGCGCCACCTGAGTGTTGTAGGCCAGATAGCCGACATTCAGACCTTCCTGCTCCATCACCACGATGTCTTCGGCATCCTTCATCGCCTGAACGTCAGCGGGGTTCGGATAGGCCATCACATGGCACTCGCCCGCCTGAACTTTCTGATAGCGGACCGAGGCATCCGGCGTGATTGCAAAAATCAGGCTCTCAACCTTGGCATTGTCGCCCCAATAGTCGTCATTGCGCAAATAGCGGATGACAGCATCTTTCTGATACGCTTGGAACACGAACGGACCGGTGCCGATCGGCGCCTGGTTCAGCATCTCGGGCGTTCCGGCCTCGAGCATTGCGTCGGCATATTCCTTTGACACGATCGACGCGAAATCCATCGCCATGTTTGCGATGAACGGTGCCTCGGGGCGGGTCAGGTGGAAAGCAACCGTGTAGTCATCGATCTTTTCGATGCGGTCGATCAGGTCCGGCATCGACATACCGCCGAAATATTCCCAGGTTCCGCCGGAAACCGTATGATAAGGGTTTTCTTCGTTGCCCTGACGATCAAAGCTGAAGATCACGTCATCGGCGTTGAAGTCGCGCGTCGGGGTGAACAGATCATTGGAATGAAACTTCACACCTTCGCGTAGCTTGAAGGTCACTGTCTTGCCGTCATCGGACACCTCCCAGCTTTCCGCCAGAGCGGGGATCGTTTCCGTGGTGCCGACCTTGAACTCGGCCAGGCGGTTGTAAATCGGGTGGCTGGAAGCATCGAACGTGGTGCCCGCCGTGTACAAGGCGGGGTCAAAACCTTCGGGGGATCCTTCGGAACAATAGACCAAGTTCTGCGCCTGAGCCGACACGCCCATCACGCTCAGCAACAGGCCAGTGGCCAAAACTCTATTCAATGACATTTTTTCTCTCCTGGTTGGTAAGTTGTTTGCTTCTCGCGGCTTTTTTGCCCGAAATCGCCACGTTATCAGCGCTTGAGCGGCAGTATTTCCCGTGTCGCATTAGGTTGGGCAGCCTCCGAATGCCTGATTTCTCCGGATTTCTCGTATTGCATCCGCCCGACCCAAAGAATGCGGGCCAGCTTGCCGGTCTTGTTGGACCAGCAATGTGGTGTGGTTCCCAGATAATGAAGGCTGTCACCCGGACCCAACATGTATTCTCTTTCGCCGACAATCTGCGAAATCGTGCCCTCGAGGATATAGATGATCTCCTCCCCGACATGGGTGACCAACTCGGACTCGTAGCCGGGCGGGACGTTCATCACGTATGACGTCAGCTCGTGCCCGGCGCGTTCCGTCCCGATCTGCTCGTATTCGATGGACGAACCTGCCACGGCGAATCTCGGTCGGCTGTCACCGCGTGTCAGACTGTCGACCGCGTGAGGGGTTCTTATGAAGTAATCGGTATCAACATCAAGCGCCTGGGCAATCTGGGTTAGCGTGCCCAACGTGGGTGTTGCGTTGCCGCGCTCAACCTGGCTCAGGTAGCCAACGGAAACACCCGACGCATCTGATACTTCCTGCAGTGTCATCGACAGCCTTTGACGGCGCACTCGCATGCGCCGCCCCAGCTCATCCGCCGGGCTGTTCACGGTCGTTATGTCAACTTTGTTCTGCACGTATCCGTCGCGGGGTTGTAGGTTTGGTGTCGGCTGACAGCGTGGTAAAAAAAATTTTTTTGTCAACACAATTTTTTGCTGCCCAAAACAGGCTTTCAGGTATTATCACATTAACTTTCGTCAGGTTGCTTATGCCCGTAGTTGGACGTAGGTGACATCGATGAATTCATCATCCGACAGCTACAAGCGTCATCGGTTTTATCCTTAGATCATCAGATCATCGCACAAGCGGTGTGGCTTTACGTTCGTTCCAATCTGAGCGTTCGGGAAGTTGAGGAGTTGTTGCTGGTTCGCCGGATCGATGTCTCTTACGAGACGATCCGCCGCTGGACTGCCAAGGTCGGTCCGCAAATCGCCCGGAACTTGCGACAGCGGCAGGGGTGGCCCGAAGACGTCTGGTATCTTGACGAAGGTTTCATAAAGGTGGGGTCTGTTCCGGCTGAGTGCGGTTTGACACCCTGAGGTCATGTATCACCGATTATTCGAACTGAATTCGCAGTATTGCCAAGTTATTTGAGGTTGCATGAAAAGTGACGTTGTGCAGCGCTCAGGCTTCCATTTCAGCGGCGTACTCGTCCCAGAGAGTGAACGCATCTGAACGTGCGTGGGGGTGTAAGATTGTAGTGAGCTGATATCTACGGGGACGGAAGATTAAGTTGAACTGCTCATGTGCAGACAGGAACCTCTGGGCCTGTCGGCGTGACTTAAACCGGCCAAACATTTTTTCTCGCTTTCGTGTCGGCCTGTGCGACACTTCGATGGCGTTATTTAGGCCCTTGTGGGCGCGATGGCCAGCTTTCCGGCCCCAGCTTGTTGACCGGCTTTATTTAGCTGCGCAGCTTGTCAGTGATTACGACTCTAGGTTCACTTAATTGGGTCACCAGCCCCTGAAAGAACCGCTTTACAGATCTTGCGTTTCGACGTGTTCGCACCAGAATGTCGAGTACGTTGCCGTTCGTGTCGATAGCGCGCCACAGCCAGTGTTTTCTGCCGCGGATCGAAATCACGACTTCGACCATGTGCCACTTGTCGTTCGGTCGCGAACGATGTCGACGGATGCGGTCTGCGATATGCTGCCCAAACCGATTAACACATAGCCGGATCGCTTCCCGGCTTACGATCACGCCCCTCGCTGCCAACAGGTCTTCAACATCTGCCGTGCTCAGTGCAAAGCGGTGTTACGTCCAGACTGCATAAGCAATGATCGCACGAGGATGGCGGAGCCCTTTCAGGCGCGGTATTTTAGGCGGAATATCCATGACCCGCAGATAATCAAGTCATGACAGAACAACGACTTGGTAATACCTTACAAGCCCCTACCGGCATTATGCGCAAAACTTGCACTTTTTGCTCGTTACATTTGAAAAAATCAATTCCCTATCATTGCTGATAAGTATCGCTTATCAGTTGTGATTGATTTCGCCGCGGAATGGGCGCAGACTGCGTCCCATGACAGCCCCTGCCCCCTATCTGCCTAGCCCCTCCCCCGCCCTGTCTCAGGCGGATCAGGACGCATTGACCGATCTTTATGTGCGCGGCACCCCCGCCAACACGTTGCGCGCCTATGAGCGCGACCTGCTCTACATCACCGCCTGGAAGGCCGCGCGGTTCGGGGTGGCGCCGGACTGGCCCGAGGCCGAGGCTGTCGCCCTCGCCTTCATCCTCGATCACGCCCGCGATCTGGACGGTGCAGCAGACGGCGACGTCGCGCGTCAGGCTGCCGAGGCTCTGATTGCCCAAGGGCTGCGCAAGACCCTGGCCTGCCCTGCCCCGTCGACGCTGGACCGGCGCATCGCCTCCTGGCTCGCCTTTCATCGGATGAAGAACCTCGCCAGCCCATTTGACGGCGCCTTGGTGAAACAGGCCCGAGCCAAGGCGCGCCGGGCCGCGGCCCGACCCCCTGCCCCGAAATCCGCCCATCCGATCACCCGCGACGTGCTGGAACAGCTGCTCGCCACCTGCCGCGGCTCGCGCCGCGATTGCCGCGACCGGGCACTGCTGATGCTGGGCTGGGCCAGCGGCGGCCGGCGGCGGTCCGAGATCACCGGGTTGAGGCGAGAGGATGTCTCACTGAAGGAGTTCGACAAGACCCGGGTGATCTGGATTTCGCTGCTGGAGACCAAGACCACGGCCAAGGGCGAAACCCCGCGCTTGGTTCTCAAGGGCCGTGCGGCCCAGGCACTGGCGCATTGGATCGAGATCGGGCAGATCACGGAAGGACCGTTGTTCCGCCCCGTCTCCAAAGCGGACCGGGTGCTGAAACGTCGCCTCAGCCCGGATTCGATTTACCAGATCGTCAAACATCGGCTGGCGCTGGCCGGGCTGCCGGAAGATTTTGCCTCGCCACACGGGTTGCGCTCGGGATTCCTGACCCAGGCGGCGCTCGACGGCGCCCCGATTCAGGCCGCCATGCGCTTGTCCCTGCACCGTTCCATGGCCCAAGCGCAGAAATATTATGATGACGTCGATATCGCAGAAAACCTGGCAGCGGATTTACTTGGATAAAAAACGCCGGGCCATGAGCCCGGCGCCTATCCCTTTTAATTGGGGGAAAACCTTACCCGTGGGTAAGATCATCCTCTTCCTGAAGGTCCTCAAGCATTGTGGCAATCGCCTGCTCTAGCTTGGCCCGATCAACCCGAGTAAAGTCAAGGTCATAGCGAACTTCGATCCGCCCGCTTGAGGCGGCGCATTTCGCGACCCCTACCCGTCCCGACACTTGGAACGTCGTTTTTGCCCGCCGTGTTTTTCCACCACTTGTCGCTGTCGGCTTCTTGGGTGCCACAGCATCGGGTTCGACAAAACGGCGAAGGATCGCCACTTCGCGCGCCGCATCACGGTCGGGCTCACTCATCACTGCTGTACTGATGGGACGCACCAAACCGGGATCAGCATCAATCTTGCGCTTAAGTTCCACCCCTAAATTCCGGGGAATGTCGTTTGGATGCATCAGAACCTTGTCCAGCATCATCAAAAGACTCGCGAATGCCCGGATATAGCTGCGTTTGGTGTAGCTGGCAGACTTGAACAAAATCGCAACCGCTTTGTCGACGCTGTCGCAATCATGCGACGGATCCTCTGCATAGGCGCGTGCCAAAGCGCCCATTTCGGCAAACGAGATATCCTTTCGGATCAGGTTTTCATCCACCATCCGACGATAACTGTCATTCACATCGGTCGCGGCAGAGATACCCGCAGGGATTTTGGCGTACCGCTCGTCGCCTGTTTCTTCGTGCAACGCTCGATAGGCGGACAAGCGACGCATGCCCTGGATCAAATCGAAACGTCCATCTGACCGACGCTCTAATCGGATTGGGTTCGACAGGCCAATATCGCGGATCGAATCCTTAAGCTCGTCCAGCTCTGGGTCAGGACCCGGCTTACGGTCACGCGTCAGTTTGTCGGTGACAACATCCGACAAGTCAACGTGTTCCGTCACTAGACCTTCGGAGCGCAGGCGAACCAACTCATGAGCCAATCGGTCGTTTTCGGCGCGAATGGTATCTTCGGTGGATTGTTGATTGCGTAGGGCGTCCGCGTTCTCAGAGATTGCAGCGGCCATCGGTCCGCGTCGCTTTTCTAGCACCTTATCGGGAGCTTTCCCAACCGGTATGTCATCCATCACCGGCATATCGATGTCGAACATTCTGCGTTTACGGCTCATGCGTCATCCTCCAGCTTGTCCCAGGCCGAAAGCATCACGCCCCGGAATTCTTCATACACGTTGTCAAATGTTGACCGCGCGCGACGCCAGGTCTCGCGCGTCATCTCACGGTAATCCATCTCATAGACTGAACTTAGAAAGCGGCCAGATTGTTCAACCGCACGCGTCATCTCAACAGGATGCTCGGCAACGTGATCGCCGAACACCTTTTTGAAGGCATCGAACATGGCAAGGTGCAAGGCATTGCCGGGCTCGTATCGCGTCAACAGAAAGCGCAACTCGCAAAACGTCTTGGGAAGGCTGATCTTACCCGTGGGTAAGGTTTTATCGAAACCATACGCGAGGTCCTCAAGCGCCTCGGCCAACTGTCCAATGAATGAGGTCGTCGAGTCATATTCCCAGTATCCGGGGCCAGACGGAACATAGAGCATGTCAGCCGCAAAGACCGCGTTCATCGACTGATAACCGATCGCAGGCGGACAATCGAAAAGGATCAGGTCGTAAGCGTCGTCGGGTATCTGATCCAGATAACGCGACACTGCGGCAAAGAACGACCACTCTGGATTCAGGTGACGGTACTGCGCCGACGCGAACTCGACAAATGCAGCGTTGGCGCAAGAGGGGATGACATCAATGGTCGACCACGAGCTTTGCTTGATAAAATCCGCAATACGCAGATCCCCCAACCCCATATCGGTGATTGAGGGCGGCAGTTCGCGGCGGGGCAGGGCGGTACCGGATTCAGCAGCAGCAGGGCGGTTGTTCATCCTCTCGGTCTCACGGATCAGATCGCGGGCCATGATTCCCCATACCGTAAAATCCTCTGCCACATCGGTCAGACCCATCGAATGGCTCAGCGTCGCTTGCGGATCGAAATCAACCACCAGCACGCGGTAACCGTCCAACGCGGCGGCGTGCGCCAAATGCAAAGCGACAGTCGACTTTCCCGCGCCACCCTTAAAATTGGCCACCGCTGCGCGGATCGCACGTTTGCCCACGGGGCGTGGTGGCATCAGGGATTTGCGGTTCACCCTGAGCCGTCGGCGCAGCTCATTCACCTCTTCCAGACTGAACCAGCGTTGGCGGCCTTCTGGCTCAACCTCACCACTAGGTAAGGTTGGGTCTGCCGCCAGCTTTCCGCGAAAGGTCGATTGGTTGACGCGAAAGATCAACTCGGACACCTCCCAGCTGGAAAATCGGCGAAGGGTCTTCTCCATCTCTGGGCTGAATGTCTGCTGGCGGATCCAGCCCTGAAGTTTGAGGGACTGATTGCGCAATGCGTTCAGGTCTTCGTGCGTGTACATGCCTCGGGTCTCATCGTTTGGGACGCTATTTTGTATGTTTTTTCTATTTACGCTTGATTTGCACTTTACGCAAAAGAAAATATGATCGAAGTTAAAACTTACCCACGGGTAAGAAAATAGGGGTTTCCGGGGCTCGTACCGATTCGCAGGACGGCTGACAGCGATGCGAGGCTCGATACAGTTAACGACCCCCGATTTGGGGGGTCACTAAGCATCGAAATACCCCATTTAGGGGGACACAACAGAGAAATAGGGGGGCAGCCTGAATGTCCCCTATCACCATTACTTCACCTATTTTCTTAATTTTGATTGAGCCGGCATTACGGCACCATCGCATCAAACTCAGACTCCGCTTGACAGAATCGAGAGTTTGGACGCTAATCAGCACATCGAAATGAAAAGCGTTGGCAAACAGCGTGACACTGGTGGTATACTCCACCTAGGCAGACAGAGCAGTGAGAGCAGCAATGCAACTTGCAAAACCGGTTGGGCGAAATGCGTCCGCTGTAAAATATGATATATTATCGGCTCTGACCGTTCACGCCCTGTCTGGCGACAAGCACCTTCAGCGCAGCGTACTGCGAATAATCGTCCTGATCACCACCCGCTACAATTGGCGAAACAACGAACTTTCAATCGGGCGGCAAGAGATCGCGCGGCTTTGGTCGGTGAATGAACGCACCGTTAAACGTGAAATGGCGAAGTTTCGAACGATGGGATGGATTGCTGTAAAACGCCCGGCGGCACGGGGCAGGGTGGCGGTCTACGAATTGGATCTGAAGCAAATGCTGCTGGACACCTCTGAAAACTGGGCCACGATCGGTCCTGATTTCCGTGATCGGATGATGGACGAGCCCGAGCCGGATACCAATATTGTTCCGTTCCAGGCCAAACCCGCGCCGTCCGATGCAGAGGAAGGGGATGTTTGGGCGCAAGTGCAATCGATCCTGCATGGGCGCGACCCTGAACTTTGGGCCAGTTGGTTCCAGCATCTGACCGAGCTGGACAGGATAGGGGGGGTCGCGATTCTGATGGCTCCATCCCGCTTTATGGCCGATTACATCGCGCAGAAGTGGTCCGGTCGATTGTTGGCAGCGTACAGTCGCGTGGACCCTTCGGTGCGCAGCCTTCGTTTTGAGGCAGCAGAATAGCGGCTTGTGAACTATCCAACTCATTTGTCCATCTATCAGTAATAGTCAAAAACTCTATTTTGCGACCATTACGCAAGTAAGGCTACTTTGAACGTGGACAGTTAAAGCGATCAGGGCCGGTCACTCATTGCTTGGCTTGAGTCCGCGCTTTGCATTGATCGTGCTCGCGTCGCTTCACGTCGTCATGAGATGGTCTATTGAAACCTCAAAAAAATTAGTATACCGCTGCATACAAATTTCGACTGGGCTTCGCCAAGCTGCCGTAAACCCGATCCAAACCGCCACCAATAGCAAAAGCCGGAACAGCCATGAGTCTTTACACAGAATACCTAAGCGAGATCGAAACCCGAAAAGAGCAGGGGCTTCACCCCAAACCCGTCGACGACGGTGCCCTTGTGAAAGAGATTGTCGATCAGATCAAGGAACCCGGTAACGAACACCGGGCTGAATCGCTGAACTTCTTCATCTACAATACGCTGCCGGGTACAACCAGCGCCGCAGGTGAGAAAGCAAAGTTCCTGAAAGAGATCATCCTAGGCGACGTGGTCGTCGACGAAATCTCAGTTCCTTTCGCATTCGAATTGCTGTCACACATGAAGGGCGGTCCCTCGGTTGAGGTTCTTCTGGATCTGGCGTTGGGTGAAAACGCCGAGATCGCACAGCAGGCGGGTGAGGTGCTGAAGTCGCAGGTCTTCCTGTATGATGCTGACACGGACCGGTTGAAGCAGGCTTTCGAGGCCGGCAATGCGATCGCAAAAGACATTCTGGAAAGCTATGCCAAGGCTGAGTTTTTCACGAAACTGCCCGAGATCGAAGAAGAGATCAAAGTCGTGACCTATGTCGCTGCGGAAGGCGATATTTCGACCGATCTGCTGTCACCGGGCAATCAGGCGCATTCGCGGTCTGACCGGGAACTGCATGGTAAGTGCTTTATCTCGCAAAAGGCGCAGGATGAAATCGAGGCGCTGAAGCTGCAGCATCCTGACAAGCGCGTTATGCTGATCGCCGAAAAAGGCACCATGGGCGTTGGGTCATCGCGGATGTCGGGCGTCAACAACGTCGCGCTGTGGACCGGTAAGCAGGCAAGCCCATACGTACCGTTCGTCAATATTGCACCCATCGTCGCGGGCACCAATGGCATCTCGCCCATCTTCCTGACCACTGTAGGTGTGACAGGCGGTATCGGGATTGACCTCAAGAACTGGGTCAAAAAAGTGGATTCCCAGGGCAACCCGATCCTGAACAACGATGACAGCCCGATCCTCGAGCAGGAATACTCGGTGGATACCGGCACAGTCATGACCATCAACACCAAAGCGAAAAAGCTTTTTGACGCTGATGGCAAAAAGGAACTGGTCGACCTTAGCGCATCTTTCACACCACAAAAGTTGGAGTTTATGAAGGCTGGCGGGTCGTATGCCATCGTCTTTGGAAAAAAGCTTCAGACATTTGCCGCGCAAACACTGGGTGTTGAACTGAAATCGGCTTTTGCGCCATCAAAAGTGGTCAGCCACGAAGGTCAGGGTCTGACCGCGGTCGAGAAGATTTTCAACCGCAACGCAGTTGGTGTCCCGGAAGGCACCACCCTGCATGCCGGGTCGGATGTGCGCGTAAAGGTGAATATCGTCGGATCGCAGGACACCACCGGCCTCATGACCTCGCAAGAGCTTGAGGCGATGGCCGCTACCGTCATCTCGCCCACCGTGGACGGCGCGTATCAGTCGGGCTGTCACACCGCCTCGGTCTGGGACAAGAAAGCGCAGGCCAACATTCCGCGCCTGATGTCTTTTATGAACAGGTTTGGTCTGATCACCGCGCGTGACCCCAAGGGCGAGTATCATTCCATGACCGACGTGATCCACAAGGTGCTGAACGACATCACCGTGGATGACCGCGCGATCATCATTGGTGGCGACTCGCACACGCGGATGTCCAAGGGCGTGGCGTTTGGTGCGGATTCGGGCACCGTTGCGCTGGCGCTGGCGACCGGTGAGGCCACGATGCCGATCCCGGAATCGGTCAAGGTGACATTCAAGGGCAAGATGGCCGACCACATGGATTTCCGCGATGTGGTGCATGCAACTCAGGCACAGATGCTGAAGCAATTCGGAGACAACGTTTTCCAGGGCCGCATCATCGAAGTTCATATCGGCACCTTGCTGGCGGATCAGGCGTTCACTTTCACGGACTGGACGGCCGAGATGAAAGCCAAGGCGTCGATCTGTATCACACAGGATGAAACGCTGGTTGAATCGCTTGAGATCGCAAAAAGCCGTATTCAGATCATGATCGACAAGGGCATGGATAATGAGGCTGGCACTCTGCAAGGCCTGGTCGACCGTGCCGACAAGCGAATTGCCGAGATCAAATCAGGTGAGGTGCCTGCATTGACCCCGGATGCGGATGCGAAGTACTTCGCCGAAGTTGTAGTCGATCTGGACGAGATCAACGAACCGATGATCGCTGACCCGGATGTGAATAACGAGGACGTCTCAAAACGGTACACCCACGACACGATCCGCCCGGTGTCCTACTATGGCGGTGAGAAAAAGGTCGATCTTGGCTTCGTTGGCTCTTGCATGGTGCACAAGGGTGATCTGATCATCGTGTCACAGATGCTGAAGAACCTTGAGAAGAAAAACGGCAAGGTCGAATTCAAGGCGCCTCTGGTTGTTGCGGCCCCCACCTACAATATCATTGATGAGTTGAAGGAAGAGGGCGAGTGGAACACTCTGCAGGAGTATTCGGGCTTTGAGTTTGACGACCTTTTCCCGAAAACCGCGGCACGCACCGAGTACGAGAATATCCTGTACCTGGAACGTCCGGGGTGTAACTTGTGCATGGGCAACCAGGAAAAGGCAGCCAAGGGCGATACGGTGCTTGCGACCTCGACCCGCCTGTTCCAAGGCCGCGTGGTCGAAGACTCAGCCGAGAAGAAGGGTGAATCGCTGCTCGCCTCAACACCGGTTGTTGTTCTGTCCGCAATCCTAGGCCGGACACCGAAGATCGATGAGTACAAAGAGGCCGTCGAAGGCATCGACCTGACCCGCTTTGCACCGGCCGCGACACCGGAAAACACGAAATCGGCGCATTTTTAAAGCCGGTCCTCGGCTGGCTCTCATCAGGGGGCCAGCCTATTTCGTTTCTGCGCAGATAATTTGTTACTTCTGGCGTGTCAGTGTCGCAACGTGACCACGTGACATGGTGTTCTACAGCCCTTCTTTATAGTTTGACAAATTTACAACCTTACAAAGGTTAAGTGACCCGATCAGTAAACTCTGGATTGAATCTCGTCGCCTCGCACCCCTATAAGGTGGGGCGTCTTGCTACGGTCAGAGTAGAAAATGAAACTTCTTGTTGTCGACGATGATCCAACTTTTACCGAGCTGATGGTGGCAGAATTGTCGCTGCTTGGCCTGGATTCTGTTGATGTGGTTCATTCCGGGCAAGATGCGTTGGACTGCATTTCCGCGTCACAGATGCCCTATGATTGCTATTTGGTAGATGTGGAAATGCCAGGCATGAACGGAGTTGAGCTGTGTGAGAGGATAACGACAAACCCTCTGACCAAACGCGCGCCCGTGATCATGGTCAGTTCAAGCGCGTCGCTGGAGCATATTGACGGCGCTTTCGCGAAAGGTGCCACGGATTATTTGAACAAACCCCTGCAACGGCGTGAGCTGCAAGGCCGCATGCGGATGGTTCAGGCGTTGGCGGCGCAGAAGCACAAACCGACCTTCGCCAGTGAAAACAAAACAGACGCAATGGATCCGGTCAGCCTGTCCGAGATCCCCAATTGCATCGATTACCTTGCGATGCAGAACTATGTCCTCAAACTTGGGTCGTTGCGGATTAACAGCTTTATCGCGTTTGGCATCCATATCGTGAACCTGTCGGACGTGTTTGCCAATAAGGACCAAAGTGGGCAAATGGATGCGCTGATGGACGTTGCGGAAATGATCAGCGAAAGCTTTGGCGGCGCAGAATTTCTGATGTCATACGCGGGGCAGGGCGACTACGTCGTGTTGTTGCCCCGGGCGCGCGGATTCGACAAAGACGCGTTCGAGGATCAGTTGGAGCTCAAGTTCAGTGAACTGACCGATTGGTACAAGAGCGCAGGTGAAGTTGGACCGGTGGTTCAGATTGGCGATCCGATTTATCGCAATCTATTCTCATTCAAAGCGCCGGATGATTTACTGGATGTGGCGATAACCGGGGCAAGAAGCGCGCAGCGCGATAATTCTGCAAGCGCGTCGTCCAAAGGCGGGTTCGTGTGAGACGACCATTGTAAAGCACATGACACAGTCGCCAGAACACATACAGATCTACGAGCGCAAACTTCAGATGTTGCGCCAAAAGTTCATTGAGGGGCTGCACACCCGCATTCTGACTCTTGAGCAGTATGCAATCGAATTCAGGGCGGGTGAAAACAATCATGAAGTATTGGATGCAATCCGGCACGAGTGTCACAAACTGGCAGGTGTCGCAGCGTCCTTCGGGTTTCCCGATATCGGTTCGCGCGCAAGTGAAATCGATACGGCCATAACTTCGGGTACGATGACGCGGGACGGGGTTTCCGAGTCACTGGAAGACCTCATGAACGAAATGGAAGACTTGCTGGACAACGCTCAGACCAATAGCTGAAACGATCTTTCTTGGATTGCGCGCCACGCACTGAAAATAGTCGGAATTACAGGATGTTCGGCAGATGATCATAGCATCAGGACACAAAAGCTCGGCCCGGCGCCAGTTGCGAATTCTGACAGCCATTTATTCAGGCATCATTCTGATCGCCATCGCGTCATGGTTCATTCTGGATCGCGCCTATGTTTCGGCCTCACGCAAAGCGCAACAGGACTCCATGCAGCAACTTGTGGAGATGGTCGGGGTGCGCGCGGACGAAAGGTTGCGCGGCTATGGGCTGATCGTTGAAGGACTGGTGAACATTCTGGCGTTTGACGGCCAGCTTAGTCAGGATGACTTTAATGCTCTGGCGAATATCGTGATCCAAGACAACCCAAGCATCATCAGTGTTGTCCGTGCGCAGGACTATGTGGTTACCGATGCCTATCCTACGGCTCACAACTCCGCCCTTGTTGGGGTGGATTTCCAGGATCTCCCCGAGGTGAAGGAAAGCCACGATAGGACAATCGCGTCAGGGGAATTTGTCGTCTCTGGCCCTATTGATCTGATACTAGGAGGGCGTGGTTTGATTTTTCGTCGCGCACCCATGATCGGTGAGAATGTAGTCTATTCTATCGTCGTCGATTTTGAGTCCTTTTTGAGCGAAATAGGAATTCGACTTGACGACACCAATCTGCAGTCACTCAGTGCCGTTCGAAAAACGAATGCCGAGGGGGGCAGCTTGGATCACGTTTTTGGCGACCCTTCGGTATGGGGGCATGATCCGGTTGTGACAGATATCTCTTTGGGTGAGATTTCTCTTCAGTACGGAATGGCACCTGCAAATGGATGGAACGCGCCGCTGCAGGGTCGGCAAATCATTGGAACCCTGATCCTTTTCCTTGCTTCAATTGGAATGTTCGGCGTCAATTACGCACGTCGCCTGATCCGGGACCGATCCCAGGCGCGGCGCCAATTGATGACAGCTATAGAATCCATAAGAGACGGGTTTGTCATCTATGATGCGAATGACCGCCTGTTGATGTGCAATGACCAGTATTTGAATTATTACGCTGAGATGGCTGATCTGATGAAACCCGGCGCCAAGTTCGAGGACATAATCCGTGCTGCCGTTGATCGTGGGCTGCACCCGGAGGCGGTTGGAAACGAAGAGGCATGGGTCGCCCAGCGTATCGAGCGTCACAAGAATCCGGGTGAACCGTTTGAACAGCTCCTGAGCGATGGTCGCTGGCTCAAAGTTGCCGAAGCCAAGACCCGCAGTGGTGAGACTGTTGGCTTCAGGGTCGATGTGACTCAGCTAAAAAATGCGCAGAGAGCTGCGGAAACGGCAAACAAGGCAAAATCGGATTTTCTGAATAACATCAGCCATGAATTCCGTACGCCGTTGTCGGTTATCGTGGGCTATTTGTCATTCCTGAAAAGCAACAACTATCTACCAAGCTACAAGACTCTGGCCTTGGAACTTGCCGACAATCCCAAGGCTCTGGCCGCATTGGAAAAATTCTCGGACGAAGTTGCAACATTTTCGGGGAAGGCCGAAAGATCAGGAAAGCACCTTCAGGATCTGATAAATTCGGTCCTTGATTGGGCCGTGGTTAGCGAAGACAGCGTTGAACTGAATCGGTCTCGCTTGAACTTGGAGCAACTTCTGGGATCGCTGGTTGAGGACTTGCAGCAAAAGGCGCAGGAGAAAGGCATCGAACTGCGGGTATCCTTGTGCGAGGTTTGGTTAGACGGGGATGAGCTACGCCTGCGGCAGGTATTTTTGAACCTGCTGTCGAACGCGCTGAAATTCACCGAGGTTGGTTGTGTGTCCGTATCCATGACCAAAGTGGCGGACCGGGCCTATGTGACGGTTCAGGATTCCGGGCCCGGGATTCCCGAAGACCAGAAAAATAAAATCTTTGAACGCTTTGCGCAGGTCGACAAGTCATCACGCCGCAACCACGCAGGCACGGGCCTGGGGTTGGCCATCAGCAACAGTTTCGTGAAGCTGCATGGCGGTCACATAGATGTTCGTAGCAACCCCAACGAAGGGAGTATCTTTACTGTGGAGTTGCCGTGCATCGACGTGCAGACATCTGAAATCGCCGAAGGCGCCGCGTCGGTGAGCGCGAAGTAAATCAGGAAGCACCAAGTTGGGGAACGCGGAAGACGATCAATGGGCGAACTAAGAACCATCCTGCACGTTGATGATGATGACGACATTCTGGTCCTGGCCAGAATGGGGTTCGAGATAACAGGCGACTTCAGTGTCCATCAATGCAGGACCGGAGCGGATACGCTTGACAGGATTGGTTCTGTGAACCCTGATCTTTTGCTGCTGGATATGATGATGCCGGATTTGGACGGCATAATGCTTTTGTCAAAGATCAGAATGATGCCTGCATTTGTGAACCTGCCAGCCGTATTCATGACCGGTAGCGTTGCATCAGGCGGGCAGGGTGCCACAGAGTTACCCGGAGTGATCGGTTTTATCATCAAACCGTTCGATCCCCTGACGATCGCGGACCAGCTCAAAACGATCTGGGCCGAACAGGGCATGGGGCGGACCTGAGCAGTCTTGAAAATTAGCCTCGTGGCCTGTCAGCAGGTTTGCGGGTGGTTCAGGAACCGAAGACCGGGCCAGACGTCGGCAGCTCGACGATAAATGTTGTGCCGGGGCCGGTGTTCTTGGTGTAGGAAATCGAGCCGCCCAAAGCATCCATGATACGCATCGAAATATTCATCCCAAGGCCAGTACCGCCGATCTTGCGTGTGTCCGATGCATCGATCTGAGAAAAATGGTCAAAAACAATTTCATGATCCTCTTCTGCCAAACCGATCCCGTGGTCGCGAAACAGAACACGGGCCTTGCCATCCCCTTCCTGAAGCGAAACCAAAACTGTACTTTCCGGTGGTGAAAACTTTGCGGCGTTTGCAAGAATGTTGGCAAAGACCTGTTTCAACCGGATTTCGTCGACATTCACCCAAACCGGTGTCTGGTGTAGGTCCGACTCAATGGCCACACCCAAGGAGTCTGCAAAAGGCTGATTTTCGGCAACAGAGTCCGCGATAACGTCCACAAGGTTGGATTTCTCGCGTGAGATTTTCATTTTTCCACTTTCGACGCTCTGAAGATCAAGTATTTCGTTAATCAACATCAACAGCCGGTCGCAGTTTCGCTGGGCCACGTCGAGGACAAAGCCAACCTTGTCCGGCAAGGCACCCAGTTTCCCCGAGGCCGCCAAATCAACCGATCCCTTGATTGAGGTTAGCGGTGTGCGCAACTCGTGGCTCATCGTCGAGACGAATTCGGTTTTTGCCTTGTACGCCATTTTCGATTTCTCATGTTCCTTGCTCAGGCGGTCCATTTGGCCAAGTTGCGTGCGGTAAAACCCAAGATAGCTTCGGGAACTGTCAAGAACGAAGGTCAGTACAAAGAGGCTGGTAAAGAACTGGGCCCAAAGTTCGGATTTGATCGGCGCGTCGGTCAGAACGATGTCGCGCAGTGGAATGAACAGGAAGGCGGCTGTAAAAATCACCAGTCGTATGATGAGAACCGACAGCAAATGATGGCTGTGCATGGCTGCAAACAGCGCGCCGGAAAACAGAAAGAACAGTGACATGAAATGCGTTGTCGGGCCTTGAATGACCGCGATCCCGATCGAGTATGTCACGATGATGGCAGTATTGATCAGCGCGCCTGCATACAGAAATGGTAACCGCTTTCGCGCCGAGGCAACATCGCCCGGATCAAGTTTTAGAACTCGTTTAAAAGACCAAAAATCAAAGATCTCGGATGCGATGACAAATAGCGCAAGAATACCGGCAAACTGTGCGTCATAGTAAAATGCGGCAAGGCCAAGGGTCGCGACGTAGATGATCTGCCTTTGCCACACGAGTTTGACGCCGACGTGGCAGTAGTCTCGCATTTGTTGCACAAGCAGGAGGGATTGGTTTTCTTCTACAGGCTCTTTCACGGCCGGATGCAAATTCGTCAAACGCCACGTCCTTTGTTTGCCCGATAGCAATTCGATAACCTGTGCTGCTTGGCTGCCACACCCGCAAAGGTTGAAATGTTCGGGCTCAGTATATCCGGAAAAGTGGTCAGGGGTAGGGTAAAAACCTTGCACAAATACTACATTTAGAACAAGCGGCACGGTCAATCTGTTTGTGCCCGGTGCAAAAGGCTGTTCGGGGCCATCTAAACTGCGATAGGAAAACGGTTCACTTATTCAATATCGCGTTTAACTGATCCGGAAGGGCGATTGGATCGAAGGGTTTTGTGATGCAATCCACCTTGTGCCATCCGACAAGTGTTTCCTTAAAGGCCTGATCTGTTTTTGCCGTCATGAAAACCGCAGGTGTTTCCTTGTAAGGGTCAAGTTTCCGTAATTCCCGCAACAGCTCGACCCCATCCATTTCCGGCATCATTACATCAAGCAGAAAAAGATCCGGCTTCAGCCCGGTCAGGTTATCCAGCAAAGCCCGGGCCGAGTTGAACTGCGCAATGTCGAATCCCCCGACCACCTCAAGCGACATGCGCGCAATCGAGATGATGTCTGCGTCGTCATCGACATGCACAACTTGCGCTTTGTGTTCCATTATAAAAACCTCGGTTGTTTGGTCGGGTCGGCGGCACCAAAATAGTAACCGTCAAACTGCACGATGTCAGCGAGGCTTTGGCCAATATGCCGCAAATCCGCTGATTGGGTCACAGCTTAGGTCGACACTGCATCAGCGACGATTTTGCGGAGGAGAAGAAAGCTTTTAAAATGTGGCATTCACGGTAGGCAGGGGAGTGTGGCAAAGGGGCAAGGTCTTTTACCAACTTGCAAATGTCCCGCCAAGAGCCCTGTCAACGCTATTTGTTTGCGCCCGGTTTTATCCGCAAATCTCGGATGAGCGCGTGGAACGTTTCGGCTTTATCAGTGGCGCGGGCCAGTATGATGCCACCCTGGATTGTCGCGACAATCCTTCGAGCCTGAAACATGGCGTCTGAAACTGTGGGCTGCAGCCTTTCAAGGCACGCGGCAAGTGATGAAATCCATCTGTTAAAATATGACCGGATCGCATCAGTAAACTGGTCCCGGGTCGCGTCCAGTGCGAAGGCGCCAACAAGGCAAATCCGGTTGCCACCTTCGAAATAGGCCGTAACCGCATCCAGCATCTTGTTTATAGCGGCTGGCGGCGGCAGAGAGTCCAGAATGGTGAACACATTTGTTTCAAACCACTGCGCGACATGCGTAAGGACCGCGGCCGCCATTTCTTTCTTTCCACCGGGAAAAAAGTGGTAAAGGCTGCTGCGGCCCAGTCCGGTGCGGGCAGAGATGATGCCGATGCTTGCCCCATCATATCCGTGATGTCGGAAGACTTCGGCAAGAATAGGGATGACGTCATCTCTTTCCGCGACGGTGCGTGTCATTTACCGGCCCCTTGTGGATATACCTGCCCACTCAGCCGATGAAAGAAACTCGCCAGAATTACAAGAACTATTGACCCAGAGAGAACGGGAAATACCAGAAAAAGGAACCCTGGGTCAGCAGCGAAAACGACCAGCGGGTTGGCGCCTGCCGGGGGGTGTGTCACGCGCAAAGCAACCATAACGGCAATAGCAAGCCCCACGGCAAAGGCCAAGGCCCACCATTCGTCAGGCAACCAAAGGCGCATGAGCAGGCCAACCAGGCTGGCTGCAAAATGGCCGCCAACGACATTGATGGGTTGTGAAAACGGGCTTGCCGGAGCGGCAAACAAAAGGACGCAGGTTGCGCCGAAGGGTGCCATAATGAGCGCCAGATGGGCGCTGTCGGTCAAAAGCCGCAGGCAGGCTATAGCCAGAAGCCCACCTATACCTGCAAGAACAATGAGCCTGACACTTGGCGTTGGGAGGCTTCTTTCAAAGTAACGGTGCATAGCAGTTCCTGTAACGATCATTCCAAACTGTAACGCTCGGTACATAGCTGACCTCAGGGGGTCAATCGTCTTCGATTGCGTTGACGCTTTTTTGATCTAGCCGAGAGCAGGCCCGCCAACGACCAATCCGTTCCACGCGGGTTCATTTTTGTACGCGCACTGAAGGCTTGGTGCCAAACAAACGTTCGGATTGCCTGTTTTGGCAACGCATGGTCTGGGTTTCATCAGTGTTGCGGGACGCGCGTGGCCCAGACTTGCTGGCGTGGGGCGTCAGTCCAGGTTTGTATTCATAACCAGTCGGGGTAATACTCGGCAGGGTTTTCGAACACTTATTAGCTGGGAGTTTTATTGATGCGGCTGCTTTTGCAACGGTCATTCATAGTAGTTTTGTGTTTGCTTGCACCCATCACTGTCGTTGCTGAGGACATCATGATTGAGAATTTCAAGGCGCAGCCAGAGACGCGCTGGCGCTTTTTTACCGATAATGTGATGGGCGGGGTTTCTACCGGGACGGTCGCTTTTCTGACCGAGGGCGACACGACTTATGCGCGCATGACTGGCAGTGTGAGCACCGAAAACAAGGGTGGGTTCATCCAAATCCGGATGGATTTGCCTGATGGGGCGCCACAAGATGCAACCGGTGTGCGCATTGTTGTGCGCGGCAACAGCCAGCGGTATTTTGTGCATCTTCGCACCAGTGGAACCGTGCTTCCATGGCAATACTACCAAGCAGGTTTTGATGCGAAAGAAGGCTGGAGCGAATTACGCCTTCCCTTTGAAGCATTTGAACGATCTGGTCAGCTTCTTCGCGCTGTACCCCGTGCGAGCAGTCTGAAATCAATCGCCGTTGTCGCGTTTGGCCGGGACCACAACGCGAAAATTGATGTCAGCGAAGTTGGGTTCTACTGAAAAGGCGAAGCCCCGCACGAGAGGGGTCGCGCGGGGCAAACGACCCAGGCTCTAGCGGTCGTTGGTCTTGCGCAGCGTCGGACGTTTGTCTTGGTTCTGAGCAGGCTTTTTGCTGGCTTTCGGGCGTTCGTTTTTTTGCCCGGTTTCGCCATCGTCAAGAATGGCTTGCTTCATGTCCGTAAGGTCCGTGCTGTGGAAATACTTGAGCCCTGTCATTTGATACATCTGTGGAAACATGGGTTACCTCTGCGGGTGTGGGGGCTGGTTCGGGTTCATGGCGCTGAGCGTGCGCAGCAGTCCGTCGTAATGTGACATCTGGTCCTTCAGCTTAAGCCGACGGCGTTTGAGCTGTTGCAAAGATATGTTGCAAGGCAAAGGCCGCTTAAGCTCATCCGCGATCAGCTTTTTCACTTCGCGGTTCTTTATGTTGAGTTCAGCCAGACGTGTTTTTAAGGAGAAGGTTTTGACACGGGCAGTTGGGGGCATCTTAGTCTCCTTTCGCTGTTGGTGTTCGAGGGTGCATGGGTCAGCTCGCCACGCGGTCTTCTGATCAGGGGCGCATTTTCCGCTACCCTGAACAGATGTGGGTCGAATTGAACCTTGAAAAAGATAATCATATATGTGGAATTGATCGGAAAAACCTATTTAAAGGAGATGTCGTGGCAAGCGGCGTGACGTTGAAGCAACTGTCTTACTTCGTGGCACTGACCGAGGCTCAGCACTACCGGCGCGCGGCCGAACGCCTTGGTATCAGCCAGCCTTCGCTAAGCCAGCAGATTGCCGGTTTGGAAACGACACTTGGCGTCGAATTGGTTGAACGTGGCCAGCGCGGGGCGATCCTGACCCCCGGCGGGCGCGAAATTCTTGCGCAGGCGCGGCGCATATTGGAAGAGACTGAGGCGCTCAACGCGTTGGCCAGGGATGCCAGTGCCGGTGTAAGCGGGACCATAAGGTTGGGGACATCGCCGACGCTCGGCCCTTACTTTTTGCCTCATGTCATGCGGCGTCTGCGAACCTCTTATCCGTCGCTCAAACTTATTGTGCGTGACGCCGCCCCGCTTGTTTTGCAGGAAGAGCTTCTTTTGGGTCAACACGATCTGATCCTGACGCAGCTTCCGGTGCGATCAGCTGACGTAGCGGTCGAACGCCTGTTTCGCGAGCCTCTGAAGCTGGCCGTGGCGCAGGATCACGCGTTGTCCGCCAAGTCGCAAGCGCGCGATGCCGATCTGGCGGGGCAGGATATTCTTGCGCTGACATCAAGCTATGCATTGCATAACCAGATTGTCGCCTTGTGCGAGGAGGTGGGTGCCAACCCGCGGCAGGACTATGAAGGCACCAGTCTGGACGCGTTACGGCAAATGACGGCCCTGAACATGGGCGTTTGTTTCTTGCCTGCGCTATACGTGCGGTCCGAGGTTTCGCCTGACACGGGCGATGTCGCAATTCTGTCGTTTCGAAAGGACCGTTTCACACGCTCCGTCGGGCTGGTCTGGCGCAAACGTTCTGCGCATAAGCGGACCATTGATAGCATTGCGTCAGTTATCCGCTCAGTCGCGCGTCACAAGTTTGCCGGTTTGGTAACGCCGGAGTGACCCCTTGGGTGTCTTTCTGCAGGGTCAAGAACGCCGCCGCAGTTATTCCGCGGCAAGCGAGACAACGGCGTTTCCCGTTGCGCCGGGGTTTGGGCTGGACCGACCCTGTTTTCTGAACCGTCCGCGGTAGACCAAGGCAAAGACTGGTGGCGTGAAGTAGAATGTCACGAACGTCGACAGCAAAACTCCGCCCGCAATGGCGACGGCAAAAGGCGGCCAGAAGGCACCGCCGTCCAATATCAGGGGAAGGAATCCGCCAAACGTCGTCACGGTGGTTGAGATGATGTGGCGGCTTGATCCGGTGACAACCCGTGCCATGGCATTCCTGTCGCCGCGGCTTGCCTGAGCGTCTTGCTGCAATCCGGTCAGGATGATGATGGCTGCGTTGATCGCAACACCAATTGACCCGATGACGCCGATTATGGCTTGGATACCAAACGGGAATTGCATGATGGCCAGGGACAGCATGGACAGCCCGGCTGACAATACGCAGACCACCAAGGTGACAACCGTAAGTCGGAAAGAGTTAAAGGTCAGCACTATGGTTGCAATCGAAAGTGTTACGATCAGGCCGACCGAAGCCATCAGATTGCCAATGGTACTCGACCGCGCATCGCTGTCGCCGCCCAAGGTCATCGTGTAGCCGTTGGGGAGAGTGAAGCCGGACGCGTCAAGCGCCTGCAATACGTCCCGAAGGGCTTCTTCGGGCAGAACTCCCGGAACGATGAACGCCTGAATCGTGTTTTCGCGAATTCCATCCGTGCGGGTTATCACGCTTTCGGCCGGCTCAATTACGGGTTGGGCCAATTCCGAAAGCGGCACGGCCGGAAACGCACCTGTGGCCGAGACAGCAGCCGCGTTCGGTAGCAGGATGGGCATGCTCACAATCGTGCTGAGATCCGAGCGGACCTCATCCCCAAGCCGCACACGGACAGGCAGTTGTTCTGTCCCCTCGATCAGCGACCCTCCCGTCACACCGACAAGCGCGGTATCCAGTTGGGCGGCGATATCGGCAACGTCCAATCCCAGAAGCCGGGCTTTGACCTCGTCAATCTCGAACCGGATCTGAGGATTGCCGCCGTTGACGCTGGCCCTGGCCTGCGTCACCAGATCAAGGTTCGCCATGATTGACCGGATTTCATCGCCAAGGTTGCGTAGAACGGTGATGTCTTGTCCCTGTATCTTGACCTCAACCGGCGCGGCAACCGGCGGGCCCTGCACCAGATTGCGCACAATGATCTGCGCATCGGGGAAATCTGTGTCCAAACGGGTCTGCAAATCGGCGACAAGTCGGGCCGCGTCGTCCGCGGTGTGGGTCGTGATCATCGCTTGCGCGAAACCCGGCTCGCGTGAGCGGTCGCCAACGATATTGTAGTAAAAGGCTGGCCCAGATTCTCCGATCGTCCAATAGACGCTGCTTACGCCCTCATCAGCCAACAGCATCTGATCGATCTGCATTGCCGTTGCCTGAGTTTTCGTGATCGACGTACCACCCGGCATGTCGACCTCGATATAGAACTGATTGCGGTCCACGCCCGGAAAGAACTGCGCCGTAAGTGTTGGGAATGCGGCAAAACCCAGCACCGGCAGGACCAATGCCAATGCGATGGACCGGACCGGATTTGCAACCGACAATCGGATGGACGCTTCAAAAACGCGGGCGAGGGGAGGGATGCTGATGCCGCGGCTCAGTACACCTGCGTCGGTTTTATCTGACAAAAGCCAACCTGCAACCGCCGGTGTCACAGTCAGGGCAACAACCAACGACCACACCAGCATAAGAACCACGGCGATTGCGATGGCACCAACAAAATCACCGGCAGGCCCGGGAAGAAGGATCATCGGCATAAAGGCCAGCGCCGTTGTGACGGTGGACGCCAACAGGGGGGCAGCCAGCCGACGGACGGCATCCTGAACGGCGGTGACGCGCGCCATCCCGTCCTGCAGACGACGCCGGATTTCGTCGGTCATTACGATCGCCGCGTCAACGAGCAAGCCCAATGCGACGATCAAACCGGTTACAGACATCTGGTGAATGGGTAGGCCGATCATGTTCATAGTCGCCAGCGTCGCCAAAGACACGACGGGAAGAACAAGGGCCACGATTGCTGCGGCCCTGAAGCCAAGCGTTATAAATAGAACACCAACCACGAGCGCCACGCCAATTGCCATGTTCTTGCCAACCTCGGTCAGGCGATCCGACGTGTATTGGCTTTGATCAAAAAGCAATATCTCCTGAATTCCCAACGGAACCATAGCGGCGCCAGCCTTAAGCTCCTGACGCAAAAACCCGGTCCAGCGGTCGATCTGAACACCGTCTTGTGCCAGCACTCCGACCAGTACGGCGGGCATTCCATTGGCAAAGGCGAGAGCAGATTGCGGGTTTCGCGCGCCACGATCAACGCTGGCGATGTCGCCAAGCTGCACCACGGCCCCTTCGGCACTTTGGCGCAGAACGATGCTGCGCAGACGGTCGAGTGTTTCGATCTCGCCGCTTATGTTGATCGTCAGATCCACGTCGGATTGCAGTCGGCCCGACTGAACCTTGCCATCAGCTTCGGCAATCCGCTGCGAAATCTCGGCCGCGCTCAGACCCAAAGCCGCGGCCTTGTCCATATTGACGCTGACCAGAACCTCTTCTTCGGGCTGTCCAAAGTAATCCACCGCGCGTGTGGCGGGGATTGTGCGCAACCTGTCACCCAAGGATTCGGCGTGACGCCGAAGGAGAGTGACCGGATAGTCTTTGCTGTCCGCCGACACAGCGATAACCGCCGAATAGGCCGAGATACCTTCGGCATCGAAATCTGGTGTTAGAACACCGGCAGGGAAATTCTGGCTAGCATCATCAATGGCATCACGGGCTTCGGACCACACCTGTTCAATGGTGGCTTCGTCCAGTGTTTCAAGCAGCTCTACGGACACGACCGATACACCGGACCGCGACACCGAACGGATTTCATCCACCTCGGCTATTTTTCGAAGCTCTTCTTCGATTTCTGCGGTGACAAGCGCTTCGACCCGCTCCGGGTCGGCGCCCGGAAATTGCGTTGTGACCGTAGCAAAAAGATTGGTGATGGTCGGATCTTCCTGACGTCCAAGCGACAGGAAAGACGACAACCCGGCGGAAACCAATACTAGGACGATCAAAGCGACCAGTCTTGGGTGGCGAAAAGTAAGAGTTTCCATGGCCAATCTCCGTCACTCACTGGGGTCGAATGTGACGCGCTGACCAACCGTGACGCGCTGTGGCCCCTGGTCGATCAGGACAGTGCCGTCTGGGAATGAACCCCTAACGAAAACGCGTTCATCTTCTGCGTGCAAAACCTCAACGCTCGCCACGCGAACGGTTTTTTGCGCATCTGCCACCAACAGCGTCCACTGTCCGCGCGCTCCCTCTTTCAAAGCGGTGGTCGGCACCCAGGTCCCGACACTTTCGACCGGATCGTGGACGTGAACGCGCGCCGTCTGACCAAATGCAACGTCGAGCCCGTTCTTGAGATCAAACAATGCGGTTCGGGTGCGGGTAAGAGGGTCGATATCCGGTCGCAGCGTTGCAAGTACTGCTTGGTAAAGCACATCGGCAATTTCAATTTCTACGTTCGACAAAATCGACGGGTTCACATCAAGCGGTATGCCTATCCGAACCTGGGGCGAAAGAACTTCTACCATGCCCAGTACCATCTCACCTGATTGCAGCGTTTCGCCGCCATCCACGTGGCGTGAAGTTATCCGGCCCGCAAAAGGAGCCTCGATGCTGGATTTTTGAATTCTTACGGTCACGTCGCGCAGGGTTGCGTCCAGTTCTCCGATCCTGGAAAGCAACTCATCCTGTTGTGCGACGGCCTCGTCCAGACGGGCCTGACTGGTAAAGCCCTGACCAATGAGCTTGGTATTCCGTTCGACTGTCTTTTCGGCAAAAGCAAGCTGGGCGGCGATGGCATCGCGCGAGGCCGTCAAGCGATCCTGTTCAACCTCAAGCAATGCGATATCAAGGGTTGCCAGCAACTGACCTTTTGCGACCTCTTCCCCTTCATCCACCAGTATCTTGTCCAACCGGCCATTCAGTTCGAATGATATATCGGCGGACCGCTGTGGTTCGACCTGGCCGATGAAAATCCGGTCAACGGTGAAAGATGTTTCTTGCTTGATCGGTGTCACCGATACAGGCGTGACCGCGGCAGCATCTGGTGCCGGTACGGCATTTGCCCGGCGCGTCAACTCGGATGCCCCGAGATATACCGCCCCCGCCGCAATGGCGAAGACACTGACGGTCAGGCCAACCCGAACCGTGCCGCGCAAAAGGCGTGACAACAGCTTTGGTCTTTTTGGCTCGGACGGGCTTGTGTCTGGATTCGGCATATCGGAACCTCGTCAAGTTAGTGTCTCTAACATATGTTAGAACGCCTTACTTTGACAAGAGGTCCGTGATCTGCGACATCTTGGATCATGACAAGCACAAAAAATTTTTTGACCAAAGACAGAAACGCGCGGCCTGAAACCGCGAGCAAAAAGGCCTATCACCACGGTGATCTTCGCGCGGCTTTAATAGACGCAACCCGGCAGTTGGTTGAAGAAAAAGGGCCGGACAGTTTTTCGGTTTCAGACGCTTGCCGCTTGGCAGGTGTTTCTACGGCAGCACCCTATAAACACTTTAAAGATAAGACAGAAATGCTTGTGGCGGTCGTGCTTGAGGGGATGGCGCGGCATCGTGAAAACATGCTTGCCGCGCTTGAGGGTATCCCCGAGGGATCACCAGAACGCATTACGGCGATCGGGATGGAATATGTTGCCTTCGCGCTGAACGAGCCCGGTATTTTTCGGTTGAAATTTGGCGGGTTCACGGATCGTATTTCTGACCCCCGCCTGGATGAAGGAGGTCAGCAGAGTTTTGAGATTCTACTGACAGAGGTCGCCAAGTGCCTGGGTGAGTCGGAAATAACCGCAGAGGTGCGTCGGCGTGGTTTCTTACTGTGGAGTTTTGTTCACGGTCTTTCATTCATCTTGCGCGACCATGGTCTTGCTGAAAAAGGTGAGGAGTTCGACTTGCAAACTCTTCTCGACGATGTTGCGGAACGAATGCTGAATTGATTGCGACCTGTACTAAAGGGTCGCCAATGCCTGCGGCCCTAATAGTATGGACCCAATGCGGCCGTATTTCTGCATCTTCGGCACCCCTGCCTACGCAGCTTTTCGAAGTCGCTTTATGACGGCCTGAGCTTCTTGATTGTCTGACAAATCCCTAAAAAAGTGCGACAGGTCTTGTTCCGCCACCAGCTTTGCGGCTTGGTCAGGCGAAAACCAGTCACGGGTACGTTCATCCTTTTCTTTCCAGCGTCGCTTTAGCTTTTCAACGACCATGGGGAAAACAGTTACACGACAGCGGACATCACTTTTGTCTTCGTACTGTTTGTCATAGAAAAAATGACTGATTGGTCGTTTCGAGACAACGCCAACCGCACCTGCTTCTTCCAATGCTTCGATTTCAGCGGTTCGCCAGGGCTTTTTACTGTCCACCACCCATCCTTTTGGAACAACCCACCGTCCCGTGTCACGAGACGTGACCATCAGAACGCGAAGATTACCGCTCTTGTCCCAGCGGATCGGAAGTGCCGCGATCTGCTCTGTCCATTCATTCTGGCGCATGTATTCCTACGTTTCTGCCAATCGTTTTATAGCCAACCTGACATTGACGAGCCCGGTGCATACGCCGGTCGGTTGACTTTCTCAATGTGTTCCACCTGATCATGCTCGCTTAGTTGAACAGCGTTTTCGGTCTGTCGAATTCTCACATTCAATGAGGGCTATGCAACAAATAATATTGCAAAATGACCGAAAGCCCACAAAAGTGAACAAGAAATTTGGTCGAGCCATGGGATGCCCGAAACAAAACCGCGCATTGTGAAACATGAAAAGCCTCAGGACCGGGTCAAGAAATCCGACCGGCGCCAGCAAATTTTGCTGGAGTTGAAGCTGCGCCCGCATGTTCGCATCAACGAATTGGCGCAACGTTTCAACGTCTCGACCGAGACAGTGCGCAGGGATTTCGAAGCCCTGTCCAGTGACGGCCTGATCGCACGCGCGCACGGTGGCGCATCGGCCCCGACGCAAGGGCATTATCCAAGTCTGGATGAACGGACCAGCGCCCAGCTTGAAGAGCGTGAACGAATAGGCATTTGTGCGGCTGGCCTGGTGCAGGATGGCGAGACGGTCATGATCGATTCCGGCTCGACCACCATCGAGATGGCGCGCGCGCTGGCCTATCTTGGAACTGAATGTACGGTGATTACCAACTCCATTCCCGTTGCAATGACCCTTGGCCACGGTGCTATTCAGGTTCTGCTGTGCCCCGGAGAATACTTGGCGACTGAATCCGCAACAATTGGAACCGAGACGCTGGAATTCCTGTCCCGTTTCGACGTCGACCGGTGCATGATCGGATCCTCGGGGTTTTCAACAGAGGGACCTTCGGAAACCGTTCGGGGCTTTGCCGCAGTCAAAAGGATGATGCTGACGCGCGCCACGAAACGCCACCTTCTGATTGCGTCCGGGAAATTCGGCCGCAAGGGATTGACGTTGGTTCAGGGCTTTCCCGGACTGGATTCGATCATCACCGACGCAAAGCCGAAGGGCGAGTTGCTCAGGGCGATAAACAGAGCCGAGGTCGATATTCTCGTAGCCGGCAAACACTGAATTGGAAGATTAATCGCGGTCTGCAAAAAAACCGCGCAAACCTGGGAGGAAAACATGAAAATCGACATCAAACTACTTATCGGGGTCTCGGCAATTTCGCTGTTGTCGTTGGCTGGCACGGCTTCGGCACAAGACTGCCCGCGCGGTGATCTAGATGAGCGGTTTTGCGACGCTGACGGCGACCTGATCGCAGATATTCCAACCGATCCGTCGCAACTAATTGACCCCGACACCCTCATATTTGCCTTTACTCCCGTTGAAGACCCCGCAGTATACAAATCGGCGTGGTCGGATTTCCTTGATCATCTTTCGGCAGAAACCGGCAAAGAGGTCGTTTTCTTCCCGGTTCAAAACAACGCTGCCCAGATTGAGGCGATGCGATCTGGTCGTCTGCACATTGCAGGTTTCAATACAGGTTCGAACCCGCTGGCCGTGAACTGCGCCGGTTTCCGGCCATTTACAATCATGGCAGCAAAGGACGGCAGTTTCGGCTATGAGATGGAAATCATCACATATCCCGGCTCGGGAATCGAAAAAGTCGAGGACATCAAGGGCAAGCAACTTGCCTTTACTTCGCCTACGTCGAATTCCGGCTTCAAAGCGCCTTCAGCAATTCTGAAAGGCGATTTCGATTTGCTGCCTGAGCGTGATTTCGAGCCGGTCTTTTCGGGCAAGCACGATAACTCGATCCTTGGTGTGGCCAACAAGGATTACATGGCGGCCTCTATTGCGAACTCGGTAAAGTTCCGCATGATCTCGCGCGATGTCATCAGCGAAGATGACGTTGTCACGATCTATAAATCGCAGACCTTTCCAACGACCGGCTATGGCACTGTGTATAACTTGCAGCCAGAGTTGCAGGAAAAGATACGCAATGCGTTCTTCAGCTTCGAGTGGGAGGGTACATCGCTCGAGGAAGAGTTCTCGAAGTCGAACGAAGGACAGTTTCTTGAAATGACGTACCAGGAGTTCTGGGACGTGATCCGCAAGATTGACGCGGCAAATGGCGTCTCATACGCCTGCGAGTAATACCTATCCAAAGCGGGCCTGACCGGCCCGCTTTCCACCCTAAGCAGGGGCAATACATGCTGCGTCTTCAAAAGCTGACGAAAACATACAAAACCGGGGATCAGGCGCTTAAGGCAATTGATCTTGAGGTGCCAAAGGGGCAGGTGCTTGCGTTGATCGGGCCGTCTGGCGCGGGCAAATCAACCATGATCCGCTGTATCAACCGCCTGGTTGAACCATCCAGCGGCGGTGTCCTTTTGGACGATGTGGACCTGACCCGGCTGGGTTCAGGTGCATTGCGGAAAGCGCGCCGCGAGATGGGCATGATCTTTCAGGAATACGCGTTGGTCGAACGCCTAACCGTGATGGAAAACGTCCTGTCGGGGCGGCTGGGATATGTCGGTTTCTGGCGCAGTTTTCTGCGGCGGTACCCGCAGTCGGACGTTGATGAGGCCTTCCGCCTGCTGGATCGGGTGGGTCTGCTGCACATGGCCGACAAACGCGCAGATGAGCTTTCAGGCGGCCAGCGTCAACGGGTCGGTATCTGCCGTGCCCTGATTCAAAACCCGAAACTCTTGTTGGTTGACGAACCGACAGCCTCATTGGACCCGAAAACCAGCCGTCAGATCATGCGGCTGATCACCGAGCTATGCCATGAGCGCGGTTTGGCAGCGATCATCAATATTCACGATGTGGCCCTTGCGCAAATGTTTGTGCCCCGTGTCGTGGGTCTTCGGTTTGGAGAAATTGTTTACGATGGTCGACCGACAGGCCTTACCCCAGATAAGTTGACCGAGATTTACGGCGAAGAAGACTGGGAAGCGACCATTGAAAAAGTGGACGATGACGAAGAAGTCGAGGCTGCAGAATGAGCCACAGAGAACTTGATGACATGCTGGGAAAAGGCTGGCGTAAACCAGCTTTTGTCAAAAATGCATGGCTCCGCTGGGCTTTGATTGTGGGTTTTTTCGCCTATCTGATCGCAGCGTTTCTGACCATCGACGTCGATTGGGGTCGGGTTTACGAAGGTTTGGACAGGGGCTGGGCGTTTGTTATGGCTTTCACGAGCCCGGACTTTATTTCGCGCTGGGGCGATATCTGGAGTGGCTTGCTTGAAAGTATCATAATGACCGTTGCTGCATCGGTTGTGGGTATCTTGATTTCGATCCCAATCGGATTGGGCGCGGCACGCAACATTGCCCCGCTGCCGGTCTACATCGTGTGCCGCGGCATCGTTGCCATCAGCCGGGCCTTGCAAGAGATCATCGTCGCCATTTTGCTGGTGGCCATCTTCGGGTTTGGCCCGCTGGCAGGGTTCCTGACACTTTCCTTCGCCACTATCGGGTTTCTGTCCAAGCTGCTCGCCGAAGATATCGAGGCGATGGACAAGGTTCAGGCCGAGGCAATCAAAGCTTCTGGCGCGCGTTGGATGCAGTGGATCAACTACGGGGTTCAGCCGCAAGTCATGCCGCGCCTCGTCGGGCTTTCCATGTACCGCATAGATATCAACTTTCGCGAAAGCGCGATCCTTGGATTGGTTGGGGCTGGCGGGATCGGCGCAACACTTAATACCGCGTTTGACAGGTATGAATACGACACGGCCGCCGCAATCCTCATTCTGATCATCGGGATCGTTATGGCGCTAGAATACCTTTCAGGCATTATCCGAGCGAGGGTCCAGTAATGCCCGTACTTGAACGCGACGATGCGCAAATCTGGCGCAGGCGGACTACGGGCCAAAGCCTGGTTCGCTGGTTTGGGTGGCTGTTGGGCGTGGCGGTCTTTGTCTATTGCTGGCAGCTGATTTCAGAGTCTACGACCTGGTTCTTTGTTTGGGACGCACCCCGCATTGCAAATGACATATGGACGCGTGCGACACCGCCCAAATGGGATTATATTACCCAGTTGGGCCGCCCGATCTGGGATACGCTCAACATTGCCACGCTTGGAACGATCATTGCCTTGATCCTGGCAGTGCCCGTGGCCTTTCTGGCCGCGCGGAACACCACGCCATCGGCGCTGTTTATCCGACCCATAGCCCTGTTGGTCATCGTTTCGACACGCTCGATCAACTCGTTGATCTGGGCGCTTTTGCTGATCGCAATCATCGGGCCCGGCGTTTTTGCGGGTGTCATTGCAATCGCCATCCGGTCAATCGGATTCTGCGCCAAGCTGCTTTATGAAGCTATCGAGGAAATCGATCACAGCCAGGTCGAGGCCATCACGGCGACAGGTGCGTCGCGGTGGCAGGTCATGGCTTATGGGATCGTGCCGCAAATCCTGCCCGCGTTTGCTGGCATTGCGGTGTTCCGCTGGGATATCAATATCCGCGAGTCCACGGTTCTAGGGCTGGTTGGTGCTGGTGGCATCGGGTTGCAATTGTCGGCCTCGCTTAATGTTCTGGCGTGGCCGCAGGTCAGCCTGATCCTGATTGTAATTCTCGTCGCGGTCATGATCAGTGAGTGGGTTTCGGCAAAAGTCCGAGGAGCGATCATTTGACCGGGGTCACAACTCAGGACGCTTTTGACGCTTACGAAGCCGTGCGCCACCGGCTGCCGGAGATCGCCCCGGCTGAGGTGACCTATCGACACGCCGATACGCTGGAGGATATCGCGGATGAGTTCGACGTGTTCCTACTTGATGCGTTCGGAGTTCTCAATATCGGGGAAACCGCGATCCCTGAAACGCCTGAGCGCGTCAAGTCGCTGCAAGCCGCAGGCAAGCGCGTGCTGGTTGTGTCGAACGCCGCGGGATTTCCGCACGCGACCCTTATGGAAAAATATACACGGCTTGGTTATGATTTTGCGCCGCGTGATGTGATTACCAGCCGGGCTACGCTGCTCAGCGAACTCAATGGTCAAAGCGGGCTGCATTGGGGTTTGATGGCGACACCAAGCGCGGGCCTTCGGGATCTGGAAGGTTTGAATCTGACTTATCTACAGGATGATCAGCACGCCTATGACGCCGTAGATGGGTTCTTGCTGGTCGGGTCGGCAGCTTGGACCGAACAGCGACAGGCAATGTTGGAAACCGCCTTACTTGCGCGACCGCGCCCGGTCTGGGTCGGCAATCCGGACATTGTTGCGCCGCGCGAAGATGGCTTTTCAAAAGAACCTGGTCTTTTTGCGCACCGCCTGGCCGACCGGACCGGAGTTGTCCCGCAGTTCTTCGGAAAGCCGTTTGGCAATATCTTTGATCTTGCATTTCAACGCCTCGGCACTGTTGACAAATCTCGCGTCCTGATGGTCGGCGACAGCTTGCATACAGACATTCTGGGCGCCCGTGCCGCTGGTGTGGCGTCGGCGCTTATTTCTGGTTTTGGCTTTTTCGCAGGGCATGACGTAGGGCACGCGATCGAACGGGCAGGCATTGTGCCTGACTTTGTTGTCACCCGCCCCTGAACGCCTCGGTCGTTCCAATTTGCGCATTGGCCTTAGGGGCAAATGCGGTACATGCGGTCTCAGTTGTCGCTTTTGATTGCTTCTGTTTCGATGTTGATAGTGACTTCGTCACCGACAAGCCCGTTGTCAACGCCGTAGGTCATTCCAAAGTCACTCCGCATAATCGACGTATTCAGCGAAAGCCCAAGCACCTCACGGCTGTGTCCGAACGGATATTCCGCAACTTTGTTGAGCGTTGCGTTCAGGGTCACTGGTCTGGATTGGCCCAGAATGGTCAGATCACCGGTGACAGTACCAGAGTTTGTATTGGTAGGATTACCGCCATTTGCCGTGAACGTTATTTCGGGAAAGGTCGACGCATTCAAAAAGTCGCGGTTGCGAACATGGCTATCCCGCGCATCGTGGAAGGTCGTGACAGATTCTGCTCGGATGGCGACCTGAACATCGCTAAGTTGCTGAGTTTCCGTGTCATACAGAAAACTGCCGGTGACCTCGGTGAATACGCCCAGGGTTTTTGCATAGCCGATATGATCAATCGTGAAGTAAACCGTCGTGTGATCGGGGTCGAGGTCGTATCGAGCCATATCGGCCAGAGACGCCGTTGCGAATACGCCGAAGACGGCAGTGGTACAAAGGATTTGCTGAATTGGTCTTCTGCCAAGCGCAAACTTTGGTTTTTGCGTAATTCTCATCGCCTGCGGCCCTCCGGACAATATATTCAATAACTATGATATAGATTGGCGAAGGATAAAGGCCGAAAAAACATGAGCACCAAAAAAATGTGCTGCACGACATGGAAAAGTCATCGCGCAACAGGTTCGGCTGGGCTGCTTGGTACGTCTGAAACAAGCCTTGCACCCATGAAACTTGTCCGCGTCCCTATGCTTTGCAGGCGGACCGACGCGCACAAGACTTTGGGAGGGTACCCGTAAATGATTGTTGTACTAGGTTTGTTATCAAAGCAATTTGGTGAAGTGCATGTTTGACAGTGATATTTTTAACAACGTAAGGACCGCTGAGCTAGATCCGCCGATAGTTGGTCTGAGTATTTCAAGCGGTTTTCTCGCGCTCGGCATTGTCGGCGCCGCGCTACTAACCAATGGGTCCGCGCTGGTGCCTTTGTTGATTTTCGGGGTCGCTGTGGTCCTGGTGATGCGCGGTTTGCGGTACTCTTATCCCCACGACATATTCGGGTTGTGCAACGTCGTGACCCTTGCGCGTGCTGCGATGGTTGCGTTTCTTGCAGGTGCGGTGATTGACGCAACCGTATCAAGTTGGCTGGTATTTTGGGTGGCAGCCGCTGCGTTTTCGCTGGATGGGATCGATGGCTGGTTGGCAAGGCGGGCAGGCCTGACATCTCAGTTCGGTGCAAGATTTGACATGGAAACTGACGCGCTGTTGGCTGCTGTTTTGGCGATGTGGCTTTTGGCAACGGGCACAACGGGCCCTGAAATCCTCGTCTTGGGGTTCATGCGATACCTTTTCAGTGCCGCGTCTTTTTTCGTGACACCATTGCGCGCAGACCTGCCCGAGTCGTTTCGGCGTAAAGCCATCTGCGTGATACAGATCGGCGCGCTGATTGCGTTGCTGTTCCCAATGACACCAAAGTTCTTGGCAGCGCCAGTATCAATTTTTGCCGCAATTCTGCTATGCTGGTCCTTCGCAGTGGATATCAATTGGCTTCTAAGGCGCGCAACATGAAGCAAGCCCTTATCCCGGCCCTTGGAGCGGCAGTTGTTTTTGTTGTGTTCGCACTGCCCAATCATCCTGATGCGATGGGGTGGGGCGCATTCACCCGTTGGCCGTTGGAGTTGCCGGTTCTGCTGCTGTTCATGGTGCTTTTGGGTCGCCGCGCGGGTGTGGCGTATCTGGTGGCGTCGGTGCTTGTCATCCTCACTGCCTTGAAGCTTGCCGACTACGTGATGTTCACGGCCTATAATCGGCCATTCAACCCGATTGTGGACAGATCGCTGATCAATGCCGGGTTTGAATTTGCACGGGACAGTCTCGGGGTCACCTGGGTTGGTGTCGCGTTGGTTTTCGCCGCTTTACTGCTGGCTTTTTGGTTTCTGGTGTTGCTCCGGAGTTTGGCCTCTTGGGCGGAATTGAGCCCGAGCGGAAAGACCACGCAAGCCGCAGGGGTAGCTGCGCTGGGATGTTTCGGGTGGGCGGTGGCTGACGCCGGGCACCATATGAATTTCTGGAAACTCCAAGCCAGCCCCCCGGGAACCACCTGGACAACACGTTTGGCGATTGACCGCGTGGACCAGATGCAGAGGACGTCGGCGGACTTGGTACAGTTTCGCGAAGCGGCTTTGTCAGATATCTATGCCAATCGCAGCGGGCTGTTGAACCAATTGGACGGGCGTGACGTGATCCTGATCTGGATCGAAAGTTACGGTCGCGCGAGTTTCGACAACCCGCTTTATGCGCCGACGCATTTGGCCACGCTGCGCTACGCACAGGACGACTTGTCCGACCTGGGGTTTGTTATGAAAAGCGGCTGGCTAACCTCGCCAACTGCTGGTGGACAAAGCTGGCTGGCGCACGGGTCGCTCGGCAGTGGTTTGTGGACCACGGATAATGGCCGGTATCAGGCGATGATCGACAGCGGCAAGAAATGGCTGTTTCACATCGCCCAAGATGCCGGTTACCGCACGACGGCAATCATGCCTGCGATCACACGCGATTGGCCCGAAAGCGACGCGATGGGGTTTGACCTTATCCTCAACAAAGATGCGCTGGGGTACGAAGGTGAACCCTTCCGATGGGTAACGATGCCTGATCAGTTCACCTTGGCCGCCTACCCCGATCTGTTGCCCCCGGACCCACGACCTGACTTTATCCAGATCGCTTTGATATCATCACATGCCCCATGGACGCCAATCCCCGAACTGATCCAGTGGGAGGATGTCGGAAAGGGTACCGTTTTCAACGAAATGGCGGCCCGCGGACCAGAGCCGGAGGTGCTGTGGAAAGACAAGGACGCCGTTCGGGATGCCTACGGCAGATCGGTGGACTATGTCCTGAACGCTGTCTTTTCCCACGTCGCACAATTGGCTGATGACGCCCCATTGATTGTCGTGGCCGGCGACCATCAGGCAGCCGGGTTCGTATCGGGCAGCGACAACATGGATGTCGCGGTTCACATGATCGGTCCACAGCACGTTTTGGACCGGATGGAACACTGGGGTTGGACGGACGGTCTTGTACCCGGTGCGGACGTGCCGGTCCGTCGCATGGACAGTTTCCGGGATGATTTCATTGCAGCATTTTCCGGGGTGACCTCGACCGCCATGGTGGCGAAATGACACGCTATTGGATCAGGTTGGCTGTTTCGATCGGTGTCATTTTTGCGCTGTTGTGGTGGACCGATGCCGCCAAGGTTTCAGAGCATTTGATGTCATTGCATCTGGGATGGATTGGCATCTCACTCCTTGCGGTGACAGGTGCAACCTTATCGATGGCTCTGCGTTGGCAGCTGACTGCCCGTGCATTGCAGATCCAGTTTGATTACCCGTTCGCCTTGCGCGAGTACTATATTGCACAATTGACGAACTCGGTGCTGCCGGGTGGGGTCACCGGGGATATTGCCCGCGCCTTCAGGACGCGCCATCAGGCAGATCTGCGGCTTGCGGCGCAGTCTGTTCTTGCCGAGCGTTTGCTGGGGCAGGTCGCAATAATTTGCGTTCTTTCCGTTGGGTTTTCTGCTGCGCTTATGTTTCCTTTGGGGATCAACATGCCTGTGCTGAGCTGGACGGTCGTCCTGACGCTTGGATGTGGCCTGATCACCGTTGTCGCTTTGTCGCGCTTTAACACAGCGGTTGGCAGATTTGTCTCGTTCCTTCTCAGGCTACAATCGCAAACCGAGTTTCTTTTGTTAGGCGTTGTAAGCTCTTTCTGTCTCATCTTCGGGTTCTACACGTCTGCCCGCGCAGTTGGGGCCGATATACCCATAGAGAGCTTGGTAACTGTCATTCCGTTGATATTGTGTGCCATGATCATACCGCTATCCATCGGTGGCTGGGGTTGGAGAGAGGGGGCGGCTGCCGCTCTTTTCCCGACCATCGGGCTAACCTCCAGTGAAGGCCTTGCATCCAGCATCACCTACGGTGCCGTTGTTCTGGTTGCTACGCTGCCTGCTGTTTTTGTTGTGCTTTGGCCAAGAATTACCGGATCTCATTCATCAAAAGGGAAGGCAAGTTCACCATGATTAAGCCTGTACATCTATCACGTCGATTTTTCCTGCAAACCAGTGCGGCAGGATTTGCTGCCTCTGCGACCGCTTTGCCCGCGCTCGCGGCCAATCTGCAGCCGGTGACCTTTCAGCTGTCGTGGTTGCATTCTGTTCAGTTCGGCGGCAGCTACATCGCGATGAAGAACGGGTATTGGTCCGATCTGGGTTTGGATGTCTCACTTGCACAAGGCGGACCAAACGCGCCGGTTGAGCCGCCGGTGGTTTCGGGAACAGCTTTGGTTGGAATTTCAGCCGCCGACTACACAGCTGCCGCGGTAGAGCAGGGCGCCCCATTTAAAATAATAGCGGTTGCGATGCAAAAGAACCCGTTTGCGATCGCGTCATTGAGCGGCAATCCGGTGAATGAACCTGCTGATCTGATCGGGAAAAAGATTGGCATGGCGGTGGCCAACACACCGGTTCTGCAGGCGCTGTGCACTTTGAACGGCGTAGACATTAACCAAATTGAAATCGTTCCCACGCAATATGACCCTGCACCCCTGGTCAGCGGGCAGGTAGATTGTCTCTTGTGCTGGGAAACCGATTTACCTGTCGCCATGACGGTGCAGGGCGTTGAAAACACCACGATGCTCATGGCGGACTACGGCTATGCCGTGCATTCGCAAACGTACATCGTTACCGAAGATTCATTGACCGAAAGACGCGACACGCTGGTCTCGTTGCTCAAAGGCGAGGTTATGGGGTGGAATGATTATTACAAAGATACGGATGCTGCGGCCTCACTTGCCGTAGAAATGTTTCCCGATGCCGGGCTTGATCCCGCCGTACAGAAACTTCAAGCAGCCCGGCAGGTGCCGCTCATGTTCTCGGACCTGACGGCCGAACATGGGTTCGGTTGGTTCACGCAAGACACCGTTGCTGAGAACATCGAAACCCTGGGCTTGTTGGGGCGGAAGGTTACGGCAGACCTGTGGGATCGCTCGGTGCTGGAAGAGGTTTATGGCTGATCCGAGGATTGGATTGTGACCAAGGCCGATATCCACTGTGACAACATCCAGAAAAGCTTTGGCGCTGTCGAAACAGTGTCGCAGCTTTCGATTGTATTCAAATCCGGGCAGACGACAGCATTGGTTGGTCCGTCTGGGTGTGGAAAATCAACCATCCTACGCATGATCGCAGGTCTGGAAACGCCCGGTTCGGGAAGTATCCGAATAGGGCAAGAGACACCCAGGCAGGTTGCCCGCCGCGGAGGGCTGTCGATGGCGTTTCAGGATTCCTCTCTGTTGCCGTGGCGTAGTGTGCGCTCCAATATCGCGCTTGGTGCCGAATTGGCGCGCAAGCCCGTGGACCGCGTTGATGAGCTTATCGACCTTGTCGGACTTGTCGGATTTTCTGATCATCGGCCTGCCGAATTGTCTGGCGGTATGCGCCAGCGCGCTGCAATCGCACGCAGCCTGATTTCGGCACCCGATGTCTTGTTGCTGGATGAGCCTTTCGGCGCTGTCGATGCGATCACTCGTCAACGATTGAACCGTGATCTTCCTCCGTTGTGGCGCGAAAACAAGACGACCACGCTGCTTGTGACACATTCGGTGGAAGAGGCTGTGCTGCTGTCCGACCGCGTCATCGTGCTGTCTCCGCGGCCTGCGCGCGTTTTGGCGGACATTCCCGTTGACCTGCACCACAATCGCGCCTTGCCAGAAACAAATGCACCGGCTTTTCGGAACCTTGCGATGCGCGTTTTGACCGCGTTGGAAGAGGCCGCCTGAATGGCCTTTGGTCGTTTCATCGTAACTGCGGTTGTGTTCGCCTTGGTTTGGGAGTTTTTGGCGCGCGCTCAACCGGGCAGTATGTTCATCAGCGGGCCAGTCGCCATCGCCGATTACCTCACCAATAACTCAGGCTTGATTGTGAGGGCAGCCACCGAAACAACCACCAACGCGGTACTAGGTTTTCTTTGGGGAAACCTGGCGGCCATGATGCTGGCGGTTATCGTTATCTTGCTGCCACGGTCCGAATGGACCATTTCAACGCTTGCCCTGCTCGTGTTCTGCATACCCCTGATCGCAAGTGGCCCTATTCTGCGCGTATTGTTCGGACCCGGGCCGGGACCGCAGATCACGCTGGCTGCTTTGGCGGTGTACTACACAACGTTCCTGGCATTTTTGGTCGGCCTGAAGGCGGTTTCGCAGAATTGGACAGACTTGATGGCCGTCTATGGCCGGGGTCGTGTCGCGACGTTGTTCACGGTGCGCCTTAGGGCCAGTGTGCCTTATCTGTTCGTTGGATTGCAGATTGCAGCCCCGGCCGCGTATCTGGGCGCAATGATCGGAGAGTTCACCGGTGCAGAGCGTGGTCTGGGTGTTCTTACCCTTCGCGCCATGCGGGGGCTGCAAACGGATGCAACATGGGCCTTGGCTTGCGTTTCGGCGGCGATTGCAATGCTTGGATATGGATGCCTCGGAGCGCTGAGGCAAGAATTCACGCCGCATGCACCGGTGATATTATTCTCGCCAAAGCGTTTGGATTTTGGGCAGTCCATTACGATCCGGCTGATTGGTTTCGTATCCGTCGTTGGTCTGGTCATCGTGGTGTGGCAAGGCGCGATGGACGCATTTGGTCTGAACGCCTTTTTTGCAAAGCGGCCCGGCGACATCTTTAGGTTTCTGTCCGAACCAGCACATTTGAATACTTTGCTTACGGCGCTTGGGGCGACTTTGGCCTATGCTGTTCCGGGGTATTTGGCCGGTCTGGGCCTTGGGGCGGGGCTTGCAATCTTGCTCATGCTTTGGCCGCCAGTCGCGCGAGCGACCATGCCTACCGCGATTGCTCTGCGCGCTGTTCCAATCATAACCACCGCTCCGCTTTTGGTTCTTGCCTTTGGACGCGGTTTTACCGGAACGGTGGCGATCGTGGCCGTCATGATTTTCTTCCCAACTCTTGTCGCATGCCTTCAAGGGCTGCGTCAGACCCCTGCGCAAATTGTGGACCTTTTCGACAGCTATGGCGCAAGCCGATTTCAATTGCTGCGCTCTGCACAGATACCAGCCATGTTACCTGCTTTGTTTGCGTCCGCCCGCATGGCCGTGCCGGCGGCTTTGTTGGCTGTAACAACGGCTGAATGGTTGGCGACCGGCCGGGGTATTGGTGTCCTGATGGCGCTGACCTCCAGCACGTCAGACTACAATATGCTGTGGTCGTGCGTCGTCGTGCTTTGCCTTGTGGCGGTTGTGTCTTATGCGTTTGTCGCGTGGTGCGAGAAAAAGGTCCTAGGGATATATGCAAATGAGCAATTGGCATGACTGAGGCGGTCTTCGCAATTCCCGGCGACAAGGACCGGCGTACTGGGGGATTTATCTACGAGGCCACGGTACTGCGCCTGTTGAACGAAATCGGCTGCGAAACCCAGCATCTGGAACTGCCCGACAGCTTTCCTGAACCAACGCGGCAAGATATGGCCGCCACGATCAAAGCCCTTTGCGCGGTACCCAAGACACGCCCGATTATTCTGGATGGCTTGGTGTTCGGATCAATCGACCCTGACGGGCTCGCACAGGTCAAGGCTCCGATTATCGCGATGATCCACCACCCCTTGGGGCTGGAAACCGGGTTAACGGCTGAGCGGGCTGCGTTTTTGATGCGCAATGAGGCGGCGGCGCTTCAGCATGCGTCTCGTGTTGTGGTTCCAAGCCCCGAGACTGCCCGGGTCCTTGTTCAGAGTTTCGATGCCAAGCCGGATCTGATTACGATCGCCGAACCGGGTTTTGATCGACCGAAGGTGAACAGGCAGCCAATTCAGCCGCCGTTGGTTTTATCCGTTGGTCTTCTGGCGCGCCGAAAAGGGCACGACACATTGCTGGAGGCTTTGACGGGAATAAGGGACGTTCCGTGGCAGGCTGTGATTGTCGGGAAAGAACATGACAAGCCCACCGCCAATGACCTGTATGAACAGGCACGTGTGTTGGATCTAGACACGCGGGTAAGATTTACGGGAGAATTGGACCAAGACAGCCTGAACTGGTTGTTCAACGCGGCAAGTATCTTTGCGCTTGCCACACGCTATGAAGGATATGGCATGGTTTTAAGTGAGGCCATGCTGTTCGGGTTGCCAATCCTGTCCTGCAATGTGGGCGCGGTCCCGGAAACGGTTGGAAACGCTGGTATTTTGGTGCCACCCGATGATGCGGATGCCTTTGGCGCCAAATTGCGTTGCTTATTGGAAGATGCAGGCGCGCGAAAAAGGCAGGCCGAATTGTCGTTGGAAAAATCCAGTTCCTTGCCAACATGGTACGATACTGCGGCCATTTTTGCGTGGCTGATCAGATCATTGCAACCTCCGGGCCATCTTTAGAAGGTTTGCAGAGGGCGGAATTCCGCTCGAATCGAGCTCAGCCGGCGCGTTTGACGGTGTGTGTTTTCCTGCCCAATCCCCGCCATATGGGATGCGTAGCCAGTTCAGCGCTAGAAAACGCAGGCTTCTGTTTTAGTTCATGGGCAGCAACAAGGTTAATCTTAGATAGCAGCGGGTACTGTATGACATCGCTTGAAATCGAGAACGTGCAATCCTATCCGCGGCCCCCGGTGCTAGAGGCTGTGCCGCACACCGTGCGTATTGAGTTTGGCGGCGATACGATTGCTGAAACGGGTCGGGCGTTTCGGGTGCTCGAAACTCATCATGCTCCGACATACTACCTGCCGCCCGACGACATAAAGGCATGTCTTGTTCCAGTTTCTGGACGAACATTTTGCGAATGGAAGGGCGTTGCGCGGTATTGGGACGTAGAATCTGACAAAACAACAGTGCCAAAATCTGCGTGGAGCTATTCGGAACCCACTGCTGCATTCGCAAAAATCGCAGGCTACTACGCCTTTTACGCAGGCTTGATGGGCGCCTGTTTTGTTGGTGCCTATCGTGTTCGCCCTCAACCCGGCGATTTTTACGGGGGCTGGGTTACAGATAACCTGCGCGGGCGTATTAAAGGTGCGCCCGGAACGGAGTTCTGGTGATGTTTTGTGAATTTTCGGGCATCGCCCACACTGGAATAATACCAACCTCTCTGGGCACAAACTGAATGACTGCGCGCAAACCCCTTTCCGGCCCGATGGCGGTACCAACAGGCCGATTGGTTCGAATTGCAGGGCTGGGTGGTATGACCGCGGGCATAGCTGGAAACGTGGCCGCGCAGGCTTTGGGCCAGGTACGACGCGGGTCGCGGCCGGATATGCGCAGTTTGTTGATGACTCCGGATAACATTCGGCGGGTTGCAGATCAGCTTGCCCGCATGCGCGGGGCCGCGCTGAAAGTTGGACAGCTCATGTCAATGGACGCCGGCGATGTGTTACCGCCCGAGTTGGCAGATATCATGGCACGACTGCGCGACCAGGCGCATTTCATGCCACCCAAGCAATTGCAGCAGGTGCTGAATCGAAATTGGAAACCTGATTGGCTGCAATCATTTCAGAGCTTCAATGTAAGGCCAATCGCTGCGGCAAGCATTGGCCAGGTGCATCGGGCCACTTTGAAAGATGGGCGGGATGTCGCGATCAAAGTGCAATATCCCGGCATCGCGCGAAGTATTGATAGCGATGTTGCCAATGTTGCGGCGTTGGTAAGAATGTCCGGCCTCGTTCCAAGAAACTTTGACCTGAACCCCTATGTTGAAGAAGCCCGGAGCCAGCTGCACGAAGAAACGGATTATGAAAAAGAGGGCGCCCACCTAAGGCAATTCACGGATTTGCTGGACGGCGCGGATCAATTTGAAATCCCAAGTTTTTATGCCGATTGGAGCACGCCCGAAATACTCACGATGTCATTCCTCGAAGGTCTGCCCATCGAAACGCTGAGCGACATGCCAAGCGATGCACGCAACCATGTTGCACAAGCGCTGATAGAGTTGACTCTGAAAGAGGTCTTCGAGTTCGGCGTGACGCAAAGCGATCCGAATTTTGCCAATTACCGCTACAATCCCGTGACTGGCAAGACCATACTCTTGGATTTTGGCGCGACAAGAACCCTGGATTCGTCAAGCATTGATGGCTATCGCCGCCTGTTGCGCGCAGGTCTGAAGGAAGACTGCGAGGGTTTGCGTGACGCGGCGGTTCAGATGAAGATAATTGAGGGCGACAGCGCATTTGACACTCAAATACTCGTGATGATTCGATCCGTTTTTGGCGCGATCGTCTCTAGAGAAGAATTTGATTTTGCGGATCGATCTTTGGCTGAACAGTTGCACAGGGAAGGTGTCGCTCTGGCCGAGGCTGGGTATGTTCCACCGCAGATTCCGATGGATATACTCTACCTGCAAAGAAAATTTGGCGGAATGTTCCTGCTTGCAGCCCGGTTGAAGGCGAAACTGCCGTTGCGATCCTTGCTGACCAAATTCGCGAACTAAGACAGCCGCTGCCCGTACCTGGGGTTGGAGTTGTGGCAACAGCAACAACCTTCGCAGGTGCGCGTTCAATTATTCCTTAAACTATTCATGGGATGTGGCGAGAAGAACAGACTAACAGGATCGAGATTAGAAAATGGGCGTTAGGTTTGGGACGATTTCGGCAAAGCTTCTTGCGGCCACTACCATCGCGATTACCGTACTGATGCTGTGCTTCACGGCGTATGCAGCGTTTGAGAAATCCAAAGAAGTAGAAAAGGAGGTGTTGGATCGCGCCACTGGATATGCCAACGAGCTTGCTCTGAAGCTCTCGACAGAGTTGATCGAGGCAAGTTCAGCCGCCGCTACGCTGGGGGGCGCGATTTCGGGGTTGGTAGATGACGGAAATGCCACAACTGATGAGGTCATCAACCTGATGGAAGGCGTGCCCGAACGATACGATCTGGTGTTTTCATCCTACATGAGCGGCATCCCAAACGGTATTACCGAGCAATTCATTCGGGGTCTTGAGGGTCGAAATGATGACGGTGTTTTTACGCCATATTGGACCAAGTCCAAATCGGGCGAGCTGACTTTTGAAACATTTAAGGTGGGTCACAACGAAACTGGCGAATGGTACAGGCTTCCGATTGACACCGGTAGAAGCGCAATCACCGAGCCTTACCTGTCAGAAGCAGGGCGGTTGCTGACATCAATCTCGGTTCCAGTTTTTGCGCAGGACCAAATCATCGGTGTTGCCGGTGTCGACATTCTTTTGGATGAGCTGACGCAGCTGGTGAACGACGTCTCGGTATACGAAGGCGGCCAAGTTATGCTTATTGGGCAGGGCGGTAAATTTTTGGCTCATCCTGATGCCAACATGTTGACCAAACCCTTTGAGGGTGAGGGGCAGGCGGCGTATCGCGCCGCGATGGAGACGGGCGAAACGCAAGTGTATTCGGGGCTTGAAAGTGGCGCCGCACGTCTGTTCCTGCCGTTTACGGCATATGGGATGAACAAGACTTGGGTTGTCGTTTTGGAAATCCCGCGTGACGTATTCGTCAACCCGGTGCGCTGGATCGTGGCGGAGCAATTGATCACAGGGTTCTTTCTGCTGGTGCTGACCCTTTCAACCATTTTCTTTTCGGTGCAGGCGTTGGTAAGCCACCCGCTGGGAAAACTTCGGGGTATGGTTGAAAATCTGTCTGCAGGCAATGTAGACGAACCCATTGATCTGCAGTCACGCCGCGATGAGATCGCCGATATCTCTGTATCCGTCGAAACGTTGCGACAGGGTTTGAAACAGAAAAAAGCCTTGGAAATCGCCAGACAAAACGAACAGAGCGAACAAGCAGATGTTGTGCAATCGCTGGCTCAGGGTTTGCAACAGTTGGCGGCAGGTCAGTTGGAAGCGGAAATTCACGAGGAAATGCCAGGGCGTTACGAAAAGCTGCGTCAGGATTTCAACGCGACCGTTACCACACTTAAACACACAATTGGTGAGGTTGTTGACGCCGCCGGGTCAATCCGCGATGGCTCTGTTGAGATCAGCCAAGCCTCTGACGAGCTATCGCAGCGCACCGAAAGTCAGGCGGCGACGTTAGAGCAGACGGCGGCCGCGCTTGATGAACTAACCGCCTCGGTTAAATCTGCTGCCGAAGGTGCCCGCAACGTAGAAAGCTCTATGGTTGTTGCAAAGAGCGAAGCCGAAGAAAGTGGCGAGGTTGTGCAAAACGCAATCGAGGCCATGCACGAGATCGAGCAGAGCTCAACTTCGATTTCCCAGATTATCTCGGTGATTGACGACATCGCGTTCCAAACAAATCTGCTGGCACTTAACGCCGGTGTCGAAGCGGCGCGTGCGGGTGAAGCTGGCCGCGGGTTTTCGGTGGTTGCCTCTGAGGTAAGAGCATTGGCACAACGATCGTCAGAGGCGGCGAGAGAGATTAAGTCTTTGATCGGAGAAAGTGCGCAAAACGTCCAGCGAGGTGTTGTTTTGGTTGGCAAAACCGGAGAGGCGCTCAACAGCATCATGGAGCGTGTTACTCATATCTCGAAATTGGTCTCTGACATTGCCGAAGGCGCAGCCGAGCAGTCCGTGGGATTGGGTGAGATCAATTTGGGCGTCAACCAACTTGATCAGGTAACGCAAAAGAACGCGGCCATGGTCGAAGAAGCCACTGCCGCCGGGCATATGCTCAAAGGTGATGCAGAGCGGCTTACGGAGATGGTCAAACACTTCACCATTGATGGCCACCGTGGCACGGATACTCACGCCGAGCTGCCCGGTTTTGCAACGCATGGCAGAGACTGGTCAGATGAGGTGCCAAAGCATCAACCCATGGCGATGGCGGTAGGGGATTCGTCCTCAACACCGATTTGGCAAGAGTTCTGATCCTGAACGCCAATAAGGGTTAAAGAGTACACGAGCCGGCCATTTGGAATGCCGAGCAGAGCAAGAAAGCGAGTAAAACTGGTGACTGGTCGCAGCAGGGCAGAGCCCTTGCGGACTTGACCCATCCAGAGACCCGTGCGGTCCAGGGCGCAAAAAAAGCGCCTTGGGCCGTTTACTCATGTCAATAAAGCCCAAGGTAGGCGTTACTTGATCAACCCGGTAAATTTTCAGACCCAAGAAAAGACCGTGGGACACGTTCCGTTTGGAGTCTACCTTGAAAAGGAAGTGCTTTACGAATCTTCAATAGACACCAAGCGGTTTGGGTCGAGTGACTGTACTTTTTTTCGCACTACGTAAACGGTCTGCCTTTGCATTTGATCTCCGTACCGTGCGATCTTTTTTAGATCTCGGTTTTTTAGGGGTGAAGTATGGGCTTCACATATGTAACTTTTTTTAGGCTTTAGTTTTGAAGGACAGGGTTTCGGTGCCAGTGTCCGAGGACGGTTGTGGTGAAAGAGTCCGTGATTGAAGGAGCAGTCCCTTGGACGAGAAACAGGATCACCACACGAAGGCGCGAGGCTACCGCTAGGCGTAGGCGTGAAAGCGCATGACCGGAACCAAGCCGAGCCATGGTGAGAAGGCCGCAAAGGACATTGCCGTGCGACTTGCAAACAGTATTCCGCAGACGAAAAGATCAGGATCGTTCAGGTTGGCCTGAAGGGTGAGGTCAGCAATGCCAAACTCTGCCGCCGTGAAGGTATTGCACAAAGCCCCTACTACAGCTGGTCCAAAGAGTTTTTGGAGGCGGGCAAGAAGCGGCTTGCACCTGTCGCTGGCAGATGCTTGGGAGAGTGGCGTGTTTAATACAACGCAGAAAGATCACAAAGCGGTGTCGGGAAGATCCCACAGGCAGGCAAGCAAACTCAAATAGCGATCCCAGACCGCCGTTCTGAGAAAATGTTGATAAATCCATGCCCATGCGGCAGAAGGCTGGGCTTCAGAATAAAAAAGTAAAAACAGCTGGGGCGGACAGCTTTGAGACAATGCTTCAGCTGCGAACCACCGACCTAGCCAATTCAACCGGGTGCGCACTGGTTTGAGCAAAAAAAATATATAAAAACAGTGTTTTAGGTCATGGTCGCAGGCAAACAATCTCGGAGGGAATAAGTTTTAAGCCAAACTTGACCTGACAGTCGCCGCAGTGAATGTGGGTGACAGTCAGGTCAGATCGTAACCTCTTGAACTTCTGAGTCAGTCTTCGGCACGGTAGCTACTTGATCGGCTTTTAACCCTTCTCTGCCTGTAGGTGTTGTTCTTCGGGAAACTCCAACCGATCTCGCAACGATTGTAGTTTTATCTTTTGGACTGCGGTTTGCAGGTTTGGTTCTGCCTGTAACGCAAGGCGCTCGAATAATTCTTCCAGCGCGGCAAGTGTTTGAACCATAAGGTCCAAGCTTTGCAGAGTCGTTTTCGTTTTTTGCTTTAATGATGCTGCCTGCTGAGAAGAAAAACCTTCCAGGATCATCTCTTCTAGGTTCAAAGCCTGCTTGCGAAGCCGTTTCATTTCCGGCGAAAAACGCGCAAAGATTTTTTGCTCTTCCGTCGTAATATCCCTCATAGCCGACCCACCACCTGCTCGATACTTGTTTTTAAAGACGATACAGTAAAAGGTTTCTTCACGAGGTTGTTCATTCCCAATCGGCGCCCTGCATCCAGAATTTCTTGCGTCGGCTTGCCTGTAATAAGAATAAAGCCAATTCTCTGTGTGACCCTTGTTGTGCGCAACGATTTCAAAAGACCAAGGCCATCCATACCCGGCATGTTGTAATCAGACAAAACCAAATGTACTGGGTTAGCAACAAGCTTCCGCAGCGCAGTTTCCCCCGAGTTTTCTACAAAATAGTTCGCAATCCCTATTTCATCCAGCGCCTGGGTAATGACGCCACGGCTGGTCGACATGTCATCAACGACCATCACACGCAGACTCGATTTTAGGCTCATTTTGATATTCCTTCTTTTTTTCACTCAGACCTGTTCTCGCCCCGGTCACGAAATTCGTTGATACGTGGTGATGCCGGTTCCTCTGAAGCGTTGAAGCGCCGGGCCTGAAAGCCTCTCAGAGTGTCCGAGGAACAGAAATCCATCCGGTGTCAGAGCGTTAGCGAAAGCCATCCACACGTCTTGTTGCGTCTCTTTATCGAAATAAATGGCGACATTTCGACAGAAAATCGCATCGAATTTGCCAGAAAACGGAAACGGCTTGATAAGGTTGAGTGTTCCGAACCGAACGAGGCTGGTCACTTCATCCGGCAGGCGTGGCGCAAGACTGCCGCCACCCGTCACAATGTTGGCGTAGATCTTGGGAATTTGCGCCAGGTCTTTCGGTCCATACTCTGCGGTAATCGCCTGACGTACAACAACCGGGTCGATATCTGTTCCCAAAACCTTGATATCCAGCTTGTGTGCATTTGGGCATAGAGCGTGTAGAACGATGGCAATCGAATAGGGTTCGGGTCCTGTAGAGCACCCCGCCGACCAAATTCTCACACGTTTGCCATTCTGTGCGGCATCCAAAAGTGGTGGAAGAACCTCATACCTGAGCGTTTCGAAATGGTGCGCTTCTCTGAAAAATTGCGTGACGTTGGTTGTCAGCAAACACAACAACTCGGTACGTTCTTCAGCGGAACTCACGTCATCTAAAATATCAAGGTAGTCCGAAAACGACCCGATCTGCAGACTTCGGAGCCGCCTTGATAATCGCGAACGAACCAAAGGTTTCTTGTTGTCCGACAGGCTGAGCCCGAAATGCTTTTTTGCGTAGACTGCAATCTTTGCGAACTCTCGATCACCAAGCTGAACTTCCTCGGTCGCGTTCGACGCTGCTGTTGATACAGATCGCATCAAACCTCGTCCTTGTCTGGAAATCCGACCGCGTTCAGGTTAACGATACGGATCATTTGATCATTCTTCGAGATGATGCCCTGAATGAATTCCATCGTGTCTCGACTATCGACTGATGGCGTGTCTTGGATTTCTTCCGGATTGATCGAGATGATTTCCGAAACAGCCTCGGCGAGCAGCCCCAAAAGGTTGCCATCCAAGTTGACCACGATGACAACATCACGCTCACTCGCGTCGGACCGCGCCAAACCCAAGCGCGACGCCAAATCGTAGATCGGGATCACAGCACCGCGTAGGTTCATGACCCCCAGCACATAATCCGGGGCATGCGGCAAGATCGTAACCGGGGACCAGCGTCGTATCTCGCGAATCTGATTGATCCTGAGACAAAAGACCTGATCTGCCACAGAAAACGTAACGTATTCCTGAACGGCGCTGTGTTGTTCTTCTAGTTGTACCTGCATGTGAAATCCTCCTTTCACATTAAGCCAGAGCCTTGGCAGTCGGCGCCTCTGCCAATATGCTTTCGGGATCCAAAATCATTGCGATCTTGCCGTCTCCGAGTATTGTTGCCGCGGCCACACCGGCAGTTTCGCCACAAACTCCATCCAGGCTCTTGATTACCACCTGCCTTTGGTCATGGATTGTATCGACCGCCAACGCACCGCAGCCTCCCATTTGAGTTTCAACCAACAAAAAGACGGCGTTCAGGGGGTCGCGGCTTTCGGCGCGCAGGCCAAGCATTTGGGCAACATCGAAAATTGGTACAAAGCTTCCCCGGACCGAAAGCATGTTCTCTCTTGGACCAAGACAGTGAACCGCGCCCTCGGTCGCTCGGATTGTTTCGATGATCGAGGTTATGGGAACAACCATCGTTTGATCCGCAACGGACACCACCATCCCATCCATCACCGCCATCGTTAGTGGTAAAATGATGGTAAAGACCGTGCCCGCACCAGGTGTCGACGAAATCGTGATGCGACCGCCAAGCGCCATGACTGAGTTTCGCACAACATCCATTCCAACACCGCGCCCGGATAAATTCGAAACCTCTGAAGCAGTAGAAAATCCCGGCAGAAATAACAGGCTGTCTATCTCGCTGTCGGAAAGATCGGCGTCTCTGGGAATAAGATTTTTCTCAACGGCTATTTCCCGGATCTTCTCGCGGTTTAAGCCCGCTCCATCGTCTCTGATTTCTATGGAAACGCTTCCGGACCGGTGCGATGCCGTCAGGCGAATTTCACCATCCTCGGATTTTCCTGCGGCAAGCCTTGCCTCGGGTTTTTCGATGCCATGATCCACGGCATTGCGGAGGATGTGGGTCATCGGGTCCGTCAGACGCTCGATTACGGTTTTGTCCACCTCGGTGGCGTCACCTTCTGTTACTAGCCGCGTTACTTTACCGGTCGCCGCTGAAGCCTCGCGCACAATTCTGGCCATGCGCTGAAATAGAGGTTTCACAGGTTGCGCACGGATGGCCATAACGCATTCCTGAATTTCCCGCGCCAGCGATTTGAAAGCTTCAAGTTCGTTTTCTACCGCGCGTAAGTCGTCTACATCCAGGTTGTGAATTTGCTGCGCAAGCATCGAGTGATTGATAATCAACTCTCCGACTGTATTGATAAGCCGATCCACCCGTTCAAGATCCACCCGGAGCGTCGAATTGACAGCCTTGGCGTCCGGTTTCGTAGAAGCCTTGGCGTTGGGCGTTGAAGTGTTCGACGACTGTTTGATGCGTTCCGAGGAATTATCCTTGACAGATGATGCATCAACAGAAGTATCCAAACCCAAGTCTTCTTTTGATCCGGCAACTTCTTCTGAGATTTCCAGATCGCACAGGCCGTGGACAAACTCGAAAACAGAATCGATGACGGCCTCGGACTTGTCTGTTGTGAGTCTGATATCCCACGAAAGATATGCTTCTTCATGGTCAAATGATTCTAGCTTTGGCAGCCGGCTTTCGTCCAAAGTGACGTCGATCTCGCCCAATTCGGCCAATGCCTGGAACAGAAAGAGCGGCTCATTACCGCTGTCGTATAATGTCGCATGCGGACGGAAACGGATAAAAAATGAGGCTTGGCTTGGCTGATCTTCTGTAAAACCAAGGTCCAGCACCATCGGTTGAAAATCCGACAGGTCAACTTCTTCGCCAAGCCCTTCAGCTTCGAGGTAAGCTTGCAGCTCGTTTGTCACTGCACCGTGTGTTTCCGGATCTGCAGGCTTACCTCCCCGCGCTTCAACCACCAGATCGGATAAATTATCGCTGGCCCGTAAAAGCAGTTGCGCCAGTTTCCCATCAAGCTTCTGGTTTTCCGAGCGCAGGCCGTCGAACACGGTTTCAAACGTGTGGGCAAACCCCACCAGTTTATCGAGCCCAAAGGCGCCGGCTCCGCCCTTGATGGAATGAACGGCGCGAAAAACGGCGTTCACCGTCTCTCCGTCCCAATTTCCGTCATCAATGGCTGTAAGACCCTCATCAATAGCTTCGAGGAGTTCTTCGCATTCTTCAAAAAACGTGTCTTGAATTGAACTGCTCATGTTAACCCGCCATTCCTGCCACACGTTTGATGGCAAAGATCAGAGCTTCGTCATCGAAGGGTTTGCCAATCCAGCCTGTTGCGCCTGCGCCCCTCACACGGGCTTTCACCTCAGCCGAGCTTTCGGTAGTGAGCACAAGAATCGGAACCCGCGTTGCGATTTTCTTGCCGCGCAACGTTTCGATCACACCGTATCCGTCCATCCGAGGCATGTTTATGTCCGTGATCACGACATCCGGCTTTGTTTTTGCAAAGGTCTCTACACCTTCTTGACCATCTTCAGCGGTAATGACCTCGAAACCGGCCTCAGAAAGCGTCTCACTCAGCAAGGAACGGATGGTTCTGGAGTCGTCAATCGCAAGTACTTTGGTTTTCATCAGATGCCCTCGAATTGAAATGTCGTTTCGCTTACGCCAAGGGTGCGCAGCGCATGTCGGCATTCATCGCCAACGCCTGTAAGAATGAAGCTTTGTTCGGCCGCCGCCCAATGGCGGCGAGCAGCAAGCAGGATTTGCAGGCAGCGGGTCGGAATGTGCCTCAGGTCCGAGCAATCAATCGAGACCGGTTGGATCGCCCCGATTTGCAGAAACTCGACCATCGGCCCAGTGTCGCCGGACGCTTCTGACTGCGTTAATTCATAAGTTCTAACAGGTTTGCTCATCTTAGACCGCTCGCTTCCGAATGCGTGCCAGAGACAACAGGCACTTCGAAGGTGATTAGCGGCCACGAATTAACATTTGCTTTCTCAAGTCCGAAGAAATGCGCAACCCACGTCTCTGACGTCGTGGTATCTCTTGCTGCCAATTGGTCCCTTTCCGGAACCAGCGCAATTTTGTGGCAAAGCAACCTCAAACTATTCGAGAGGATGGCGAATTTGATGACCATCGCAATCTCTATGGTGGAAACTCCTCTTGTTCTGGCTCTAAATAGGGCCGGACTTTCACCTATCTTGGGGACAGTGGCATGCAGAGTGTTCTAATCACCGGCTCGGCCGGCTTTATCGGCTTTCATCTGAGTAAGCTGCTGCTGGAACATGGCTACCGCGTGGTGGGTCTGGATGACCTGAACGACTATTACGACGTTTCTTTGAAAGAAGCCCGTCACAACATGCTGTCGCGTGAGCCCAGCGGTGAAAACTTCACGCCGGTGATTGGCAAAGTCGAAACCCCCGGTTTGCTGATGGATCTGTTCAGGGATCACGGGTTTGATTATGTCATCCATCTCGCGGCGCAGGCCGGTGTGCGCTATTCGATCGAAAATCCGCGTTCGTATTTGGAAAGCAACCTGATCGGAACATTCGAAATTCTCGAAGCGGCGCGTGCTTATCCTCCGAAACATATGCTGCTGGCTTCCACGTCTTCGGCCTTTGGGGCCAATACCGAGATGCCTTACAAGGAAACACAGCGCGCGGATCACCAGATGTCGTTTTACGCCGCGACCAAGAAATCGACCGAGAGCATGGCGCATTCTTATGCGCATCTGTTCGATCTGCCGGTCACCATGTTCCGTTTTTTTACCGTCTATGGCCCTTGGGGACGTCCGGACATGGCGCTGTTCAAGTTCACCAAGGCGATCCTCGCGGGCCGTCCGATCGACGTGTATAACCATGGCGATATGAAGCGTGATTTTACCTATGTCGAAGATTTGGTTGAGGCAATCCGACTGTTGATGGATGCGATCCCCAAGCGCCCCGTGGATGGGCTGATACCGGAAGGGGACAGCCTGTCGCCCGTTGCCCCTTATCGGGTGGTGAATATCGGCAACAACGATTCCGTCCATCTGACTGCGTTTATAAAGGCCATTGAGGCGGCCACTGGCATTGAGGCAAAGAAAAATATGCTGCCGATGCAACCCGGTGATGTGCCCGCGACTTGGGCGGATGCTTCGCTGCTCAGGGATTTGACCGGGTATCAGCCCAAAACGTCGGTGGAGGAGGGCGTGGCAGAATTCGTGAAATGGTATCGCGACTATTACCGTCCAAATGCAGCAGGCGCGGATCGGGCCAACGGATAGGGGCCGTTTGCCAAGCGCCTGAATCTCGATCGAACGGGTGGCGAAACTTGGGGCTGGTCGCCCTTGCACCGGTTTTATTTAAAGTAAGCACGCCAATCTGGTTGTCTTTTGCTCTGTTTCGCCCTAACTACAAGCCTACCTCGGGGTGCGCGGTCTGCCGTGCTGAGACGTCTTTGACGAACCCGTAGAACCTGAACCGGCTAGAACCGGCGGAGGGAAGGTTACGGTTTCATCCATCCTTGCCCTCTCGCCGCAATGGAGGATGATATGAAACATCTGATGATTGCTGCGGGAATTCTGAGCGCAACTTCGGCTATGGCGGCCGATACACCTCAGCTGACCGTGTATACCTATGACAGTTTTGTCTCGGATTGGGGTCCGGGGCCGAGGGTAGAAGAAGCTTTCGAAGCCCAATGCGACTGCGACCTGAACCTTGTCGGCGTCGAAGACGGCGCGGCACTGTTGTCACGTATTCGGCTTGAGGGTGAGAGCTCGGATGCCGACTTAGTACTTGGCCTCGACACCAACCTGATCGCAGCGGCGAAGGAAACCGGCCTGTTTGCACCTAGTTCAGTGAGTGCCGAATACGACTTGCCGATCGAATGGGCGGATGACGTGTTCGTACCTTACGATTGGGGCTATTTCGCGTTTGTACATAATGCGGATGCGCTGGCACCGGCCAATTTCCGCGATCTGGCCGATAGTGAGGCCAAGATCATCATACAAGATCCGCGTTCATCGACACCGGGTTTGGGGCTGCTGTTGTGGGTCAAAGCCTCCTATGGGGATGAAGCACCCGAAATCTGGGCCGGACTTGCCGACAATATCGTGACCGTTACCAAAGGCTGGTCCGAGGCTTATGGCCTGTTTCTGGACGGTGAAGCCGACATGGTCCTTAGCTACACCACGTCGCCTGCCTATCACCTGATCGCAGAGGAGGATGACAGCAAGGCCGCGGCGGCATTCGACGAAGGTCATTACATGCAGGTTGAGGTTGCTGCGAAACTGGCCGGAACCGATCAACCTGAACTGGCGGACCAGTTTCTGCAATTCATGGTCTCGGACACTTTCCAGCAAATCATTCCAACCACGAACTGGATGTATCCTGCGGTGATCCCTTCGACGGGATTGCCAGACGGGTTTGAAGCGTTGATTACTCCGGAACAATCTTTGTTGTTTAGCCCGGAAGAGGCGGCTTTGGCACGGGATGAGGCGCTTGCGGAATGGTTGGGCGCGCTCAGCCAGTAAGCACATGGCCGGGTGTTGGCGCGGCCGGGCTTGTTGCCGCGCTCATCCTTGGCACCCTTGCCGCAGTGGCCCTGCGTGCAGAAACGGCGGGCGGTTTCGGCCCAGCTGACTGGTCCGCGTTGCGCTTTACCTTGATTCAGGCAGTTTTGTCAGCGGTGTTCAGCGCGGCACTTGCCATCCCGGTCGCGCGGGCGCTTGCCCGACGCCGGTTTCGCGGGCGGCGGGTTCTTATTGCCTTATTGGGTGCTCCGTTCATTCTTCCTGTCATTGTGGCAATACTTGGATTGTTGCAGGTCTTTGGGCGTGCGGGCTGGATATCGGATGTTTTAGGACTGATTGGGTTGCCTCCGTTACGTATCTATGGGTTACACGGGGTGGTGCTGGCCCATGTGTTTTTCAATCTGCCTCTTGCTACGCGCCTGATTCTGCAGGCATGGCAAGAAATCCCTGCTGAACGATTTCGTTTGGCCGCGCAACTGGGCTGCGACGGTGGCGCCATGTTCCGTCTGATCGAGCTTCCCATGCTGAGGCGTATTTTACCCGGCGTTCTTGCCGTGATCTTCGCGATCTGCCTGACAAGTTTTGCGGTGGCGCTGACCCTCGGCGGAGGACCCCGCGCGACGACACTTGAACTCGCCATTTATCAAGCCTTTACATATGATTTTGACCTTGGCCGCGCCGCATTGTTGTCTGCCTTGCAACTTGCCTTGACGGTTGCTGCCGCTTTGGCCGCGTTAAGGTTTTCGCAGCGTGACGGGTTCGGCGCAGGTCTGGACCGTGCCATCCGTCGCTGGGACGGTGGCGCCCCCGTTGGCGATGCGTTCTGGATTGCAGCGGCAGCGGCGTTTCTTCTGCTGCCTCTGGTTGCGGTTGTAATCTCAGGTCTAGCTGGCCTGTTTGAGATGCCGAGCCAGGTTCTTCGCGCCGCGCTGACCTCGGTGCTTGTCGCCTGCGTCAGTACGGTAGTGTTTCTGACGCTGGCGCTGCCGATGGCCTTCGCTGTTGCTGCCGGACGCTATGGAATAGTTGAACTTAGTGGCATTCTGGGGTTGGCGGCTTCGCCGTTGGTTATTGGTACGGGCCTGTTCATCTTGATTTACCCAGTGGTAAAGCCGGCGACGCTGGCGCTGCCGGTGACGGCGCTTGTGAACGCGATTATGGCGCTGCCATTCGGCCTGCGTATTCTGGTGCCAGCTGCGCGGGATGTGGTGACGCGGCACGGGCGGTTGGCCCTGTCTCTGGAGATGAACAAGATGACATTCTTCACTCTTGTTCTGCTGCCCCGCATGCGGCCACAAATTCAGTTTGCCGCTGGCCTGTCGGCTGCTTTGTCAATGGGTGATCTTGGGGTCATTGCATTATTTGCCGATCCACAGATCGCAACACTTCCGTTGCAGATTTACAGGCTGATGGGCGCGTACCAGATGCAAGCGGCCGCCGGAGCGGCGTTGTTGCTTTTACTGCTGTCGATGGGTGCATTCTGGCTTTTGGATCGCGGAGGGCGGCATCATGCTGAAACTTGACAACTGCGTTGTCCAAAACGGAAGCTTTTCGTTGCGGGCAGATTTCAGTGTTGAGACGGGTGCAAGCGTGGCCATTGTCGGCCCATCAGGGGCAGGCAAATCGACGCTGATTGAGGCGATCGCAGGGTTCCGCGATCTGACGCGTGGGCAAATTTTTTGGGACGGAGAACTGATATCCAATCTAACCCCTGGCAAACGTCCGGTGGCGATGCTGTTTCAGGACGGTAACCTGTTTCCCCATTTGACGGTCGAGCAGAATATTGCCTTAGGTCTGCGTCCAAGTGGGCGTCTTTCAACCAAGGAACAAGCAGAGGTTCAGAACGCCCTGGATCGGGTTTCCTTACGCGGACTGGGTGGAAGAAAACCTGCGGAACTGTCCGGCGGTCAACAAAGCCGGGTGGCACTGGCCCGGGTGCTTGTACAACGTCGTCAGCTATTACTGCTGGATGAACCATTCGCGGCTTTGGGTCCGGCATTGAAAGCTGAGATGCTTGATCTTGTAGCCGGGTTGCTGGTTGAGACCGGAACTACTTTGTTGATGGTCAGCCATGACCCGCAAGACGCCCGCCGTATCACCCAAAAAACTATCCTTGTGGCCGAGAATCAGGCCTATCCGCCTGCACCAACAACGGTCCTTTTCGACAACCCGCCACCCAGCCTGCGTGACTATCTGGGGTAGGGGTTACGAGCTTCTTATTGCGTCAGAGGGGCGCGCGGTGTCAGCATAAACTAGGTCAGACTGATGTAGCATCGCCCGAATGGGCTGCTTTGGCATTCCCACGCGTACATAGCACAGCGCTTCAATCTGTTTTCTGGCTCGCCAATCTGTCCAACACCAATGGGTCAAATTCCGGCACGCGCACACGCCGCCGATCCGGCTCGACGTTGCGCAACGGATCAACTGGAACAACCTCATCCGCTGCCCTGCGCGCAAGGTCCTGATAAACACCAGTTCCACGGGTCTTCCAGTCGATTTCGGCCTCTGTCAAAGGTCGCAGGACCCGCGCTGGTGAGCCTGCGATCATCTGCCGTGGTTCAAAGACGGATTTTGCTTTCACAAAGCTGAGCGCGCCGACAATACACTCCTGTCCGATCCGCACCTCGTCCATGATGACGCTGTTCATTCCGATCAAAACGTTCTCTTCCAGATGGCATCCGTGCAGAACGGCTCCGTGCCCGACATGGCCAAACCGTTCAACGACCACATCCCGCCCTGGAAAACTGTGCAATACGCAGGTTTCCTGAATATTGGCGCCTTCTCCGATAACAATGCGCCCAAAGTCACCACGTAGAACGGCTGCCGGACCGATATAGCAGCTCTCTGCGATGATTACGTCCCCGATGACAACGGCATCCGGATGCACAAACGTCGACGGCGCAACGACAGGGACGATACCATCGAAAGCGTAAAAACCACCCATACGCCTAACCCTCTGATACACCAATGGACACGGCATCGATCCGTGTGCTGGCTTGCAAAAAGTTACGGCCGGTTGCGCTTGCCTCAGCAGCGAACCTTACCAGTTGCCCGATGCAAACCGGCTGTCGAAAGTTGATATGATCATGGTTCAACAAAAGGTACATTTCCGATCTTGGGTCTCATCGTATCCGGCTGTTCAAAACGCCTGTCCGGGATGCAGCCTCTGCAATAAAGCAATTGATAACTTGTAGCGGCAGAAGACTGCTTCCCGCTTAAAGCTTTTGTATCCCGTGGACAGTCAGAGTGCAGACCAGATCAGCATAGTCTTCGCGCGCCTTGGTCCCCGCGCCGGTGTTCCACATATAGTACCAGTTCAGCATCCCAAAGACGGACATCGTGGCACCGCGTAGCTTGACCTTGTCATTCCCCAAGGTTTCTGGAGAAAGCTCCCTCAGAATCCCGCGGATGAAGTTGACCATATCAAGCTGATACTCGCGCAGTTTCTTTTGCTGCTCGTCCGTCAAAGCATTCATACCGCTGATTTGGACCCGGTGTTCGTCATCGGCCCCTTGGTACGCAAAGAGGATTTCGCGTACGGCTTTTCGTAGCTTTTCTTCTGGCTCAAGCCCGTCAAAATCCACATTGCAAATGCGGTCGCGCAGTTCACGAAGATAGGTCTCAAGGATGTCATACAGGATGGCATCCTTACTATCGTAATAGTGGTAGATGTTCGCCTTGGAGATCCCGCATTCTTTTGCCAGCAGCGTCATGGAGGCGCGGTCAAACCCTTGGTCCGCAAAGATTTTCGCAGCTCGAGTGAGAATCTGTTCCCGCTTCTGGTCGTGGTCTTTGGCAATTGTCCGTGCCACGGCTCAATCCTTATCGCGGTTGTCAATGACGCGCTTCGCCTTGCCCTGAGAGCGTTCGACGTTGCCCGGATCACCTACAACAATTTCCGTTGAAACGCCAACAATGTCCTTGATGCGCTTGGTCAGCATTCGGGCTGCGGCCGTTTTGGACATCTCGTCGGTCGAATCTGTCGACGCTTCGACAAACACCCGCATCGCATCCATGCGACCGGACTTGTAAAGCTCGATTTGATAGTAAGGAGCCAGCCCGCCGGTCGCCATGACCTGCTCTTCGATCTGGCTGGGGAAAACATTTACGCCCCGCAAGATCATCATGTCGTCACTGCGGCCGGTTATCTTTGCCATCCGTCGCATGGAACGTGCAGTGCCGGGCAGCAGGCAGGTCAGATCGCGCGTTCGGTAGCGGATCATTGGCAAACCTTCTTTGGTCAAGGTCGTGAACACAAGCTCGCCCGTTTCACCGTCCGGCAGAACTTCGCCAGTGGCGGGGTCGATGATTTCGGGAAGGAAGTGATCCTCCCATATCACAGGGCCATCCTTTGTTTCGACGCACTCGCTTGCGACGCCGGGGCCCATGATTTCGGAAAGGCCATAGATGTCGACCGCATGCATATCGAACGCAGCTTCGACTTCAGCGCGCATCGCGTCTGTCCAGGGCTCAGCACCAAAAATCCCGACCTTGAGAGAACTTTTCCTGGGGTCGAGCCCCACTTTGTGAAACTGTTCAAGGATATTGAGCATGTAGGAAGGGGTCACCATGATTCCATCGGGTTGGAAATCCGATATTAAGCCGACTTGCTTTTCGGTTTGACCCCCGCTCATGGGAACAACGGTCGCGCCCAGGCGTTCGATTCCGTAATGTGCGCCCAGACCGCCAGTAAACAGACCATAGCCATAGGCGTTGTGGACCATATCGCCCTTTCGCAAACCTGCCGCCCGTAGCGAACGCGCGACCAGATCTGCCCAATTGTCGATGTCGCCCTTGGTATAGCCCACCACTGTCGGTTTACCGGTCGTGCCCGAGGACGCATGCAGTCGGATTAGCTCACTCCGTGGCACCGCAAACAGACCAAAGGGGTAGTTGTCGCGAAGATCGGTTTTGTACGTGAACGGAAACTTCGACAGGTCACTGAGCTGTTGGAGGTCATCGGGATGTACGCCAACTTCGTCAAAGCGCTGTTTGTACATCGACACGTTATCATACGCGTGCCGAAGGGACCATTTCAGGCGTTCAAGCTGAGTCGCTCGGATTTCATCAATCGAGGCGATTTCTATCGGATCCAAATCGCCTTTGTTCGGGGACATGTCATCCATTGCGTTGCTCCTCCTGCGTCGTTCTATTCGTCAAAATTCTGACCACCGATTGCACGGGACATTCCGCGGAATTCGGCGATAGTGATGTTGTCCTGATTGGTGATGCGCACATCATAGATCCCGCTGCGACCCGCCACAGCGGTTTCGGTGGCTGTCGCAGTCAGGTGGTCACCTCGTTTTGCGGGTGCGAGATAACTCATCATCGTGTGTTGTCCGACAGTCGCCATGTTTCGGCTGTTGCAGGCAAAGGCAAAGGCGCTGTCTGCCAGGGCGTGCGTGACACCGCCATGGCAGATGCCGTGCCCGTTGCAATGATGAGGCGCGACAGTCAGCGCCAGAACGGCGCGACCTTCATCGACATCGACAAGGTCCATGCCGAACCACTTGCTGGCTTCGTCATTGGCCCACATCACAGCGGCTGATTTGGCGGCGCGTTCTTTCGGGGTCATCGTCATTTTCCCTGAAACCGTGGCGCGCGTTTTTCGAGGAAGCTGGACACGCCTTCGGCATAGTCCGTGCTTTCCCCACAGATTTTCATAGCGTCCGCTTCGATCTCAAGATGGTCCGAAAGCGTGTTGGTCGCAGCAGACTGGATGCACTGCTTGGTTTTTCCCAACCCAAGGGTCGGACCTTCGGCGAATTGACTTGCCAAAGAACGGGCCTCGGTCAGCAATTGCTCATCTGGTAGCGCTTTCCAGATCAAGCCCCAGTCTTCCGCTTGCTTCGCGGGCAAGGGTTGGGCCGTTAACGCCAGCCCTTTGGCTCTAGCCTCACCCAGCAGGCGAGGCAGGTGCCAGCTACCACCAGTGTCAGGGATTAGGCCGACCTTGGCGAAACTCTGAATGAATTTGGCACTCTCACCGGCCAACACCATATCGCAGGCCAATGCCAGATTGGCTCCAGCACCAGCGGCAACCCCATTAACTGCACAAATGACCGGGAAGTTCAGTGAGCGGATCAAACGCACCAATGGCGCATAATAGGTCCTTACGGTTTTGCCCAGATCAGGAGGGCTATCCATTTTTGATGGGTCACGATCGCCAAGATCCTGCCCGGCGCAGAATCCGCGTCCCGCACCTGTTAACAGGATCGCGCGCGCACCGTTGTCGCGTGCGGATTTGAACGCATCCTGAAGCGCGTTGTGCATCTCATCGTTGAAGGAATTCAGCTTGTGGGGACGATTCAGGGTGATTTCAACCCAGTTTCCGTGATCTTTCACAAGAATCGTATCGCTCATAACCGTTCTACCTGATGTCGTCATAATTTAATCATTGCATTAACCGAACGGTTGGTCAATATATATACGAGTCTCGAATCTGAACCGTTTTAAGGGCATGGCAATGTCGCATACGTCACTTGTGGCTGTTGAGTTTAAAGGCGATGTTGCGTGGGTTACCATCGACAACCCGCCAGTGAATGCAACCTCGATTGGTGTTCGACAGGGGCTGGCGGACGCAGTTGCTGCTGTCAGAGGTGCACGCGTGGCAGTGCTGCGATGCGCCGGTAAAACCTTTATCGCAGGCGGCGACATGACCGAATTCGATAAGGCGCCGGTCGAGCCCCACTTGCCCAACGTCCTTCAGCTGATTGAAGACAGTGAAGTTCCCTTTGTCGCGTGTATGCACGGAAATGTTCTGGGTGGCGGATTCGAAGTGGCGATGGCATGCGCATGGCGGATTGCGGTATCAAAAACTCGATTTGGATTGCCGGAAGTCAAAGTGGGGCTGATCCCCGGCGCGGGTGGGACGCAACGTTTGCCGCGCCTTATGGGGATGGAAGCAGCGATTGACATGGCATGCACGGGCAAGGTGCTCAAGGCTGAGGCTATCCAGCAGCTAGGCGGCGTCGATCTGGTGACTGACGATCTTGAAGCCGCGGTTGAAAGCTTTGTGGCTGACTTGCCGGAACGCCCGGTGCCGGTTAGTCAGCGACCTGTTCCTGATTTCGCGCCTGATCTAATTGAAGCCTCTGGCGCAGCATTGAAAAAGTGCGCCAAAGGACAACAGGCGCCGCTGGAAGTCCTGACCGCGCTAAGCTGGGCAAATGAGCCATTCACCGAAGCACAACCGAAAGAGCGCGCCCTTCACCTAGCGCTTCGCGATAGCGCGGAAAGCCGGGCTTTGCGGTACGCATTCTTCGCCGAACGAGTCGTGTCCAAACCGTCATTGATTAAAGATATCGATGCGCGTGAAATCAATCTTATAGCCGTTGTTGGCGGTGGTTTGATGGGGGCCGGGATCGCAACTGCTGCCTTGAGCAGCGGGTTGTCCGTCACGTTAATCGAACGCGACCCTGAAGCCGCATCAGCGGCCCGCGAACGGGTTGAAGGCTTGCTGAAGGGTGCGGTCAAACGCGGAAAGATGACCGAGGCAGAATTCCAGAATTGCGTGTCCCGGTTTCGCGCCGTCGACAGCTATGCCGCGGCAACTGACGCACAATTGGCGATCGAAGCGGTGTTCGAGGACATGACGGTGAAGCAGCAGGTCTTTGCAGAACTGGCGCAAAATATGAACGCCAACGCCATTCTTGCTACCAACACCTCCTATCTCGACCCAGTCCAAATATTCGCAGGTATTGAGAATCAAGCGCGTTGCATCGGTTTGCATTTCTTCAGTCCGGCCCATGTCATGAAGCTGCTTGAGATCGTGCATACCCCGCACACGGCACCCGAAGTGGTGGCAACAGGATTTGCGCTTGGCAAGAGGTTGCGTAAGGTGTCGGTCCTGTCGGGCATTTGCGACGGGTTCATCGGAAACCGAATGCTGTCCGCCTATCGGCGCGAGGCTGACTATCTGCTGGCAGACGGGGCGCTGCCTTACCAAATTGATCAGGCGATGCGGGACTTTGGAATGCCAATGGGGCCGTATGAGCTGCAGGATCTGACCGGGTTACAAATCGCTTGGGCCAATCGCAAACGCAACGCGGCCACGCGCGATCCGAACGAACGTTATGTCCCCATCGCGGACCAATTGTGTGAGATGGAGCGATTTGGTCAGCGCGCAGGCAAAGGTTGGTACCGATACGAAAAGGGGGACCGGACACCGATCCGAGATCCCGAAGTTGAGGCTTTGATCGAAGACTATTCTGCGGAACAGGGTATAACCCGCCGAGCCTTCTCGGCAGAGGATATATCTTCTCGCATGCTGGCTGTGTTGGCCAATGAGGGTCGCTTGATCATTGAAGAAGGCGTCGCCGAAAACGCCGAAGCTGTGGATATGGTTCAGGTTCATGGCTACGGTTTTCCACGCTGGCGCGGGGGACCAATGAATTACCAAAATGAAATCGGTGTTAAGGTGTCTCGTGCAATGATGGATATTGTAGATGCTGAAAGTCCTGGCTCATGGAAGGTTGCGAGAGGAGACTGTTAAGGCGCTCAACTCACTTACTGCATTTAAGCCCGGTTCATGGGCTTTGAACTCAAATTGCCATAATCAGGGAGGATCCAATGGCTAAGTTTACAAAACTCACTTCGCTTCTGGCCGGTGCGACACTGGCGTTGACTGGTTCTGCGGTTTTTGCCGCTGACTACACGCTGACCATTTCCAGCTGGGCACCACCAACCCACGGCATCAACGCCAAGATGTGGCCGAAATTCGTCGAGATGGTGGAAGAGGCCACAGATGGACAGGTCACTGCCGAATTGAAGCTTGGCATTGCACCGCCGCCTGCCCAGATGGATCTGATCATGGATGGCGCGGCGGACGCTTCAATCATCTTTCACGGTTACCAGCCGGGTCGTTTCGTGACCACTAAACTGATCGAATTGCCCGGTTTCGAGGGTTCGGCCGAGGCGGCATCAGTTGCCTATTGGCGTGCTTATGAGAAGTACCTCAAAGAAGCAGATGAGCATCGCGGTGTGAAAGTTATTGCCCTGCACACCCACGGTCCGGCCCAATTGCATACCAGCAACGCTGTAACCTCATTAGACGAGGTATCGGGGCTGAAGGTTCGCATACCTGGCGGCGTTGGAGGTGATGTCGGTACGGCGCTGGGTGCAACGGGTATCCAGGTACCGGCTCCGAAAGTGTACGAAACTCTGGCTTCGAAGGCGGCAGATGGTGTTGTGATGCCATTTGAATCCCGCAAAGGCTTTAAACTGACCGAAGTCGCGCAGAATGTTTACGAAGTTCCGGGCGGCCTGTATCGCGGGTCTTTTGCCTTTATCATGAACGAGGACACGTTTGCCGATCTGCCTGCCGATCTTCAGCAGGCGCTGGAAGAGAATGTTTTCGGAGAGCCCTTGAGCCGTGAAATCGGAAAGATCTGGGATGAGATTGATACGATTGGTCGCGAAGAAACCGAAGGCACGGAAGGCAATGCAATCAACACGGCATCTGCGGAAGACCTTGAAAAGTTCAATGCGATTGCCGTCGATGTGCGCACCAAGGTCATGGACGAAGTCAACGGAGCCGGTGTCGATGCTCAGGCCGCATACGACATGATCGTACAGGAAATGGCCGCGCAATAGCGCGACCCGGTTGGCGGTATCAGACCGCCAACCATTTCGCTCCGACGGGGACTCAAAATGCAATCTCTCGTAACACTTGCGCGCCGCATCAGTGTTTTTCCAACGCTGATGGCTTGTGTGGCGCTGTTTATCCTTATGGTCATGACGTTTTGTGACGTTATCCTTCGGTCCGTGTTCAACGCGCCGATCGAAGCGGCGACCGAGCTGACGCGCATTCTAATGGCCATCCTCGTTTTCTCGGTTCTTCCGATGATCTCAGCTGGTAAGGGCCAAATTGCGGTCGACCTGACGGATGGACTGTTTTCCCGACTTCGTCTGAGCCGTGCACGGGATGCAGTTGTCTATCTGTTCTCGGGCATCATTCTTTTCTGGCCCATTCAAAGGGTCTGGGTTCTGGCTGAACGGGCGCGGGATTATGGTGATGTTACCGAGTATTTGGCGATCCCCGTTTTCTATGTCGGCTGGTTCATTGCTGCGTCCACCGCAATCACGGCCGTCGCGATGATTGTGACCGGCCTTCTGTATATCTTCGCCCCCCACACTTTGTCGGAGCACCACCAATGACTGCCGCGCTGATCGGTTTTGCCCTTGTTCTAGTTCTCGTGCTTCTGCGCTTGCCGATTGTTTTCGCAATGGGCCTCGTCGGGACGCTGGGTTTTGCATATGAGCGTGGCGACAGCATTTTCTCGGAGCGCGGCTTAAAGGCAGCAATGTCAATGGTGGGCCGCCAGATCACCGACACAGCACAGGACTACGGCCTTTCGGTTATTCCGCTGTTTATCCTGATGGGATTGTTCGTGAACAAGGGCGGGCTTGCCCGCGAACTTTACGCCGTATCGAACGCTTTTCTCGGGCATTTCAAAGGCGGGATTGCGATGGCTACGGTCGCAGCCTGTGGTGGGTTCTCGGCCATCTGCGGCTCGTCCCTCGCAACGGCTGCAACGATGTCCAAAGTCGCCATGCCGGAAATGCGCCGTTATCGGTATTCGGATGAGCTTTCGACTGCGTCAATTGCCGCCGGAGGTACGTTGGGTATTCTGATCCCGCCGTCCGTGATCCTGGTAATTTATGGTCTGTTAACCGAAACATCCATCGGCAAGCTGTTTGTCGCCGGTATCATTCCCGGTGTGCTTGGCATCCTGCTGTACTTGTTTGCCGTCCGCTGGACCGTCTGGCGCAATCCAGAATCCGGCCCGGCCGGTGAGAAACACGGTTGGGGCGAACGGTTGTCAGCGTTGCGTTCGGTGTGGGCGGTTTTGTTGCTGTTCTTCTTGGTCATCGGTGGGCTTTACGGTGCCTTCGATTTCCACCCTTTGAACCTGACGTTCAGCCCGACGGAAGCGGCCGGCATGGGAGCTATGGGGGCCTTCTTGATCGCTCTGTCGCGTGGCGGGTTGAGCCTGTCTTCGACCTTCGAGGTTCTGAAAGAAACAACCTATACCGCCGCGGCCTTGTTCTCGGTTTTGATCGGGGCGCAGATATTTTCGAACTTCATCAATCTTGCTGGTTTGCCCGAGGCGCTGATTGCATTGGTCACGGCATATGACGTGGAACCTTTCGTGGTGATCCTGATGATTCTGGGAATCTACATCATCCTGGGCTGCGTGTTTGAATCGTTGTCGATGCTCTTGCTGACCGTGCCGATCTTTTTCCCGCTGGTGACGTCGCTGGGCTATGATCCGATCTGGTTCGGTATCGTGGTTGTTGTCGTGACGGAAATCAGCCTGATCACCCCACCAGTTGGTCTGAACGTGTTTATCTTGAAAGGTGTCGTTGGGGATGTTTCGACCGGAACGATCTTCAAAGGTGTTACTCCGTTCTGGATCGCCGACATCTTCCGCCTGGCTTTGATTGTCCTGATACCGTGGCTGGTGCTGGTGCTGCCCGAGCATATGGGGGCGATGGGTCACTGATGTTCTCACTGACTTCGCTTCCGGATGGGTTTCACGAAGACCCTTATCCAGCCTATTCCGCCCTGCGCGAAGAGACACCGGTTTGCCTTCAGCCCGACGGCTCGGTGATCCTGTCGCGTTACGAGGATCTGGATCTGGTTTACCGGGATACGGCGCGCTTCATCTCAGACAAGAAACCGGTGTTTGGCCCCAAATTCGGGGTCGACAGTCCGCTTTACGAACACCACACCAACAGTCTGGTGTTCAACGACCCGCCCTTGCACACCCGCGTCCGGAAGGTGATGGTCGGCGCGATGAATCCGCGCGCTTTGGCGCAGATGGAGCCGGGCTTGATCGCGCTTGTCGACAGTTTGCTGGATCAGATGCAGGCCAAGGGCGCGGTCGAGTTGATTGAGGATTTCGCGGGGGCGATTCCGATTGAAATCATCGGCAACCTGTTGGGTATTCCCAGATCCGAGCGCGGGCCCTTGCGCGACTGGTCCTTGGCTATACTCGGCGCATTGGAGCCGGAACTGACGCCGGAACAAGAAGAGTGGGGCAACCGCGCAGTCTCGGAATTCAAGGCGTTCCTGCGGCATATCATTGATGACCGAAGATCCAATCCCGGCAACCCCGAGACGGATGTTCTGACACGGCTGATACAGGATGACTCGGATGGTGGTCTGACGGAGGTCGAGCTGTATCAAAACTGCATCTTCATCCTGAATGCAGGGCATGAAACGACGACGAACCTAATCGGCAATGCGCTGGAGCTGCTAGATCGGCACCGCGACAAACGAACCGAGTTGCTGAGCAGTCCCAACCTGATCTCCACGGCAGTGGATGAGTTCTTGCGCTTGGAAAGCCCGAACCAGTTCGGGAACCGTCTGACTACCGAAGATGTAACGTTTCACGGTTTCACCATTCCGGCGGGCACGGATATTCACCTGTGCATAGGGGCCGCCAACCGCGACCCACGGCAGTTTGAGCGGCCAGACGACATGCTACTGGACCGCCGACCCAACAAGCACCACGCGTTTGCCGGTGGTCCGCACACGTGCGTCGGTCTGACTCTAGCCCGGATGGAGGGCAAGATTGCAGTCAGCCGGTTTTTGGACCGCTTTCCAGATTATCAGATCACCGACGGAGCAAAACGCGGAAGGCGTATTCGATTTCGCGGGTTCGCCCGGCTACCCGCGCAGGTTTGAGGTGGCCAAGGCAAGAAAAAGCCCGGTCAATTTAATGACCGACCATACGGTGAATAATATGATAATCATAACCGCGCGCATAGGGCCGCGAAGATCATCTCAGGACTGAGGAGAGACTCATGACGATCCAGCAAATTTCAAGTTTCGCGGCCGGTGAGTGGATCGCGCCGGGTGAAGGGGCCCGCAATATTGCCAGCGCCGTGACAGGAGAGGTTTTCGCGATTGCAGGCAATAACGGTTTGGATGCGCAGGGAATGTTGGACTATGCGCGCAATGTCGGTGGACCGACGTTGCGCGAGTTGACCTTTCACGAGCGCGCCAAGATGCTGAAGGCGCTGGCGCAGCATCTGGGTCAGCACAAACAGGTCATGTACGACCTGTCTTTCAATACCGGCGCGACCCAGTCGGATCATCTGATCGATATCGACGGCGGGATCGGCACAATGTTCGTGTTTGCCTCGAAAGGCCGCCGCGATATGCCGGATGGTCACGTCTATCTGGATGGTGATGTCGAGCAGCTTTCGCGCAATGGTACGTTTCTGGGTCAGCACATCTGCACACCGCTGCGTGGTGTGGCAGTCCATATCAACGCGTTCAACTTTCCGGTTTGGGGCATGTTGGAAAAGCTTGCTCCGACTTTGCTGGCGGGTGTGCCGGCCATCGTCAAGCCGGCGACGAATTCCTGTTATGTCACCGAACTGTGCGTGCGGCTGATGCTGGAGTCAGGCATTCTACCTGCCGGAGCTTTGCAGCTCGTGTCAGGTGGACTGGGTGATATGCTGGATCATCTGACCATGCAGGATGTGGTCAGTTTTACCGGATCCGCCGATACCGCGCTGAAGTTACGGTCCAATCCTGTTATTCTTGAAAACTCAGTGCGTTTTGTGGCGGAGCAGGACAGCCTGAATTGTTCAGTTCTGGGCGTTGATGCGGAACCCGGAAAGCCTGAGTTTGATCTGTTCGTCAAGGAGGTTCAGCGCGAGATGACCACGAAAGCGGGTCAGAAATGTACCGCAATCCGCCGGATAATCGCACCCGAAACCCATGTGCAGGCGGTGATCGAAGCCCTTTCCGCACGGCTTGAAAAAACAGTCATTGGTGACCCGAAACTTGAAACCACGCGCATGGGTGCTTTGATCTCTAATAGCCAGAAACGGGACGTACTGGAAAAGGCGGCGATCATTGGCCAGGAGGCGGAGCGCGTGTTTGGCAACCCGGACGCGTTCGACGTTGACGGCGCAGATAGTGACAAGGGGGCTTTCTTGCCGCCAATGCTGTTCCATTGCGCTAACCCCGATACGGCAAAGCGCGTTCATGACACCGAAGCCTTCGGCCCCGTCAGTACCATCATGGGGTATCGGGACACGGATCACGCGATTGAGCTGGCGAACCAGGGGCAGGGCTCTCTGGTCGCTTCGGTCATTACCCGAGACGCAGACGTGGCGCGCAGTTTTGCATTGGGTGCCGCGGCTTTTCACGGGCGGCTTTACTTCAACAACCGCGACTCGATGAAAGAGTCCACCGGCCACGGCTCACCCTTGCCGCATATGGTTCATGGTGGCCCCGGTCGTGCTGGTGGCGGTGAGGAAATGGGCGGTGTGCGTGGTGTGAAACACTACATGCAGCGCACGGCCATTCAGGGTTCACCCGACTTGTTGACGGCGATTGGATCCAAATGGGTTCCGGGCGCGACCGAGATTAAGGGTCCTGCCCATCCATTCACCCGCCGGTTCAATGATCTGGCCATTGGTGAGACACTCCATACAGAGCCGCGGACAATAACGATCGACGACATCCAGCATTTCGCGGACTTCACCGGCGATACATTCTATGCGCACACCGACGAGGCCGCCGCGAAACGCAACCCGTTCTTTCCGGGTCGTGTCGCGCATGGATATCTTCTGTTGTCGTTCGCAGCCGGTTTGTTTGTCGAGCCGAACGAAGGACCGGTCCTGGCCAACACGGGCTTGGACGGGTTGCGCTTCATGAAACCCGTCGTGGCAGGGGACAGCATCAAGGTTAGCCTGACCGTCAAGTCAAAGACAAAACGAAACGATCAGTATGGCGAAGTGCGCTGGCACGTCACCCTGACCCAGCAGGATGATGAACTGGTTGCAGAATACGAGCTGCTGACAATGGTGGCATACTGATGATGACGGGCCGGATGGTAATTCAATCCGGCCCGCTTATACTGGGCCCATGAAAGACGCTGCCTCAGACTGGTTCGACACGTGTGTCAGTCATTTAACGTCCGAGGGTTCCCTGCGGGTGTGGTCGGTGCTTGTCACGATTTTTGGCGATCTGGCGCAAAACAAATCGGATCAAATAAGCGGGTCACTGATTACGGCGTTGACAAGTCTTGTTGGTATCAAGGCCGAAGCGACCAGGGTGGCATTGCACCGATTGCGCAAAGAGGGCTGGATCGAAAGTACGCGTGTTGGACGGGCAAGCGTTCATCGTCTTACTCAATATGGCCGTAATCAGAGCGCGACTGCCGCGCCGCGAATTTATGCCCGCGAAACAAGCTCGCCAGAAATCTGGCATGTGCTGATTTCAAGTAGCTCGGATTCATCCCGAAAGGAACTCGCAGATCTGTTGCTGACAGGGGACTATGTGTCATTGAATCCCGCAACGGCGATGGCGTCGGGACCAATGCCGGACGATCTGGAAGACTTGTTGGGTTTTGAAACCAGTGCGGTTTCTGTTCCCAAGTGGTTACAAGACTTGTTCGGGCCAGAGCAGTTGAAACGCGCATATGATGAATTTTGGAAAACAGCTTGCGCTATTGATGAGTTGTTGCCGCAGGCCGGGGTGGATGACCCGATGAAAAGGGCAATGCTGCGCGTTCTTATCGTCCATAAATGGCGCCGCATCATACTGCGGCACCCGGTTTTGCCAGCGCATTTTCTGCCGACTGACTGGAAGGGTCCAGCCTGCCGCGAGTCCGTATCCAAGCTTTTGGAAAGGTTGCCGCGGCCAGAACTTGCAACTCTGGAAACAGAACTGAGTAGCTAGGTTCTGACAAAATTTCCCTTCTGATGTTGAGGAGAGCGCAGGTTTGGTTTGTGCGGGAAAACATCGTGGCAAGCTGATCATGTTACATGTTACGAAGTTAGGCAAGTTAACCAAAATTTGGTAACATGACGCTTGCTTCGAATCAGTCGCGACAATATAAACCGACCATACGGTCTATGAATGAACGTGAACGTACGGGAGAATTCACACATGGATGCATTCATTTGCGACGCGACGCGCACTCCGATTGGTCGGTACGGTGGTGCTTTGTCGTCGGTCCGCGCGGATGATCTGGCGGCCATTCCGCTCGCTGCTTTGAAAGAGCGGAACCCGCAAGTTGATTGGTCAAGTGTGGATGATGTTGTTTATGGGGATGCAAACCAGGCCGGTGAAAGCAACCGGAACGTGGCACGGATGGCGGCCTTGTTGGCCGGGTTGCCGGTTGATGTTCCGGGAACCACCGTAAACCGACTGTGCGCCAGCGGTATGGATGCGGTTGGGATGGTGGCTCGGGGAATCAAGGCGGGTGACTATGACCTGGCGATCGCAGGTGGCGTAGAAAGCATGTCCCGTGCGCCCTTCGTGATGCCCAAGGCGACAGCTGCGTTCACACGCAGCAACGCGGTTTACGACACCACCATTGGCTGGCGTTTTGTGAACCCCAAGATGAAACAGGATTATGGCATCGACTCGATGCCGCAAACCGCTGACAATGTGGCTGCTGATTATGCCATCAGCCGCGTGGATCAGGACAGTTTTGCTGCACGCAGCCAAGCCCGTTGGGCAGCTGCGCATGAGGCCGGGCTGTTCGCGGACGAAATCACTCCGGTCTCGGTTCCGCAGCGGAAGGGTGATCCGATCGTGATTGACACCGATGAACACCCTCGACCGGGGACAACGGCAGAAAAACTGTCGGGTCTCAAGGGCGTGAACGGACCAGATAAGACTGTCACGGCTGGAAATGCGTCCGGGGTCAATGACGGAGCGGCAGCCATTTTGATGGCGAATGAGTCGTCGGCGGAAAAGAACGGTCTTACCCCGATTGCTCGGGTCGTGGGGATGTCGGTTGCCGGTGTCGAACCGCGCATCATGGGAATTGGCCCTGTTCCCGCCAGCCGCAAGGTATTGGCACGGGCCGGACTGACTATTGAACAGATGGATGTGATAGAGTTGAACGAAGCATTTGCGTCTCAGGGGTTGGCGACGCTTCGGGAATTGGGTCTGCCGGACGATGCGCCACACGTTAACCCCAATGGCGGTGCCATTGCTATTGGCCACCCTCTTGGCATGTCCGGGGCGCGACTGGTGTTGACTGCGGCCTACCAACTGCGCCGGACAGGCGGGCAGTATGCGCTGTGCACAATGTGCGTGGGTGTAGGGCAGGGCGCAGCTTTGATTTTGGAACGGGTTTGATAGGCAGATCACAGAGTTGACCGCGCACATTGGTTCAATTCTGGCTCAGCCTGAGAGGAGGAAAAACGATGTACGCACAAATGGTTAAGTCCGAGGCCACGAATGACGACCCCGAAAAGCTTGCCGAATTTCAGGCAAAGATTGACGCAGACATCAAGATTGAGCCGAAGGATTGGATGCCGCAAGGGTATCGCAAGACACTGATCCGCCAGATTGGTCAGCACGCCCATTCTGAGATCGTCGGACAACTGCCTGAGGGCAACTGGATCACCCGCGCACCCACGTTGGAGCGCAAGGCGATCCTGCTGGCCAAGGTTCAGGACGAGGCCGGGCACGGGCTTTACCTACATGGCGCAGCGGAAACACTGGGCGTCAGCCGGGACGAGTTGACCGAGATGCTTCTGGACGGCCGAATGAAATACTCGTCGATCTTCAACTATCCTACGCTGAATTGGGCCGATATCGGCGCAGTTGGCTGGCTGGTTGACGGTGCCGCGATCATGAACCAGGTCCCGCTGCAGCGCACCTCTTACGGGCCTTACTCACGCGCCATGATCCGTATCTGCAAGGAAGAAAGCTTTCACCAGCGTCAGGGATACGATGCCATTCGCAAGATGGCCGAGGGCACGCCAGAGCAGAAGAAGATGGCACAAGATGCCCTGAACCGCTTTTGGTACCCTTCGCTGATGATGTTCGGTCCTTCAGATAAGGACTCGGTGCATTCTGCTCAATCCATGGCTTGGAAGATCAAAATAAACACCAATGACGAACTTCGTCAGAAATTCGTTGATCAGACCGTGCCGCAGGCCGAATACCTTGGGCTGACCGTCCCGGACCCGGACCTGAAATGGAACGAAGAGCGCGGCCATTACGATTTCTCGGAACCGGACTGGTCCGAGTTCTTTGACGTCATCAAAGGCAACGGTCCTTGCAACACCGATCGTTTGACCGCGCGGAACAAAGCCTGGGACGACGGGCAGTGGGTCCGTGATGGATTATTGGCTCACGCAAAGAAGAAACGTGCCCGCCATCTGGCTGCTGAATAAGCCTGACCTGAGGAGGAAACCCTATGAAAAACGAATGGCCCCTATGGGAAATCTTTATCCGCGGTCAGCATGGCATGAGCCACCGTCATGTCGGTTCGCTGCACGCCCCAGATGCGGAAATGGCGATCAAGAATGCGCGCGATGTTTATACGCGCCGCAACGAAGGCGTATCGATCTGGGTGGTCGAAGCGAACAACATCTCGGCCTCGTCACCCAGTGACAAAGGCCCGCTTTATGAGCCCAGCGAAAGCAAGGTTTATCGTCACCCGACATTTTTTGACATCCCCGACGAAGTGGGGGCGATGTGATGACCCGCGACGAAGCTTTCCAGCAGTTTCTGCTGAGAATGGGTGACAACACGCTCATCCTTGGTCACCGCGTGAGTGAGTGGTGCGGCCATGCGCCAGTGCTCGAAGAAGACATCGCATTGGCCAACACCGCGCTGGACCTGATCGGCCAAACCCAGATGTGGTTGGGCCTTGCCGGTGAAGTAGATGGTGGCAAAAGCGCAGATGACCTAGCGTTCCTTCGCGATGCCTGGGATTTCCGCAACGTATTGATGGTCGAGGTTCCGAACGAAGATTTCGGCCGGACCATGATGCGTCAGTTCCTGTTTGATGCGTGGCACTCGATCATGCTGGGGCGTCTGATCAAATCGTTAGACGAACGAGTCGCAGCAATTGCGGCCAAGGCCAGCAAAGAGGTTGCGTATCACCTGGAACGCTCAAGCGACACGGTTGTCGGATTGGGCGACGGAACAGCTGAAAGCCATGATCGGATGCAAGCGGCGCTGGACTACCTGTGGCCTTACGTTGGTGAGATGTTCGCCAGCGACGAGATCGACGCCGAGATGGCAAAGGCAGGTATTGCGCCTGACCCCGCCAATCTGCGCGCCGAGTTTGACGCTTTGGTCCAGCGGGTATTGGCGGATGCAACGCTCACAATCCCGGAAAGCGAATTTGCACACAACGGCGGGCGCAACGGGAAGATGCATACTGAACATCTGGGGCACTTGCTGACGCAGATGCAGTGGCTGCAACGCGCCTATCCCGGCGCAAGCTGGTAAGCCAAAATGAACCAGGTGCCGACAGACCAGATTTGGGAGTGGCTGGATGCCGTTCCGGACCCCGAAATTCCGGTCATTTCAGTGGTTGATTTGGGTATTGTGCGCGATGTCTGCTGGGATGGTGGCACGTTGAAGGTAACGGTCACACCGACCTATTCCGGCTGTCCGGCGACATCCGTCATCAGCATGGACATCGAAACGGCGCTGCGGGATCACGGGATAAAGGATCTGCGGATCGAAACCAGTATCTCACCCGCATGGACGACCGATTGGCTGAGTGAAAAAGGCCGCGCACGGCTTGAAGAATATGGCATCGCCCCTCCGCAACCGGCGGGCGGTCCGGAACGTTGCCCACATTGCGGCAGCAAGGCGGTTGAGAAGGTCAGCCAGTTCGGCTCGACCCCGTGCAAGGCGCACTGGCGCTGTACGGACTGTCTTGAACCTTTCGACTATTTCAAGTGCATCTGAGGAGGAGCACCGGATGGCACGTTTTCACGACCTGAAAGTCACCGATATCCACAAAACGATCCGTGATGCGGTGGTTTTGACGCTGGAGCCCATGAACGGTGCGGCGGAAGAATTTGATTTCACCGCTGGTCAATACCTGACTTTCCGCCGCGATTTTGACGGCGAGGAATTGCGCCGGTCCTACTCGATCTGTGCGGGCAAAGACGATGGCGTATTGCAGGTCGGAATCAAGCGGGTCGAGGGCGGGGCCTTCTCAGGCTGGGCAAACACAGAACTGAGCGTCGGAGATATCGTACAGGCCATGCCGCCGATGGGCAGTTTCCACGCTCCGATTGATGCGAACGCCGAAAAGAAATATCTTGGTTTTGCCGGAGGTTCGGGCGTTACACCTGTTTTGTCGATCCTCAAAACGACCCTCGCGCGGGAACCCCAATCGCAGTTTACGCTGATCTATGCCAATAAAGGCATCAACACGATCATGTTCCGGGAAGAGCTGGAGGACCTCAAGAACCTCTACATGGGTCGTTTCAACGTGATCCATATTCTTGAGACCGATGCTCAAGACATCGACCTTTTCACAGGGTTGGTCACACAGGAAAAATGCGCAGAATTGTTCAAACACTGGGTCGATATCGACAACGTCGACACAGCATTTATCTGTGGCCCCGAGCCGATGATGCTGGGCATTGCCGCTGCCCTTCGCGAACACGGGCTTGATGACAGTCAGATCAAATTCGAACTGTTTGCCAGCGCTCAGCCGGGTCGCGCAAAACGCAAGACAAGTTCGGCGGATGCTGACAGGAAAGACAATCAGACCAGTGCATCCATTACGCTGGATGGGTCTACGCAGTCGCTGACTATTCCGAAGAACCTGTCCATTCTGGATGCCGCTTTGGAAAATGCAATGGATGCCCCCTATGCCTGCAAGGCGGGTGTGTGTTCGACCTGCCGCTGCAAAGTGCTAGAAGGAGAGGTCGAGATGATCGCCAATCACGCGCTTGAAGATTACGAAGTTGAGAAAGGCTATGTGCTGAGCTGCCAAGCCTATCCCGTAACAGACCGCGTGGTCGTTGACTATGACCAGTAAACGGGAGGCCGACATGACCGACACAATGACCCTCGATAGCTATCTTGCCGCAGGTGGCGTGCTGACCAACCCGTCGAATGTACCCCCACGCTATCGCGCTGAGTTGCTGAAACTGATGGCGACTTTTGTAGACAGTGAGCTGGCCGGGGCTGCGGGCTTTGCTGACATCATTAATCTTGGGCCGGGAATCAAAGAACGTATCGCCGCGGCCAAGATCGTGCTTGAGAAAACGGACCATGCGCACCGTGTTCTGAACATCATGGGAGAGTTCGGAGCCGACACGGACCGCTACGCAAACCATCATCCCTGGACGGCGCGGCTAGGCCGCGACGCGGATATCGGAGCGACACGTTCCGAGCATGACATGCGTTTGGCCGTGTTCAACTATCCTTTCTCGGGCTGGACGGACGCTGTGATTATGAACCTACTCATGAGCCGAGCCGTAGCTGAACAATTGGCCGAGTATTCAACGATTTCCTACCAACCCCTGGCCGAAGCGTTCCGTTCGATTGCCCCAAGCGAAGCGCACCACGGCGATTTGGCCTTGGAAGGCGCGACGAAGCTGATCGAAAAGGGCGAAGACCAGCATATGCAGGACTCGGTGGACTACTGGTGGCCTCGCGTCGCAGTGTCTTTCGGAGGCGACGATCCAAAACGGTTTGAGTTTTTAAAATCCCTTGGCCTGCGGCGGAATAAAAACAGTTCCTTGCGGGACCGCTGGAGCCAAACAACGGCTGAAACTCTGAAAACCTTGGGAATGAAAAAACCCGAACAGAACGTATGAACAGATAGGACTCGGGCCAGTCCGCAGGTTTAGACGACAGGCCCGATTGCGCAGGACATAGAAAAACAGGTGGCGCTTTCCTACCGCGGGCTCGGGGGTGTTTCTGCGCGAAAATTGACGGGCAAACCAAAAAGAGGTCAGGTTTTCTTTGCAGCCTCTAGCGCCTGTTTCAGTGTTTCCCGCTCTCCGATGTGATTGGACAGGATGAGTATAAGGCGAGAGTTCAGCGCCTCGCTTTCCTCATCCGACAACCCCTCATGCGCGGCAATGAGGTCTGCGTAAAAATCATCCGGTGAATACAGGTTGGGTTCAGTAATCAGGGGCATCGGCTTATTCCTTTCCGCAGGCTTTCCGGACTGCTGAACGCAGTGCATCCTCGTCGTATTCACGCCAGCGCGCCGTGACATGCTGATCAGGGCGGATGAGGTAGACCGCCTGGCTTTCCGAACCAAGATACCGGTCCGTCAAAGCGCCCGTAGGATCATCAGTGGTGTTCAGGGATACGCTTCTGACTTTGATCCCGTCGATATCGACGCCGTTCGGGACATCGGTGTTGATCGCCAAAATTACAAAGTCATTTCCAAGCTGATCAAGCAGGTAGCCATCACCAACCGGCGCGTCTTTGCACGGAGACCCCACCCGGGACGCAACAGGACCTCCGGGAAGATCGTCTGCACCATTCAATGGCGAGTGATCATAGGTGCAAGGCACTGATAAACGTCCCGAATTCACCAGAGGCCGCGCAAACGTAAAGCGTTCTGCCAGATTGAGGACAGCATCCCGAAAATACTTGCTCACCTTTGATTTCGGAGTGATGAAATCGGTTGATCGGGTCGAATTCAGGATGTTTTCATCCGCGCCGTAAATCCGTTCGTCATCATAGGTGTCCAGCAGACTTTCCGGGGCTTTGCCCGAGATCACAAGCCCAAGCTTCCAACCAAGGTTATCGACGTCCTGAAACCCGGAATTTGCGCCACGCGCACCGAACGGTGACACCTGATGCGCGGCATCACCAGCGAACAGAACGTGACCGTGGCGGAACTTATCCATGCGGCGGCACTGGAAGGTGTAAATAGACGACCAGACCATTTCATAGTCAACATCATCGCCCAGCATCGCATCCAGCCGCCTGCGGATGTTTTCCTCTTTCAGTTCCTCTTTGCGGTCGACATCCCAGCCGATCTGGAAATCAACGCGCCACACGTCGTCGGGTTGTTTGTGCAGCAGGGTCGAGGCGCCGGATTTGAAGTATGGTTCGAACCAGAACCAGCGTTCTGTCGGAAACTCGGTACTCTTCATCTTGATGTCGGCAATCAGGAAACTGTCCTGAAACACACGACCTTCAAAGCCTAGACCAAGCATGTCACGCGTTGGCGAACCAGCGCCATCGCAGGCGATCATCCAGTCTGCCTCAAGCTGATATGGCCCGTCCGGGGTTTCGACGGAAAGAACGACATGGTCGTCTTTCACATCTATGGCATCGACCCGGTTCTTGCCACGGATCTCGATCGGCGCGCCTCGCTCCTGTTCAGTGCAAATGGCGTCGAAAATGAACTTTTCAAAGTATGGCTGCTGAAGGTTGATGAATGCAGGGTTGCGATGTCCGGACTCGGGCAACAGGTTGAATTCGTAAACCTGCCGGTCATCCTGAAACACTTTTCCGACGTTCCAGACCACCCCTTTGTCCAGCATGGGTGCGCCGCAACCATAGCGGTCTGCGATTTCCAACGTCCGCTTGGCAAAGCAGATGGCACGGCTGCCCATGCCGATTCCTTCATGGTCGTCCAGAACCAGGGCCGGGATGCCCTGCCGACCCAGATCAAGCGCTGTGGCCAGACCGATTGGGCCACCGCCAACGATGACGACCGGGTGTCGCACCGCATCAGACTTGTCCTGATCCTTGGACTTTTCATACGGGTAAAGCTTGAAGGCGAGGGAATATCGGTCTTGAAACATCGTCGTACCTACCTTGCAGAATATGGCTGAGATGATCTGGGATCACCCTTGCAGTTGTTCCCACATTTCGAGATCCCGTTTGTCGGTCCAGATGCGTGGGTGCCAGATACCGCGCGCTTCGTCATATGCGCGCGAGACGTTGAACGGCAGGCAGTGTTCGTAGATGGCGTAGTCTTTGAACTTGGGGTCGCAGGCATCGCGGACCGCGTCCCAGGCGTCTTTCAGGCTGCCGCCTTTCATGGCCACCTTCTTTGCGGGCTCATAGGTTGAGTTGACGAAGTCGCGTGTACTTTCGATCGCGCGCTCGACCGCCTCTTTGCCGATCAGCGCACCGCCGCGGCCCGGGGCGATGGCGTCGACATCATAGGCTTTGATATTGTCCAGTGTCTGACACCAATCTGAAAAGTAGCCGTCGCCGCAATAGCAGGCCGAATGGTCCTCGACGATATCGCCGGTAAACATAACGTTTTGGTCGGGCACGTGGATCACCGCATCGCCTGCAGTATGGGCGCGGCCGATCTGTTTGATATCGACGCGACGGTTGCCGAGATAGACGGTCATGCTGTCGCTGAAGGTGGTGGTCGGGTAGGTCAGACCCGGAATGCTTTCATGGCCCTCAAATAGGCGCGGAAAGCGTTGGAATTCGCTGTCCCAGTCTTCCTGCCCGCGTTCTACCACCATCGAACGGGCAACATCGGACATGATCACTTGCGGTGCGTTGTATGCCGAGGCCCCCAGAACCCGTACTGCGTGGTAATGGGTCAGAACCAGGTGGCTGATCGGCTTGTCGGTGACCTCGCGCACCTTCTCAATCACTTTGTTCGCCAGACGCGGTGTGGCCTGAGCTTCGACAATCATGACGCTGTCATCGCCGATGATGACGCCCGAATTCGGGTCGCCTTCGGCGGTGAAGGCCCACAGGCCATCGCCGATCTCATCAAAGGTGATTTTCTTTTCGGTCAGGTCGCCTTGCGACGCAAATGCCTTGGCCATGTGGTTTTATCCTTCTGACGTTGCGCCGGTGGTTGGATCGCGAAGCCTCCGGCGTGGGTATTCTTGAAACGCTTATGATCAGACCGTCATCTGCCGTATGGATCGTCGAGCGCCGGCAGAAGCTGCCCTGTGCAGTCACCGAACCCGATTGTGTAGCCATCGCCTTTGGCTGCGCCTGAAAGGGTCAGGGTATCGCCGTCTTCGATGAAGCTGCGGGTCTCGCCGGTGTCTAGCGTAATCGGCTCCTTGCCTCCCCAGCTGAGTTCCAGAAGGGACCCGCGATTCTGCTTTTCCGGGCCGGAGATCGTACCGGAGCCCAGCAAATCGCCTGTATTCATCGGGCAGCCGGATGTGGTGTGATGGGCCAATTGCTGCGCCGCCGAGTAATACATCTCATTATAGTTGGTCCTGGCAATGGTTGTGGCCGTCTTGCCCTTGGGGGCCATCGTTATCGACAGGTCGATGTCATACAGCATCGGGCCGCAATCTTGCAGGTGATCCAGCAACTCGAACTCCCGCGCAGGGGTGTCGCAGCGGAACGGCTCCAGCGCAGCTTTGGTCACGATCCAAGGGCTGATTGAGGTCGCGGTGGCCTTGGCCTGAAACGGCCCCAAGGGCTGATATTCCCAGGCCTGAATGTCGCGCGCCGACCAGTCGTTCAGCAGCACGTATCCAAAGATGTTGTTATCTGCCTCCTGTACCGAGATGGGACCATCAGAGGGGGTGCCAACGATGGCACCCATCTCAAGCTCAATGTCGAACCGTTGCGACGGGGCAAACCGGGGCAGTGCGTCGTTCGGTCCTTTCAGCTGTCCCCACGGTCGGCGAATATCCGTGTCCGAGACAACCACCGATGATGCTCGCCCGTTGTAGCCGATCGGGATATGCAGCCAGTTCGGCGGCAGCGCGTTTTCTGGACCGCGAAACATTGTGCCGACATTCTGGGCGTGATGACGACCGGCATAGAAATCAGTGTATTCGCTGACCGCGAAAGGCATATGCATCTCGGCATCGTCTTGTGCGACAAGCAAAAGCTCAACTCTAGTTTGGTCTTCCGAGCCTTCGGCCAACAGGCTTCTCAGCCGGTCTCGCAACGCAGTCCAGACAGCCGGGCCTTCTTCCATCAACGGGTTCCAGAAGGGTAAATCGAACAGGGGTTCGTCGATCAGCGCAATCAGACCTTCGGCCTCGGCGGCGCAGACGTCCAGGATCATGTCGCCAATGGCCACACCGCAACGCGGCTCGCCATCTTCGGTCGAAAATACCCCATAGGGCAGGTTGTTCAGAGGAAAGGGATGGGCCTCATCATTGGCTGAGTTCACCCAGGATTTCATCAAAGGCATTATATTTCCTGACTTTTAGCACGAGAGCGGGACTCGTCGATGCCGTCGTGTTGCATCACTTTTTTCCGGGCGTGCCGTCGAATTTCTTTTCAATATCCGTCCAGCAGTCGATGTAATCGTCCTGAAGCGGCGCCTCCTTCGCAGCAAACCCGGTGAGGTGCTGCGGGAAGCGGGTTTCGAACATGAACGACATGGTGTTGTCGAGCTTGTCCGGCCCAAGGTTGGCATTTGACGCCTTTTCAAAGGCTTCTTTGTCTGGCCCATGTGGAAGCATCATGTTGTGAAGGCTCATACCGCCCGGAACGAAGCCCTGAGGTTTCGCGTCATACTGGCCGTATATATTGCCCATCAACTCGGACATAATGTTCTTGTGGTACCAGGGCGGGCGGAAAGTGTCTTCCATCACCATCCAGCGCTCACGAAACAGAACAAAGTCAATATTGGCTGTTCCGGGATGTCCCGAAGGCGCGGTAAGGACGGTAAAGATCGACGGATCAGGGTGGTCAAAAAGGATCGCTCCGACCGGGCAATAGGCGCGTAGATCGTATTTGTACGGCGCGTAGTTGCCGTGCCAGGCCACAACGTCCAGCGGGCTTTGATTGATCTTGGTGACGTGGAACTGGCCGCACCATTTCATCGTCACGGTCGAGGGGACTTCGCGGTCCTCGTACGCGGCCACCGGGGCCTTGAAATCGCGCGGGTTGGCCATGCAGTTGGCTCCGATCGGGCCGCGACCGGGAAGTTCGAATTTCTGGCCGTAGTTCTCGCAGACAAAACCCCGGCAGGGACCTTCCAGCACTTCGACCCGGTAAACAAGGCCGCGCGGGATGATCGCTATCTCTTTCGGTTCTACATCAATGATCCCCAGCTCGGTCGCAAAGCGCAGGCGGCCTTCCTGCGGAACAACCAGCAGCTCGGAATCGGCCGAGAAGAAATAGTCGTCCACCATAGACGTGTTGACCAGATAGACATGGCTGGCCATGCCCACCTGCGTGTTCACATCGCCTGCTGTGGTCATTGTGTGCATGCCTGTCACCCAGGTCAGCGGCTGATCCGTGTGTTCTACTGGGTCCCACCGGTACTGACCCAAAGAAATGACATCCGGGTCAATACAGGGGGCCGATTTCCAATAGGGCAGGTCGATCTTTTCGTATCGATGCGAGTGCTTGACCGATGGGCGAATGCGATAGCACCAGGTGCGCTCGGGCGGATTGGCGGTAAAAGCCGTACCGCTTAGCTGTTCGCCATACAGGCCATAGTTGCATCTTTGCGGGCTGTTCATTCCCTGCGGTAATGCGCCGGGCAGGGCCTCGGTCTCAAAATCATTGGCCCATCCGGGCATGTAGCCCTTGGAAATAGCGTTTCCATCATCGGCGACAGTCAATCCGCTGTGTTTCACGAGTTCATTCATCTGGATCTCCCACTCACTCGATTCGGTAGATTTTGAGCTTGCAGTAAATATTTGTTGCATTTGCAACGTTGTCAATATTTTTGTTGCAGATGCAACGAAAATCTGACTTCAATAGCGTCGAAAGGACTTCGATGCATGAGCTCCACAGACTTGCCAGAATTCGATTTGGAACGGTTTTTGCCGTACCGGTTTACTGTTTTGGCCGCGCGTTTAAGCGCGGAAATGGCGCAGCACTATAAGCATGAGTTTGGCATTTCGAACCCCGAATGGCGCGTTCTTGTGAATGTTGGATATGCGGAAAATCCATCTGTTAGGGACATCGAGAAAAGGGTCAGTCTGGAAAAGTCCAAGGTCAGTCGGGCAGCGGCACGCCTTGAAGCCCGCGGCCTGATCACCAAGGTTGAAGACCCCAATGACCGGCGGCTGGTCAAGCTCGATCTGACAGAAAAAGGCGCTGACCTTCTTAGCCGGCTGGTCCCAATCGCGCTGTCGTTTCAATCCAGCCTCGAAAACAAACTTGGTGCATCTGAGGCCACCCTGCATGAGGCGCTCGATCTGCTGTTGGAAGATTGAATGATCAAACTTTATGACTATTGGCGCTCGTCAGCCAGCTATCGCGTTCGGATCGCCCTTGGCCTTGCCGGCGAGAATTGGGAAGCCGTCATCGTAGATCTGCTGAATGCCGAGCAGCGTTCCGAGGCACATCTGGCCAGAAATCCTCAGGGCCTTGTGCCAGTGCTGGAAATAGATGGACACAGCTTTACCCAATCTCTGGCGCAGATCGAATACATTGACGAAACCAGAGGCCTTGGCCTTTTGCCGTCGGGCCCCGCGAACCGGGCTGAAGTGCGCGCTTTGGCTTATGCGGTGGCGATGGAAATCCATCCGGTTTGTAATCTACGGGTTGCGAAATGGGCCGTCGAACAATCAGAAAAACAGATCACGATGGAAGGTTGGATGCAGCATTTTATCGGTGAAGGGTTGATGGCATACGAAGCCATGCTTCAGGGCGGTAGGTGTTCTTACGGTGACCGTGTAACGCTGGCCGATGTTTGCCTGATGCCTCAGCTTTACAATGCGCAACGGTGGGGTGTTGATCTGGCTGGTCTTCCCAAGATTGCGCGGATCAAGGAAAGATTGGATCAGATTCCGGCCTTTCAGGATGCTCATCCCGATAACAGCCCGCACTAACCGTCCATTTTTACCTGATCCTGCCCATATTCAGCAACAGCCCGTTGAAGCGCGCGAAGCCCTTCCTTTAGCTTGCTTATGTCTTCCTCGCTCATGTGCTCCAATATCGCGTCAGCACAGCTCTGAACGGCCGGAAAAACTTGGTTGAAAAGAGATCTTCCCGCCTTTGTACAGGTGTACTGGCGCAACCGCCGGTCATTATCCGCCACGGCACGGGCAATCAGGCCTTTGTTCTCAAGTCGGGTCGCAGCGCGGCTTACCTGAACCTTGTCCAGCGTGGTGCGCTGCGCCAGTTGCAGTGAGCTCAACTGACCGGCGCTGGCCAATAAAAACAGCAGGCGCCATTCCTCTCTCGATAAGCCAAATGTGCGGCCATAGACCTGAATAAGCTGGCGCGAAAACGCTTCGGCTGTCGATGCAAGCTGATAAGGGAAATATGTTTCAAGCTTCATTGGAACGCCTCTTTTGCTGATATTATAGCTCGTTGCATATGCAACGAACTGATCTGAATCAAATCGATTTGAACCATAGGTGACCAGCACGGTCGATCCCGACCAGTTCAGCAAGCTTCTGCGGGGGCCACTACGGCAAATGGAATGTGCGGCGCTTTTTGCAGGACAGCCAAACACCGTCGCTTTGTATCGACTGGCTGCACGTCTCGCGTAAATCTTTGCACCCGTAACGCGATGCCAATGTCGTGGTCGTAAAGTTTGGCCCGAATTCTGGGGGAGAACACTTTGACAGTGGATGAGCTAATGTACATCCAACGCAAAAGGGTAGCCGACCACAAGATTGCCGACAGGAAAACTTCTGCCCATCTGGCGCGCCGCCTCGGCACTATGGATTGGCAGTGGCCAAGCCCTCACGCGCCGCCTGCAGCGTGTTCAACAGAATATCGATATCCTGATCGCTGGTACGCCAGGATGAGACGCTTATCCGCAGGGCCAGCTTTCCGTCCCAGACTGTGGTGCCGAACCACGCCTTCCCAGAGCGTTCCACCAGTTGCTGAAGCTCTTTTGTCTGTGCCGCAGTGGCACATCTGAACAGGACCTGATTCAACGCAGGTTCGCATAGCAGTTCAAACCCAAGAGAGGGCAGAGTCCTTGCGATCCAGTCAGCCATGGCGCAGTGTTCTTCGATGAGATCGGCAACGCCGGCGCGGCCAAGCGTGCGCAAAACCGCCCAGATCGGTATGCCGCGGGCGCTGCGGGAAAACTCGATGCCAAGGTTCTTCTGACTCTCGGTGGATGCGGTGGAATACACTGCGTCACTGTTCATGGCAGCCGCCATTGCGTCACGGTCGCGACAGATGCCAGCAGCACCGTCATACGGGGTATTGAGCCATTTGTGGCCGTCAGTCGTCCAACTATCCGCACCGTCGACACCAGTGGTAAGTTCACGCTTTGCCGGGGCCGCGCGCGCCCACAACCCAAAGGCACCATCAACATGCACCCATGCGCCGGCTTGTTTCGCTTTTTCAATCAGTGGAGCAAAGGGATCAAAGCTGCCTGTATTAACCTCGCCCGCCTGTAGGCACAAAATGGTCTGTGCATCCAATGCAGGGAGCCTTGCCGGATCGATGCGACCAGCGTTGTCAACTGGTGCCTTGATCAGACGGGCTTGGCCGAAACCAAGAATTCTCAAGGCCTTGAGAACGGTAATATGTGCCAATTCAGATACGACAACCTTGATTTCTGGCGCGCCCTGCAACCCCATGGCATCAAAATCCCACCCGCATTTCTTCAACAACTCGCGACGTGCGACGCTGAGGCAGACAAGCGTACTGGCGGTTGCCGATGTTCCAAACGCCACACCGCTTTCGCGCGGCAGGTCCAGAATTTCGAGCAACCACTGCGCGGCCACCTTCTCAATCTTGTCGGCAACCGGCGAATTTACCTGAGAGGACGCGCATTGATCCCAAGCCAAAGCAAGACGCTGTGCGGCGGCGGCGACTGGTAGCGTTGCGCCGATCACAAATCCGAAATACCGGGGACCGTTTGATACCGTAGTCGCTGCCGAGCCAGCTTCGTCCAGTAGGGCCAGTGTGTCTTTCGCGGATCCAGCGCCGTCGGGCAAAGGTTCGTCAAACCGCGCAAGTTGCTGCAAGGAAGCGCTGTCGGGAAAAACAGGCATGTCTTCCACTTTGGAAATGTAGCGCGCGGCTCTGGCCTCTGCATCGCTGAGTAGCTGCTGTTCTTCCAATTTAGGCCCTTGCATTGTGCACTTCCTTTCTGAAAACGCTACGGTGTTGATAGCAGATCAGACGATGGCGGGTATTGCTTACCGTGTTTCGGCTGAGTTGCGCGAATTTTGTTTTCCACTTTTGTTTCTGCGTCGGGAAAAGCCCAGAAGCAAACTCATGCTAAGCACCCACCGTTCAAGTACTTGTGATGAAGTCGGACTCGATACCGGACATTGCGGCGCATTTTCCGGGCAGCAGTGTCCTGTATCGGGAAAGGTCCCCAAGTCGAACGCTACTGCGGAAGAGGTCTTTCGTACCGCGCATTAATACCGATCCACTTGGTCATTCGATGTGGAACTGCGGCCTTTCGGAGAAAAATGGTAAACCGGTTTAAAGGGACACAAACGAAAAGTCAGCAAGAAGCAATACCTGTAGGTCTTTTATATCCGCGGCTTCAACACTCGCGAAATTTATTGCAAGTAAGGTCAGGGCACCAAGACCGCTGCCCCCTGCAAACGCCCCGCACGCAGGTCATCGATTGCTATGTTGGCGTCGATCAACGGATATTGTTGGGTCTGCGTTCGAATGCCCGCCGCTTCGACCAGGGAAAAAAACTCTTCCCCATCTTGTCGGGTCAGGTTCGCGACCGACAGGACATGTCGTTCACCCCACAAATCGCGGTATGGAAAGGCAGGGATATCGCTCATGTGGATGCCTCCGCAAACGACCCGACCTCCTTTTCGGACGGCTCTGAGAGCCATTGGAACAAGCGCGCCGACGGGTGCGAAAATTATCGCGGCATCCAGTTCTTTTGGAGGCAGTTGGTCGGAATCGCCTGCCCATACCGCCCCCAGGTTTCTCGCAAAGCTTTGTGCTTCAACATCGCCGGGCCGGGTCAACGCATAGACATTACGGCCTTGCCAGATTGCCAGTTGTGCCAGGATATGCGCAGCGGCCCCGAAGCCGTAGAAGCCGATTTCCTGTGCATCTCCTGCCATGCGCAGACTGCGAAACCCAATCAGCCCTGCACACAGCAGCGGTGCCAGCGCAACCGGATCAGCGGACTCGGGCAACGCAAAAACATATCGCGCATCGGCCATGCAAGCTTCGGCAAAACCGCCGTTTCGCGTGTATCCGGTAAAGAGCGGCGCATCACACAGGTTTTCCTGCGCGTCCCGGCAATAACGGCACTGCCCACACGTTGAGCCAAGCCAAGGTACGCCGACACGCTGGCCGATTTTCAAATCCGTGACCGCTTCGCCTTTGCGCAGGATACGCCCGACAATTTCATGCCCAGGAACCAACGGAAGCTCGGGGTCTGTCAGGTCACCATCAAGGATGTGCAAGTCAGTGCGGCAGACACCGCAGGCCTCAATCCGGATGAGTACATCATGGGGGCCAGTTACCGGAAGTTCGATGTTTTCTTGACGAAGCGTGCTACCATCCCCCGTAAAGACCATTGCAAATGTCATCCTAGTGCTCCCCGTGAATGACCGCTCAACCTCATTGGCGCATTCCTACAGTTCGGGGCAGGGCCAACGCTGGCTAAGGCACTCCTTTAGCGCAACCTCAACTTACCATAGCACGAGGCCACAGGATTCAAGCTTGATCCATCGCAAGGCCGTCGATTTGGCCGCACGTTAGGGTCTTGTCAAAATCAACCACCTGGAAAAGCTATGAAGCAGAGTTCGCTTATTTATTTTGCTCTGGCTGCGCTCGTGATTACGGGCGGCATAATGTATGCCGTCATGTCCACGAATGGTGACCAGTTGCCGGATGGTTTTGTTCAGGGAAACGGACGGATTGAGGCCGAGCAGGTTGAGATCGCCCCCACGATCGCGGGGCGTGTCGTGAATGTATTGGCGGCCGAAGGTGATATGGTCGCCACCGGGGACATTCTGGCCGAGATGGACGTTGATGAATTGTCGGCGGCATTGGACAGGGCCAAGGCCGAGGTGGCGTTGGCGCGTCAGACCAAGGCGGAAGCCGAGGCGCTTGTTCTGCAACGTCAGAGTGAACAGCGCCGGGCCGAGCAGGAGCTGGATCGCGCAACGGCGTTGCTGGCCGGGCAGAATATCTCTGAAACCGTTTTTGAAGAACGTGAGACCATTCATCAGGTTGCTGAGGCTGTGTTAGGAGCGGCCAAGGCCCGTGTGGCAACCGCAGAAAGCCGTATTGCCGCATCTGAGGCCGAAGTGCGCCGGATTGAGGCGCAGATCGAAGATAGCCTCCTGCTGGCACCGATGCCCGGTCGCGTGCTTTATCGTCTTGCAGAGCCCGGTGAAGTTGTCGGCGCGGGTGAGCCGATCCTGACCCTTCTCAGCCTCCAGAAGGTGTACATGGAGGTATTTCTTCCAGCTCGCGAAGCCGGACTTTTGCCTATCGGGGCCGAGGCACGGATCGTGCTCGATGCGTTGCCGGACTACGCGATACCTGCATATGTCAGCTTTGTGTCGCCCGAAGCGCAGTTCACACCGAAACAGGTTGAAACTCTGGATGAACGCGAGCAACTGGTGTTTCGCGTCCGCGTTCGCATACCTGAGGATCTGGTCGAAAGCCGGATTGAGCATGTCAAAACCGGTCTTCGCGGCGTTGCAGTGATCCGGGTCGACCCGAGCAGCGCCTGGCCCGAAGCCCTTGAACGGCGCATACCACAAGAGCTGTTCGAATGAATGCCAAGGTCTCTGCGCCGGAAATCCGCGTTGCCGATGTCACGCACAGATATCGAAAACAAATTGCGCTGGAGTCTATTTCCCTAAACATTCCGACCGGCAAGCTTGTTGGATTCATCGGGCCGGACGGGGTCGGGAAATCCACTTTGCTTAGCTTGATTACCGGCGCAAAAAAGTTGCAATCAGGGTCAATCGACGTTCTGGGCGGATCGATAGACGCACCCGCACATCGCCGCCGCATTTGTCCGGCAATCGCATTCATGCCGCAAGGATTGGGGCGCAACCTCTATTCTGAACTATCGATACGCGAGAATCTGGAGTTCTTTTCGGGCCTTTTCAGTCAAGGGCAGGATGAGCGTGATGCCCGGATTGAGGCGTTGCTATCAGCAACCGGACTTGCGCCTTTTGAGGATCGCCTGATGGGCAAACTCTCTGGCGGGATGAAACAGAAGCTGGGCTTGTGTTGCGCATTGATTCATGATCCGAAACTTCTGGTTCTGGACGAGCCGACAACCGGGGTTGATCCGCTGTCGCGGCGACAGTTCTGGGCTTTGATCAATGCGATCCGGTCCGAAAACCCAAAGCTCTCGGTTCTGGTGTCGACAGCCTACATGGAAGAAGCAGAGAGTTTTGACTGGATCGTCGCGATGGACGCTGGCCGGGTCATCTTTCAGGGGCAACCTACCAGGTTGAAGGGGGACGAAAAGGACCTGGAAACCGCGTACCGACGCTTGCAGGCGCAAGGCGCACCTGCCATTACGTTGGATGAAAGTCCAGCCCGCCAGATTGAAACAGACCCGGTGATCACCGCGCGCGGGCTGACACGGCGCTTTGGCGATTTCACGGCTGTTGACAGCGTGGATTTCTCGATAAAGCGGGGCGAGATTTTCGGGTTCCTCGGATCGAATGGATGCGGCAAATCCACAACCATGAAGATGCTGACAGGGTTGCTGCCGGCCAGTTCAGGTGAGGCCTTGCTTTTCGGCAAGCCCGTTGACGCCCGCGATCGGGAAATGCGGCGGCAGATCGGATATATGAGCCAGGCCTTCTCTCTTTACGGTGAATTGTCGGTGCTTCAGAATCTTCGGCTGCATGCCCGCGTGTTCGACCTTTCTGACCGAGAGGAGCGTATCGTGGAATTGACGGATCGTTTTGGACTAACCGGCCATCGCGATACGCTGGCGGCCACGTTGCCGCTTGGGATCAAACAACGCCTGTCGCTGGCGGTTGCCGTCATCCATCGCCCGCGTGTTCTTATTCTGGATGAACCAACGTCAGGTGTTGACCCAGCGGCACGAGATACGTTTTGGGCCTTGCTTGTCCAACTTGCGCGCGAAGATTCGGTTACGATATTTGTGTCCACCCATTTCATGCCCGAAGCAGAACGGTGCGACCGGGTTTCCTTCATGCATGCAGGCCGGGTTCTGGCAGAAGGCACGCCAGCGGACTTGATCGCCAATGAGGGCGCGGACAACCTTGAAGGAGCATTCATTTCAATTCTTGAAGCAGAGGAAGAACCGCCACCGGTTGTCGCGCCAAAAGTGGATATGAGCGCTCAAACCAAAGATGCGCGGGCAAGCTTTGGCTGCGCCTTCGCGTACACACGGCGCGAAGCCGTCGAAGTGGCCCGTGACCCGGTTCGGCTTGCCTTTGCCTTTCTTGGGTCTGCCATTTTGATGTTGGTCTTTTGCTTTGGCATCACGCTCGATATTGATGAACTTGATTTCGCACTTCTCGATTTGTCTCAAGGTCCTGAAAGCCGGGCCTATGCGGCAGAGTTCGCAGGATCATCTTATTTCAAACCCACACCTCCCCTAGACAGTGCTGCGGAAGGACGTAGCCGGTTGCAGGCCGGAGACGCCTCGCTGGTTATTGAATTGCCGCCTGACTTTGGCCGTAAGTTGCGGGCGGGAGAAACAACCAACGTCCTGGCCACAGTCGATGGGGCCATTCCGTTCAAAGGTGAGACGGTTGAGGGTTACGTTGCCGGGCTGCACCAGACATTTCTGGATGACCAGGCACGCAACACTGGCAAAGCCCCGGTTGAGATTGCCAGAATCGAGCCCCGGTTTCGATATAATCAGAGCTTTGAGAGCATTGCCGCAATGGCCCCGGCGATGCCTGCAATCCTGCTTATCATGCTGCCAGCCGTCCTGATGGCGGTCAGTGTCGCGCGAGAGCGGGAACTGGGATCTGTCGTCAATTTCTACGTCACACCAACGACGCGGCTTGAATTCCTGGTCGGCAAGCAAATCCCATATATTGTGATTGGCTACGCGAATTTCCTGCTTTTGGCCGGGATGACGATTTTCATCTTTGGCGTGCCACTTAAGGGGGATCCCTTTCCCTTGGCTGTTGGTGCGTTCCTGTATGTCTGGGCGACGACATCCTACGGATTGGTGATTGCGACCATGACCTCCAGTCAAGTGGCCGCTACATTTGCGACGGCCATTGCCTCGGTTGTGCCAACCATTCAGTTCTCGGGCCTATTGCAGCCTGTTTCAACCCTTGAAGGGGGCGCACAGGTGATCGGCTCATTCTGGCCGTCGTCCTATTTTTTGCACCTGAATGTCGGTGCATTTACCAAGGGGCTGGGTTGGGAGGCGCTTGCCCCAGACATTTTGGCGCTGGCCTGTTTCGGGCCGGTGCTGACGCTGATTGCCGTCCTCTGCCTGCGTGCGCAGGAGAAGTGAATGCAGCGCATTTCCTGCATATTCTGGCTGGGCCTGAAAGAGATGATGAGCCTGCGCCGTGATTGGGTCATGATGGCGTTGCTGGTTTGGTCGTTCACACTAGCGCCGATCATGGAGGCGACGGGTGTTGCAAGTTCCGTGAACAATGCCTCGATCGCGTTTGCGGACGAGGACAACTCGCCGCTCTCCCGCACGCTTTCCACTGCGTTTTTCCCGCCCGAATTCCAGCAGGTTGTTCAGATCGAACCCGGGACCGGCCCTGAACATATGGATGCGGGGCGCTTCATCTTTGTTGTTGCCATACCGCCGGGGTTTGAGAAGGACCTGCGCGCGCGGCGCCAACCAGAGATCCAGGTACTGATCGACGCCACAGCCATGGAGCAGGCGGGTATTGGCGCAAGCTACATAACCAACATACTGAGCGCCGAGATTTATCGTTTCGCAGCCGGCGTCGATCTCGTCGACGCGCCTCCGGTAGATCTTATCCTGCGAAGCGCCTTCAACCCAAACAGGGATACAGTGCGTTTTGCGGGTATCGTGGCCCTGATCGGCCAGATCATGTGGCTTACGACGATCCTGACCGGTGCTGCCATGATCCGGGAACGAGAGCATGGGACGATAGAACATCTTCTGGCGCTGCCCTTGGCCCCGTTCGATATTGCAATGGCCAAGATCTGGGCAAATGCGGCGGTTGTGCTGATCGCGGCAGGGGTGTCGCTTGTCTTTGTCATGCAGGGTGTGTTGGACATCACCATTGCCGGATCGAAGCCCTTGTTCCTGTTAGGGACTGCTCTCTTTCTGTTTACAGCTACCGCATTGGGGGTTTTCCTTGCCACCATCGCACGGTCAATGGCGCAGTTTGCGCTTTTGGTTATGCTGATTGTCCTACCCATGCTGATGTTATCAGGCGGCGAGACGCCGGTCGAAGGTCAACCGGCCTGGCTACAGGCCGGGACGCTGTTCCTTCCGTCGCGCCACTATATGTCGGCCAGCCAGGCAATCGTTTTCAAGGGTGCCGGGATAGAAACCGTCTGGCTGGAATTTGCGTCGATGGCGGCATTGGGCCTGGCCTTGCTGATCACAAGCCTGGTCATGTTTCGTAGGTCGATCGCCCGTATGAGCTGACATGATCCGACGATCTGAGAGCGCTCCGTAGTGGCCTGAGCTTTTGGTCCAGCTTTTGCGCCGCTTTCAGGTTTGGTGAACGTAGCTGCCGGGCGCATCTGGCAGCTTATTGGCGCTTCGCCGTTCCCCACCCATAGGCGGAGGTTTGGCCTCGCCCGTTGAGTGCTCTTTTAGCCAAGCAGCCATAGCGGGCCACCAGGATCCTTGTCGCACCTCTGCAGTTTCAAACCATTCATCAGGAGATATATACAGCGCATCAGCTTCCCTGTGATCCAGCCGATAGTGGCGGTTCTTGTGCCCCGGCTCGCTCAGGATGCCGCCGTTGTGGCCGCCATTGGTCAGCACAAATGTCAGATCCCCATCCGTAAACAGCCTGATTTTGTAGACCGACCGCCACGGCGCAATATGGTCGGATTCTGTACCCACCACGAACATGGGAACGCGAATGTCCTTCAGTGCGACAACGCGGCCTTCAACGGCAAATCGCCCGGCGCTCAGGCGGTTTTCCAGAAACAGACCCCGCAAATATTCCGAATGCATTCGCGCAGGCATGCGTGTCGTGTCGTTGTTCCAAACCGTCAGATCCGTCGGTAAATCCGCCTCGCCCAGATAATAACGCCGCACGGCGCGGGCGTAGATCAGGTCTTCGGCACGGATGGTCGTAAACGTACGCGCCATTTGCGGTCGATCCAGACAGCCCTGCAGCCACATAAGATCTTCGACAAACGCAACTTGGCTGTCGTCGATGAAAAGCAACAACTCACCTGCTTCGGCAAAATCGACTTGCGCAGCCATAAGGGTGATGCTGGCCAGCCTGTCATCTCCGTCGCGTTGCATAACGGCAGCGGCAATCGCCAAAAGGGTGCCGCCAAGACAGTATCCATTGATGTGAATCTTTTGACCCGGAACGAATTTCGAAATGGCATCAATCGCCGCCATGACGCCGTTCAGGCGGTAATCCTCTAGGCTAAGATCGGCCTGTTTTGCCGTAGGGTTTATCCACGAAATCATAAAAACCGTGAACCCCTGATCAACAAGATAGCGAACCATCGAGTTTTTCGGCGACAGATCAAGCACGTAATATTTCATGATCCAGGCGGGTACGAACAGAATTGGCTCGACCTGTACGCTGTTGGTGGTTGGTGCGTATTGAATCAACTCGAACAGAGCATTGCGGTAGACGACCTTGCCGGGGGTTGCAGCCAGATCTGTGCCAAGCTCGTATCCTTTCGGCGGAAGGTCATGCTTTTGCGTCGCGGCGTGCGTAAAATCTTCTAGGAAATGCGCGCTGCCTTCGATCAGATTGCGACCACCCGTTTGCATGGTACGCCTAATGATTTCAGGATTTGACCACGGGAAATTCGACGGGGACACTAAATCAAGGGCTTGCCGAACCTGAAACTGCGCACGTTCTGCGTCGCGGGGCGCGATACCAGGCATGCTGTCCGTCGCAGCCTGCCACCAATCCTGAGTGCTCAGGAAAGCTTGTTGCCACAGCGAGAAAGGGGCTTTCTGCCAGCCCGGATCGCTGAAGCGGTGGTCTTGTGTTCGGGTTTCAAAGGGCGGGGTGGGTTTTGACCCTGCTGCCAATTTGCTGGCATATTCCGAGAGCTTGGCCGTATTCTTTGCAGCATGTTCCACCAGTTCGAACTGACGTCCCGGCGACCGGCTGAGATGAAGGGCCCAATCCATCCAAGTGGCCATGATCGAATGCGGGGAAACCCCTGCCGTGGCACGCGCCATTGCCGCACGCATTGCGCGGTCAAGTTTCTCATACGGGTGGCCCCCGGTGCCCGGATCAGGCTCCGCCCGGGTCGTCTTGTCTTCGGCAATCGGTTTGCCTGGAGGCAATTCAGTCATCGGGTTTCTCCGTTCTGGGTCTTGCGCGGTGACACAAACTTATGAACTGCGACCGGTACAATAATCCGCTGCCTGCGTGGTTTTCGTCGTAAAGCACGATTCTCTGGCGTTGGATGAAGACATGTGACGGGAGTGTGCCAACAAATTCTCGCTGGTGAACTGACCCATGTCAATTACCCGTGAAAGTGCCTTAAGCGGTCATGGAATGGACCGGAAACAAGGCACACAGCGGGCGACCTGGCGTCTTGTGGCCAACGGTTCTGTGCTGATCGGCCGCTTTGAACTCCGCCAGAGTGGCGACGGCGCGCGGAGGCGCTTGGGGTCCATCATGGTGAAATACACACTTGATCGCTTGTCGGAGTAAAGGCCGCTAACGCGGTCTGCATTGGGGATCAAACATGCAATTAGCATTCGGGACCGTTCATTTCGTTATTCTACTTGCTGCACTTAGAATTCTGTCTGACTTCTAACGAAATGTGCTCCATCGGGGCAGACGCCCACAGGCTGGCGGAGAAGCGCGCTGTAAGTGTTCGCGTTCGGAAATGTGTCGGAGTGTGCGATGCGTCACAAAAGGGCGCAGGGGACCCAAGGGGGGTGTCCCAGTGGGGGTAGGTCGCATACGTAGTTGCCTCAAGCAAATACCGGACCAATTTTTGCTAGTGCTAGCAAAAGAGCGCCGGTTTCTCCGCGGCGTGCAAATCAAAGGCCCTCATCCGTCAGAACGGCATCTGCGACTAAGTCAAGCACACCGTAGATGTCAGCGCCAAGGGTGCGGCAGATGACAACGAGTTCTGCCACCTCAATCCGGCGTTTTCCGCTTTCGGTGCGAGCAAGGCACTTGGTAGTGTAGGCAACAGATTTGTTGCGGCATTTGTTGACACCATTGACGATGTCCTGGAAGCCTTTGACTGTGATCTTACTTTGGTTGCGAACGATGTCGCGGCTTTTCTGCGCGATGAAGTGCAAGAGCACAGAATTCTGTATGTCGAGAATATTACCTCTTATGAACGAGTTGCGGGGCGCAGCTTTGGAGGGCTGCCAATGAAGACGCGGGCCAACTTGCGTATTTCCTGAGTGACGCGGACGGAGCAGTGATTGACAGTGAACTGCCGGTTGGCGGTATCTCTTGGGGATCGGTGGTTCGTACTAGTCGTCCAAGACCGACATGCCCGACACAGGCAGAAATGGTGCGGGGCTACGACGCCTTTTCAACCGATTAAGCAAGACGGGCTTGGCTGCGTTCGCTGCGAGACAGGGGTTGCAACTGATTCCCATTCGCCAAACCCGTTGCCTCAACTGTTTAACTAGCACCGCACGGTCTGATTTCGACCTGTTAACCGGGTTTTACGATGTTGCCCCCGTTCATTCGGATGCGGCGTGGTTCGTGGAAACGAAGTTTACCCAATTTCTGAGGTCAGGTGGGAACGGCGGCTATGTATTGTCGCGCCACACGCATGGGGTGGTTGCGCGCCCGCTATCGCGCAAAGCAGATATCCCCGGCCTTTCCGCATTGCAGCAACAATTTGCCACCAATCTGGATTTTGCGGATCAGATCAATGTTGACCTTCTGCTGCGGCTCACGCACGGCGGATTTGGTGCCCCTCTTTCCGCTACCGACTTGGCGGATGTTTCCGGCGACAAGGCCGCCGCGATTCAAGCGTGGTCGGAGCGGTTGGAAGCGATCTGGGCCGACCACGCGAGCGGTTAAGCCGCTTCAACTCCGTCCGTCGTGCGATGGAATAAAACCTGATCACGTCATTCTCCGGGCTGATCAATGAACGCGGGCAACGCGCTCTGGGGATTGATCAGTACATCTGGCGGTCCCGTGACGACGACAAAGTACGCCATGTGCATGCCAAACATGACGACAAGGTCTTTGACTGGGACAATCCGCCCAAAACCGGCCATGCCGGACAAGCCTATAATTGCCGATGTTTTGCCGAACCGTACCTCCTTGATTAACCGGAATGTGAGCCTGATTTCGTGGCGGCTCAGGTCGCTCATGGTCGTGGAGTGGATACGGGTGTCTGGGAAGCCATCAAAGACACCTTGGCGGACATTTGGCAAACGCTGAGTGAAATCCCTGAGAACCTCGCATGGGTCACCCGATTGGGCGTTCTGTCGGTGCGCGAACGGTTTGGAACGCTTTCTGACGAAGAACAGGCCGAATTGGACGAAATGCGCCAAGCGGTTGAAGACCGTATCGAGGAAATCAAGGCATTTTGGCGCGATTTCCCGGAAACGGCGAAAGCGTTCGCGGAATATGTCTACGCTGTTGAGACCCGCCCCGGCATGGTGATGGACGAGTACGCCCAGTGTCTTGCGACCTTGGCTCAGGTGGAAGAGGACGCGCGGGAACGGGCCTATCTGAATACGCTGATCGCCATGAACGTGGCCCTTGCGGGGTTGGCCGCGAAGTTGTTGCGCCGCAGAGGGAGGAGCGGCCGACTGTATGCGTGACGAACTATTGGACGAAGCGCAAAACGCCCGTCGTCTGCCATCCGATCCCGACTGGGACACAATCAACAATCCCGGCATCCGTTGGGGTGGTCCGATCAAGGAGCAGGGAGGACCTTGGGAAGATCGCTTGGAACTGCCGGGGCATTTGGGGGCCGTACACCGGACAACTTCAAGACCTTCGACTTCTTCGACGACGATCAAGGCCTTGCCACAAGCGCAAAGACATTGGACACGCGCGCGCCGGGATATGTGGACCGACCCAGCTGTATCTACGGAGCATTGAAGCGATACATTGACCAGATCGACGGCTTTGATGGTTCCAATACCAATTCCTTCCCATTGCGTCCTGACCAAATCGACTTCCAGCGCCTTGAACTCGTCATTCCAAATGACACAACACCTGAACAGTTTACTCATATTCAACGCACGATAGACTATGCAGAGAGTTTGGGGATCGACGTAAAAGTGAGCCGCATCCGATGAGAAAAGTCCTGACCACAGATGAATGGGTCGCAAAACGGCGCGCGGAGGCGGCGGAGCGAAAAAAGCGCTCCAAGACTCCCAATGAGTCCAAGGACGCAATCATTAATGTGCATCGCGCCTTCACGAAGATTGTCTCATTTGCGGTCTATCGGCGGGGTTGCCCTGACCCCAAGGGTTACAATGAATTCCTCGAGCCAAACATGAATGCAGAAGATATGGGGCGTGAAGCGCGTGCGGCACTCATGGCGAGCCGCTTCATAACGCCCGATCATCCAGAATGGGAATCGGTGATGCGATTTCCGACGAAAGAAGAACTCAAGGCGTTGGCTGAAGCCGACAAAGCGCGCGCGGGTGTCAAGACCCTGAAAGCGCTGTACAACGGCGCAGGGAGCGTGACGCTGACCTTGCAAGACGCAAAGATCAGGCTCAAGCCATGGCGATATCGCGGGCGTTCCAGTTCGGAGGGCATTCGCGGCGATGAAGATACTGTCTTACCGGAAGACGTGTCGGACGAAGCGTTTGGCAAGGCAATTCTTGGTGCGCTTGAGATCAGCCGAAACGCACGACGCGCTTAACCAAATTCAGCTTGCGATAGACTATGCTGAGAGTTTGGGGATAGACGTCAAAGTGAGCCGTAGACAGATGCGCCTCCCGCAATTGCGGTTAGGCTTTCAATTTAGTAATCTGTTCGAGTAGATAAATTTGCATTGCCGCTGAGGTGGGTGGCCGCCCCCTCAGCGGTTTTTCTTTCACTTTTCGGCGGAAACCGGACCTCAAAAACAGAATAATCCGGACAAAATCCGGGTGTGCTGCGGCAATGGCGCAGTTCATTCGCATTTAACTGATTGATTTTATTGGTCGGAGTGAGAGGATTCGAACCTCCGACCCCTGCCTCCCGAAGACAGTGCTCTACCAGGCTGAGCTACACTCCGACCGTGGCGGGTGATCTATACCCGGGTGTTTTGATGTGCAAGGGGTATTCTGACGGTAAACTCTGGAACTCTAGTACGTCCGTCACCACGCTAAGCCCGTCGTTAGGCATGCCGTCACGGTAAAGGATCAGTTCGATACAGCCGGATTTTAGTACCGCCATGATCGACAATCGGACCTGCGGGCAGCAATGGCAGGCGCGTAGCCCGCGCCAAAGATTGACTGCTGGTTACAATGCCCACCCTCCATCCTGTGAACCGCGACAGTAAAACCTTGCCAAAACTGCCATAAAGCGAGCGCAGACGTTTTTCGTCTCCTATCCTTGCACCGTAGGGCGGGTTGACGATGACAAGCCCCGCCTGACCCGGTGGTGGCTTGATGTCGCTGACAGATCGGCAGAAAAAACGGGTATTTTCAGCTACCCCAGCGTGTTCGGCATTGGCTTTGGCCGCTTCAATGGCTCCGGCGTTGCGGTCTGATCCAACAAATACCGCGTCAATCTGCGCTTGAGGGCTGCCGTCTCGCATCTCAGCCCATCTTTGTGCGTCGAATCCACGCAGATCTTCGAACGCAAAACGGCGCGATCGGCCGGGGTTCAGCCCCATCGCCATCTCGGCTGCTTCTATTACGAACGTGCCTGAACCGCACATCGGGTCCAAAACAGGCTCGGACCCGTCAAAGCCACATTCACGCAGAAACATTGCTGCCATTGTTTCGCGCATTGGTGCTTTTGCCACAGCCGGCTTGTGACCACGCTTGTGCAAAGGCTCGCCAGAGGTATCGATCGAGAGGGTGCAGATGTCCTTTTCAATACGCAGCAAAACACGCAGACCTGCCTCGGGTGAAATTGGTGTCTCCAATGTTTCCGAGATCGCCGTCTCGATCCTCTGACGTGCAGCCCCGGCGTGGTAGATGCGTGACTTTCGACTTGTGGCTTCAACCTTCACCGGTATGTCGGGCCGCAAGAAATCAGACCAAGGGACCTTACGTGCCCGTTTGTCCAGCTGGGCTAGGTGCACCGCGGGAAAACTGGCTATTCGTACCAGAACCTTGTTGACCCCGCGAAGACACAGATTGGCGCGCCAGACCTCTGACCAGTCACCCTGGCACGTTATTCCACCGGGAACGCGTTTCGCACCGGCGAATCCTTTCTCAACAGCCTCGGCATGTAAAGGGGCCTCAAGCCCAGGGGTGGCCACCAGAAAATATTCAAGATCGTGCTTTTCGTCCATTGGACGTGCTTACACCGGAAGCAACCCGGGCGCGATATGCAATTTTTTTGTGACGATACATATAGTATTAAAGGAAATTGACACGGAATGTTCAATTTTGGCGGTAACAGGTTTGCTTTCGGCATAATCCCCGCGTAAAGGGGCCACAATCAGGATTACGCCCGTGGATCATAGACACCTTTCGGCGCTTTTACGACGACTGTGCAGAAGACCCGCGTTATTGTCTGACCCTAATAAGGTGTCGGCAAAGCTGGCGCAGATAAAGAGGCTTGGAAGACCGTAGCGACATGCAAACTTTCAAACTGAAAAAAGGGTTGGAGTTACCGGTGCTGGGTGCGCCTGACCAAACCATTCATCCGGGACCGGAATTCAAGACCGTTGGCGTCTTGGGTGGCGACTACATGGGTCTAAAACCCCGTATGCTGGTGCAGGAGGGCGAGACGGTACAGCGTGGTACGCCGTTGTTCTGCCACAAGGACGCGCCAGAGGCGATGATGGTCGCCCCGATGAGTGGTAAGGTCGTGGCAGTTAACCGAGGCGCACGCCGTGTCCTGCAGAGCGTTGTGATCGAGGTATCAGACCCCAATGATACGGGGTTGGATTTCTCGGGCGTGGGTAATTCGGACAGCGCCGAAGGTGTTACCGAGAAATTGTGTGCGGCGGGTCTGTGGACGTCGTTCCGCACACGGCCATATTCGAAAATGCCCGAGCCGGGCAGCAAACCTGCGGCGATTTTCGTTACTGCCATGGATAGTGAGCCGCTGGCCGCCGACGCGGCCGTGATTATCTCGGACGCGGAAGAGGCCTTCACGACTGGTCTTGGCGCGATCACCAAGCTGACCGAGGGCAAAACCTATCTTTGCCACAAGGAGGGTGACAGCGTTCCGGGCGCAGATGTTTCTGGGGTTGAGGCGGCGTCTTTCTCTGGTCCGCATCCTTCGGGGTTGGCTGGAACGCATATTCATTTCCTTGAGCCGCTGACCGGCGACAAAAAGGTCTGGACCATTGGCTTTCAGGATGTGATCGCCATTGGCCGACTGATGTTGACCGGGCACCTGGATCCAAACATCGTGATTGCGCTAAGCGGTCCGGGCGCGCGGCAACCGCGCTTGATCCGAACCGTGATGGGCGTATCAACGGATGACCTGACGTCTCACGAAATCAACCTCGACGGTACACCGCGGATCATCTCGGGCTCGATCCTGTCCGGAGCGCAGGCCGAAGGTCCGACGGCTTTTCTGGGTCGCTTTGCGCGCCAAATCTGCATCATCCGCGAGGATCACGATCAGATCCCGATGGGTTGGATTCGCCCAATGCCGTCGAAATTCTCGGTTCAGCCGGTGCTGGGTTCGGCCTTCTCGCAAAAGCTTTTCACCCTGACCAGCAACCTGAACGGCGGTCGACGCGCCATGGTTCCAACCGGTACATTCGAGCGGTTGATGCCACAGGACTATCTGCCGACGCAGTTGCTGCGTGCGCTTCTGGTTATGGATACAGACACTGCACAGGCCCTTGGCGCGTTGGAACTGGACGAAGAAGATTTGGGTCTTGTCGGCTTTGCGTGCCCGGCAAAATATGAATACGGGCTGGCGCTGCGCGACTGCCTGACAAAAATCGAAAAGGAGGGCTGATCCAAATGGGTTTGCGCAGCTTCTTTGATCGGATCGAGCCAAACTTTACCAAGGGCGGCAGATACGAGAAGTATTTTCCCATCTACGAGATGGTCGAAAGCTTTATTTACACTCCGAAAACCGTGACCACAGTCGCGCCTCATGCGCGGTCATACATCGATATGAAGCGGATCATGACCTATGTCGTGATCGCGACGATCCCCTGCATCCTGTGGGGGATGTACAATACCGGTTATCAGTCCAATGCCGCGATTGTGGCACTTGGTCCGGATTCGGCGACGGGTTGGCGGATTGCGATCCTGCAAGCGTTCGGTATCCCGCTGGATCCCGGTAACGTCTTTGCCAACGTCATGCACGGCTTGATGTATTTTCTTCCGATCTACATCGTGACCCTTGTTGCCGGCGGTATTTTCGAGGTGATCTTCGCAACCGTGCGCGGGCATGAGGTAAACGAAGGTTTCCTCGTTACTTCAATGCTTTATACACTGATCATGCCGGCGAGTGCGCCACTCTGGCAAGTGGCGTTGGGCATCATCTTTGGTGTTGTCATCGGCAAAGAGGTGTTCGGCGGCACCGGCAAGAACTTTCTCAACCCCGCTTTGGTGGGTCGGGCTTTTTTGTACTTTGCCTACCCGGCGAATATGTCAGGCGACACGGTCTGGACCCCCGTGGATGGGTTTTCTGGCGCGACTGCACTGTCGGTGTCAGCGTCCCAGGGATATCAGTCTCTGGCTACCGAGGGTCTGACCTGGTGGAACGCGTTTCTTGGCTTGATGCAGGGCAGCTTTGGTGAGACGTCGGCACTGGCCTGCCTGATCGGGTTGGGCTTTCTGCTGATGACGCGTATCGCCAATTACCGCCTGATCGTCGGCTGTCTGGCAGGCACCATTGGCTTTACGCTTCTGCTGAACCTGATCGGTTCGGATACAAACCCGATGTTCGCAATGCCGTGGTACTGGCACCTTGTGGTCGGTGGCTACGCGTTTGGGTTGGCATTCATGGTGACCGAGCCGGTCTCGGCCAGTCACACCAACATTGGCCGCTATATCTATGGCGCGCTGATCGGCATCATGGTCGTGATGATCCGCGTCATCAACCCGGCTTTCCCTGAAGGCATGATGCTGGCCATTCTGTTTGGCAACGTCTTCGCTCCGCTCATCGACTATTTCGTGGTTCAGGCCAACATTAAACGGAGGGCGCGCCGCCATGTCTGATACGCAACCCCACGAACCCAAGGGCGCGATCGCAAGGTTTCTGGCGGCCTCGCCGGATTCGGTCGGTAAAACGATTTTCATCGCCGTCGCCGTCTGTCTTGTTGCGTCGATGGTTGTATCCTCGGCAGCGGTCAGCCTGCGTCCAGTGCAGGAAGCCAACCGCCTGAAAGACAAACAGGTTAACGTTCTGCAGGTCGCCGGCGTGTACGAGCCCGGCATCGACGTATCCGAAGCGTTCGCCGCATTCGAGCCGCATGTGCTTGAACTCGCGACAGGTGAGTTTGCTGACGATCAATTTGACGCCGCCACCTTTGACGATCTGGCCGCCGCCAGTGACCCAGAGCTGAGCGTGGCATTGGAAAATGACCCGGCGGGCATTGGCCGCAAGTCCAAGTACCGCGTGGTCTATTTGCTGCGCGACGAGTCTGGTGACTTGAACAAGGTGATCTTGCCGCTGCATGGTTACGGCCTGTGGTCGACCCTGTATGGCTTCATCGCACTGGAAAACAACGGCAATGATATCTTCGGTCTGCAATTCTATCAGCACGGTGAGACGCCGGGCCTGGGGGCCGAAGTGGACAACCCACGCTGGAAAGCGTTGTGGAATGGTAAAAAGTTGCGCGATGACGAAGGAGATTTGCAGATCACGGTAGCCAAGTCGCAACCGGCTGCTGGCCCTGAATATTATGTCGATGCGCTGGCTGGTGCGACGCTGACTTCGGTTGGTGTCGACAACCTTGTGAAATTCTGGATGGGTGATGAGGGCTACAGCCCCTTCCTGGCCAAATTGCAAGCAGGAGAGTTCTGATGTCCCAGACCAAGAAAGAAATGCTGGTCGACCCGCTTGTCGACAACAACCCCATCACCTTGCAAGTGCTTGGCATCTGTTCGGCGTTGGCGGTGACGTCGTCGCTGCAAGTGTCCATCGTAATGGCACTGGCGGTGATTTTCGTGACGTCGTTCTCATCCTTCTTCATCTCGTGCCTGCGCAATCAGATCCCGGGTTCGATCCGGATCATCGTTCAGATGGTAATCATCGCCTCGCTGGTGATCTTGGTGGACCAGATTCTCAAAGCCTACGCCTTCGAGATTTCGAAAACCCTGTCGGTTTTCGTTGGTCTGATCATTACCAACTGTATCGTTATGGGGCGGGCTGAGGCCTTCGCCATGAAAAACCCGCCGGTCGCATCTTTCATCGACGGTGCTGGCAACGGTATGGGCTATGGCCTGATCCTGTTGCTGGTTGGGTTCATTCGTGAGCTGTTCGGCGCGGGGTCGCTGTTCGGTGTCACCATCCTGGAAACTGTCAACAATGGCGGCTGGTACGTGCCCAACGGCATGCTGCTGCTGCCCCCATCGGCGTTCTTCATCATCGGTCTGATCATTTGGGCCTTCCGCACATGGAAACCGAAACAGGTAGAAGAACGTGAATATAAAATTCAGCAGGTAGAGGCCCACTGATGGAAGGTCTGATCTCACTGGCCGTAAAGGCCGTCTTTGTCGAAAACCTTGCGCTCAGCTTTTTCCTTGGCATGTGTACGTTCATCGCCGTGTCGAAAAAAATCTCAACCGCGCTGGGGCTGGGTATTTCTGTGATGCTAGTTCAGGCGATCACCGTCCCGACCAACAATCTGCTGCTTACCTATCTGCTGAAACCGGGAGCGCTGGCCTGGGCGGGGTTTCCGGATGTGGACCTGACCTTTCTTGGCCTGATTTCATATATCGGCGTGATCGCGGCGATGGTGCAGATTCTGGAGATGATCTTGGATAAGTATTTCCCGCCTCTCTACAACGCACTGGGAATCTTCCTGCCTCTGATCACGGTGAACTGCGCCATCCTGGGTGGCTCGCTGTTCATGGTGGAACGAGACTACAACTTTGCCGAGGCTACGACTTATGGTCTGTCTTCGGGCTTTGGTTGGGCACTGGCGATCACCGCCATGGCGGGTGTGCGTGAGAAGCTGAAATATTCTGATATTCCAGACGGTTTGCAGGGTTTGGGCATCACGTTTATCACCGCAGGTCTGATGGCGATGGCCTTCATGTCCTTCTCGGGCGTGAAGCTGTAAGGAGGCGTTGATGGAAACCTTTAGCCTTGGCGTTGTCCTTTTCACTCTGATCGTTATCGCGCTGGTAACAGTTATTCTTGCGGCCCGATCCAAGCTTGTCTCTACCGGTGACGTGAACATCACGATCAACGGCGAAAAAACCATCTCAGTCCCGGCGGGAGGCAAGTTGCTGCAAACGCTGGCAGCCGAGAAGCTGTTCGTGCCGTCAGCCTGTGGCGGCGGTGGGACCTGCGCACAGTGCCGCGTGCGGGTACATTCTGGCGGCGGATCAATCCTGCCGACCGAGGAAAGCCATATCACCAAGCGCGAAGCCGCCTGCGGAGACCGCCTATCCTGTCAGGTCGCGGTCAAGCAGGATATGGATATCGAAGTTCCCGAAGAGGTCTTCGGCGTCAAAAAGTGGGAATGTACCGTCCGTTCAAACGAGAACGTGGCCACGTTCATCAAGGCGCTGACGCTGGACTTGCCTGAAGGTGAGGACGTGAACTTCCGCGCTGGTGGCTATATCCAGATCGAAGCACCCGCGCACCAGTTGAAATACACCGATTTCGACGTCGAAGAAGAATACCGCGAAGACTGGGATCGCTTTAATCTCTGGCAGTACGAGTCCGTTGTAAGCGAGCCAATCGAACGCGCCTATTCGATGGCCAACTATCCGGATGAGAAGGGCATGATCATGCTGAACGTCCGGGTTGCTTCACCACCTCCGGGCTCCGAAGGTATCCCCCCGGGGCAGATGTCCTCGTACATCTTTAATCTCAAGCCGGGCGACAAGGTCACGATCTCGGGTCCGTTTGGCGAGTTTTTTGCCCGCGATACCCAGAAAGAGATGGTTTTCATCGGTGGTGGCGCCGGTATGGCTCCGATGCGCAGCCACATCTTCGACCAGCTCAAACGCTTGGAAAACCGCGATCGTAAGATCAGCTTCTGGTACGGTGCCCGGTCGAAGAAAGAAATGTTCTTTGTCGAGGATTTCGACCAGCTGGCCGAAGAGTTCGACAATTTCGAATGGCATGTTGCCCTGTCCGATGCGCAGCCCGAGGATGATTGGAAAGGCTATACCGGCTTCATCCACAATGTTTTGTTCGAGGAGTACCTCAAGAACCACCCCGCACCTGAGGATTGCGAGTTCTACATGTGTGGCCCGCCGATCATGAACCAATCGGTTATTAACATGCTTCTAGATCTGGGCGTGGACCGCGAAGACATCATGCTCGACGACTTCGGCGGGTAAGGCGAAAAAAACCGGCGCATCAGGCGCCGGTTTTCATTTGAGGCAACAACGCCTGGTCTAAAGCCTCAGATCGCTGGCCTCGCGCGGTAGGCAGGATTTGACGTCAAAAACCACGCTTTTGGGTTTGCCAAAGGCGCGGAACTGCGCAGGGTCGAGCGTTCGGTATTCCTGATGTGCGACAGCCAGAACGACACCGTCATACATTCCTTTCTCTGGCTGCTGGATCAGAGACAACCCATACTCGGATTGCGCCGCCGCAGGATCGGCATGCGGGTCATGCACATCGACTGTCACCCCGTAGCTTTGAAGCTCGGTTATAATGTCCACGACACGCGTGTTGCGCAGGTCGGGGCAGTTTTCCTTAAAAGTCAGGCCCATTACCAGAACCCGCGCCGCGCCTACGTTTATCCCGCTGCGCGTCATCCGCTTGACCAGTTGCGACACGACATAGCCACCCATACTGTCATTCAGTCGTCGACCTGCCAGAATGATCTGGGGATGATGTCCAACGGCCTCGGCCTTATGGGTAAGGTAATAGGGGTCAACCCCTATGCAGTGCCCGCCCACCAAGCCGGGGCGAAAGGGTAGAAAGTTCCACTTGGTTCCCGCTGCCCGCAACACGGCTTCGGTGTCGATATCCATCCGCCCAAAAATCATCGCCAGTTCGTTGACTAAAGCGATATTCAGGTCGCGTTGCGTATTTTCGATGACCTTGGCCGCTTCGGCCACGCGTATGCTTTCAGCTTTGTGAGTGCCTGCCGAGATTATACGAGCATAAAGCGCATCTACCAGATCAGCCACTTCGGGAGTCGAGCCGGATGTAACCTTGCAGATATCCGAGATTCGGTGCGTCCTGTCGCCGGGATTGATCCGCTCAGGGCTGTAGCCAGCGAAGAAATCAATATTGAACGTCAACCCGGAGACGCGTTCCAGCACGGGCACGCAGTCCTCTTCAGTCGCTCCGGGATAGACTGTGGATTCATAGATCACCAGATCGCCGGGTTTCAGCAAACCACCCACCATCTCGGACGCGCGCAGCAGAAGGGACAGATCCGGCTGCTTCCCTACCGTGATCGGGGTGGGCACCGTTATGATGTAGGTATCGCAGTCCGCCAGATCACTCAGATCAGTCGTGAACACCAACCCGGAGGCTGCTGCAAAATCCTCGGGCTCGACCTCTTGTGTTGCATCGAGTCCGGCGCATAGGGCATCGATCCGGTTCATGTTGATGTCATAGCCCAACACAGGACCAACCTTGCCGAAGGCCACTGCCAACGGCAGGCCCACATAGCCAAGGCCAATCACCGCGATACGACGTGCGTTCGGATCGGACGCAATCATCATAGCAACTTGGACATAAGGTCCGCACCTTTTCGGAGTGCGTGAATTTCGTCGGATTGAGCCCAATTGATCACTTGGTGCCTGTTACCGGAGCATATTATTTGCATCCCTCGACCTCACTGCAGCCTTTGGCGCCTCAGGGATACTGTCGCAAGGGCAAGGTCAAGGGTATTTTCTGCAAAGCCACTTAGCCGACGATCATCTGCTTCATGCGAAGGGCTTCATATTCCAACTCTTTCAAGCGGAAATGAACAACGTCGCCAATGGTAATCACGCCGCACAGGTTGCCATCACGCAGGACTGGCATATGACGAAAGCGGCCTTCTGTCATGGTTTTCAGAACATCGTTTAACAGGTCGTCCGGAGTGCAGGTCTTTACCTCGCGCGTCATCAGGTCCTCGACCGCTTGCGGCAAGGTCTGGCCGGGCGTATCCGCCATACGCCGCACGATGTCACGCTCGGACAGAATGCCGTGAAGGGCACCGTTCTGATCAGTCACCAGAACTGCACCGATACGCTTTTCTTTAAGCGTGTTGACAACGGAATGGATCGTTTCGTTGGGCCGCACCGAAAACACCGCATCACCCTTGCCTTCCAGCAGTTTTGCCACGGTTGTTTGTGAGTGCGACAGGTTTGACTCTGTCGACTGGCTGTACGTGGTCTTGTCTTCCTTGTCGCCGCGCATCGGAGCCTGGTAAGAGCTTGGAGCCATGGGCAATCTCCTTTTGGTCTTGCAATGCCTTTCCCTTTCACCTTAGCGCAGCTAAACGACCTGTATAGGGTGCAATTGCGTTGATGGGCAGAATCCCGGACCTGAACAGGAGGCACAAGCCTTTGAACAATCTGTATCTCACCCCGCCGGTGGCTGCCCTGATTTTCTTTGTGGTCGTTGTCTGTGGTCACAATTTCCGCATGCTGTGGAAACAACAGCCGCCGGGTTGGCGAAAACGGGCGTGGCTGTTCGGGCTCCCCGCAGGGATCGGTTTATTGGTCCTGGGCTTTTTGCCGCTAAAGCCGTGATGCCGGTTTGACTCTGGCCGGGGTGGCTGGCATACGCCGGACACTTATTTTCAGGAGGTCGCCCCATGCGTCTTGTGCCTGTTTTGGCTCTTTTCACAGTTCTGTCCGGCTGCCTGTTCGACACCGACCCTGAGGTGGTTCGACTGTCGGGCGAGACGATGGGAACGACGTTCAACGTCACCGCAATCGGCGAGGATTTGGATCAGGACGCTTTGGCCGCCGCTGTCGAAGAGACTCTGGCGGAGGTCAACGCCAAAATGTCCAACTGGGATCCGAATTCCGAAGTCTCAACCTTCTCAGCCGCGACCAGCACGGACCCTATGCCAGTCTCTGCCGAATTCGCATATGTCATGGCCGCCGCGAATGCCGTTCACGAAAAGACCGGCGGCGCATTCGATGTTACGCTAGGCCCGCTGATCGAACTGTGGGGCTTTGGGCCGCGCACGCCCGAAGACCCGGTGCCTTCGGATGCCGAAATTCGGGCAGCATTGAACAATGTGGGACAGAACCGTTTGCTGACCCTCGACACCGCCGCCGGGACGCTGGCGAAATCCGATCCCGATGTCGGAATAAACCTGTCCGCTATTGCCAAAGGCTATGGTATTGACGCCGTGGCTGAAACTCTGCGGACAGCAGGTATCGAGGACTATCTGGTCGAGATCGGCGGCGATCTGGTCACAAGCGGCCAGAATGATCAGGGTGAGGCTTGGCGAATTGGCATCGAAAAACCGCTTGCCGGTGCACAGTCACCGCAATTGATCGTATCTGTGAGCGATCGGGGCATGGCAAGTTCCGGTGACTACAAGAATTTCTTCGAACATAATGGTGCGCGCTATTCGCATATCATCGACCCGACAACCGGGCGTCCAATCACGCACCGTACAACCTCTGTCACGGTATTGGCCGAAAACGCGATGATGGCAGATGCCTGGGCGACCGCGATGCTGGCCTTGGGGCAGGAAAAGGGTTTGGCACTGGCCGAAAAGCATAAACTTGCCGTGTACTTCATCTCTAGGGATGTGACAGGCGGCGAAGATGCGTATATCACAGTACAAAGCACCGCGTTCAAAGATGCGCTTGAACCCAACTGATCGGTAGGAATCACAATGAGTACCTTTATTCTGGCCTTTGTCTTGCTGGCCCTGGTGATGGTGGGCATGTCGCTGGGTGTCATGCTGATGGGCAAAACCATCAAAGGCAGTTGTGGCGGTCTCAATGCGATCTCGGGTGCGGACAAGTGTTTGGTGTGTCACAAGGACGTTGACCCCGACAGCCCACTGCGCGATCAGCTACAGTGCAAGCGCGCCAAGAAGATGCTGGAACAGATGGAGCGTCGGGCCTGAGCGCAGATTATGCTTCGTTGATCGCCCGGAATTGGCTAACTAGGTCCTTGACTATATTGGGGGCGCAACCTTGGCCAAAGCCAAAAACATTCTGTTTATTATGTTCGACCAGCTACGATGGGATTACCTGAGTTGCTACGGTCACCCACATTTGCATACCCCCAACATTGACCGCCTTGCCGCGCGCGGTGTGCGGTTTAACCGGGCTTATATTCAGTCCCCGATTTGCGGCAGCTCACGCATGTCGACCTATACCGGGCGCTACGTTCATTCGCATGGCGCATCCTGGAACGGTATCCCCCTGAAAGTGGGTGAAATGACGATGGGCGATCACCTGCGCAAAGCCGGTATGGACTGTTGGCTGGTCGGCAAAACCCATATGCGCGCGGATGCCGACGGGATGGCGCGGCTGGGTCTGGAGCCCGACAGCTTGATCGGCGCTCGGGTGGCGGAATGCGGGTTTGACGTGTTCGAACGCGACGATGGTATGCGCCCAGAAGGTCCAGATGGATTTTATGACCCTGACGGAGCGAAAGAATACAACAAATACCTGACCGACAAGGGGTATGAAAGTGACAATCCCTGGCACGACTTCGCCAATTCTGGATTGGACGCGGACGGAAACGTGCTGTCTGGGTGGTTTCTGAAAAACGCACACGAAGCCGCAAATATTGCTGAGGAAGACAGCGAAACCCCCTATCTGACCGGCCGCGGTATCGAGTTCATGGAAAAGCATGGTGGCCCCTGGTGCTGCCACTTAAGCTTTATCAAGCCGCATTGGCCCTATATCGTGCCCGAACCTTATGCCTCATTGTATGGGCCAGAGTTTGTATTGCCTGTCGTGCGATCCGAGGTTGAACGCCAGAATGCGCACCCGGTATTGCGTGCGTTTATGGAAACAAAAGTCGGTCAGGCATTTTCACGTCAAGATGTGCGTGAGGCGGTAATCCCTGCCTATATGGGTCTGATCAAACAGGCCGACGATCAGATGGGACGCCTGTTCGACTGGATGGAAGAAACCGGGCGCATGAAGGACACGATGATCGTGCTGACCTCGGACCATGGTGATTTTCTTGGGGATCACTGGATGGGCGAGAAAACCTTTTTCCACGACGCCTCGACTAAGGTTCCGCTGATTATCTACGACCCGTCACCTGAATCTGACGCGACCCGAGGCACAATCTGTAACGCGCTAGTTGAGTCCATCGACCTCGCTCCGACCTTCGTCGAGGTGGCCGGGGGTGAGGTGGCCTCGCATATCCTCGAAGGGCATTCCCTGTTGCCGATATTGCATGGGCAAAAGGATGAGACACCCCGCGATGTTGTGATTTGTGAGTATGATTATTCCGCCTCACCCATTGCCGATGCGCTGAATGCGTCGGTACGGGATGCGGTGATGTTCATGGTTGCCGACAAGCGTTGGAAGCTGATCCATTGTGAAGGCGGCCACCGCCCACTGCTGTTCGATCTGGAAAACGACCCGGACGAATTGAACGATCTGGGGGAGAGTGACAAGCATGCTGACGTCATCGCCCGAATGTACGACCACCTCTTCGCATGGGCCCGACGCCCGTCGCAGCGCACGACACGTTCGGCGCAGCAATTGATCGAGATGCGGACCAAAAGCCGGGGTAGGGGTGTAGTAGTCGGTGTATATGACGAAAACGATGCCCCGCTTGAGCTGACCGTAAAGTACCGGGGGCGAAAAGCCCGGCCTTTTGCCGGCTACATCGGCACGGATAAGCCTTCCCGTCATTAAATTTGGCGTAACGGGGCCGAAAGGCGGTTCACCCGCCGTGGGTCAGGCGATAAAAGAGCGTCCAAGAGCAGAAACCCGGAGTTCAAAAATGACCGTCCCGAAACCCGTCGTCCTTTGCATTCTTGATGGTTGGGGACTGTCAAACGAAACCAGGGCCAACGCGCCTTATCTGGCCAATACGCCCACTTTTGATGCAATGATGGCCAACGAACCGCATGCCACTCTGATCACCCACGGACCAGATGTTGGCTTGCCCAGCGGACAGATGGGCAATTCCGAGGTCGGCCATACAAATATTGGCGCAGGGCGCGTTGTCGCAATGGATCTGGGTCAGATCGACCTGGCAATCGAAGATGGCACATTTTTTGAAAACGATGCTTTGCAGGATTTCATTGCCCGCGTGAAAGCCGCTGGCGGGACGGCCCATATGATGGGCTTGGTGTCAGATGGCGGTGTGCATGGACATCTGAACCACATCGTTGCTGCGGCCAAAGCGATTACCGATGCGGATGTGCCTGTCGCGCTTCATGCGGTGACCGATGGCCGCGATGTGGCCCCAAAGTCGGCCTTGACCTATGTCGCCGAACTTGAAGGCCGTCTGCCGGCAGGCGCGCGGATCGTGACGGTCAGTGGGCGATATTTCGCGATGGACCGTGACAATCGGTGGGAGCGTGTAGCTAAAGCCTACAAGGCGATGATCGACGGCAAAGGCCGGGTCGCTTCATCTGCAAGGGAGGCAATCGAACAGGCCTACGACAAGTCGGAAACCGACGAGTTTATCGAACCCACGGTTCTGAAGGGCTTTGACGGTGTCGCGGATGGCGACGGGTTTTTCTGTCTCAACTTCCGGGCTGACCGCGCGCGCGAAATTCTGCGCGCGATTGGTGAGCCCAGTTTCGCCGAATTTGATACTGGTCCCCGCCCACAGTTGTCGGCATTGATTGGAATGGTGGAATACTCGGACGGGCACAACGCGTACATGACGACCGTGTTTCCCAAGCGGAACATCGTGAACACTCTGGGCGAATGGGTAGCCAAACAGGGACTGCGCCAGTTTCGTCTGGCCGAGACCGAAAAATACCCGCATGTCACGTTCTTCCTGAACGGCGGCAAGGAAACGCCCGAGGCGGGCGAAGATCGATACATGCCGAAATCTCCCAACGTGGCAACTTACGATCTACAGCCCGGGATGTCCTCGGCCGAGGTGACGGCAAAATTTGTTGAGGCGATTGAGGCCGGGTATGATCTGATCGTCACAAACTATGCCAACCCGGATATGGTTGGGCATACCGGAGATTTACAAGCCGCTATCAAGGCTTGTGAGGCTGTAGATCAAGGGCTGGCGCAGGTCTTGGCTGCGCTGAAAAAGGTAGGGGGCGCAATGATCGTCACCGCTGACCACGGCAATTGTGAGGTGATGGTAGACTCTGAAACCGGCGGGCCGCATACCGCGCATACACTGAACCCCGTACCTGTGGTTTTGGTCGGAGGGCCCAAGGGTGCCACGCTGCGCAACGGCCGTTTGTCTGATCTTGCCCCTACCTTGTTACAATTGATGGGTCTGGAACAACCGCCTGAAATGACGGGCAAGAGCCTGCTCTTATGACTCTGCGCGCGTTTCTGTTTGCCGCGTTGTTCGCAATGCCCGTCGAGGCCCAGACTGACCCGTCGAAAGCCGCCCTTGATGCGGTGCAGATGCTGGAAGAGGCTTCGATCGCGCTAAACAACGCCGAAAACGCTCGCGACAGGGTGCGCGCTCTGACAGAAACAATTCAGGCCTACGAGGCCGGTCTGGCCGCCATGCGCGAAGGGTTGCGCCGCGCCGCCACGCGCGAGGCGCAGTTAACCGCAGAATTACGCAGCCGCGAAGATGAAATCGCGCAGCTTTTGGGCGTGCTGCAAACCATCGAAACGACCGCGCCATCCGTTTTGATGCTTCACCCATCTGGCCCGCTTGGCACCGCCAGAGCCGGCATGATGCTATCCGAGGTCACGCCCGGCCTGAACGCCCATGCACAGGCTCTGGCCCATGACCTGCAAGAGGTTCAGACCCTCAGGCAGCTTCAGCAAAGTGCCGCGGAAACCCTGACCGAAGGCTTGACTGGCGTTCAATCCGCCCGCACTCAACTCAGCACCGCCATTGCTGATCGAACCGACCTGCCGGTGCGGTTTGTCGAAGACCCGGTGCGAACGGCGATCCTGATCTCGTCAACAGAAACGCTGGACGGGTTCGCGCGCGGTCTGACGGAAATTTCTGATGGGGAAATCGCGGCAACCAATGCGGATGTGTCCAGCCGTAAAGGCAATATCGCCCTGCCTGTACAGGGTATTCTGCTTCACCGCGCCGGCGAAACCGATGCAGCGGGCGTCAAACGCCCTGGAATGGTGCTGGGCACCCGGCCGCGCGCGATTGTTACATCGCCAACCGCAGCCACAATCCGGTATCGCGGTCCATTGCTCGATCTTGGGAATCTGGTCATCCTTGAACCCCAACCAGGGCTTTTATTTGTGTTTTCTGGCCTTCAGGAGGTGTATGGGAATATAGGACAAGTCATTCCCGAAGGTACACCGGTTGGTTTGATGCCGGGTGAAACTCCGGGAATCGGCGCTATTTTGTCAACAAGCGGTGATGGCACTGGAACTGATCGGTCAGAAACGCTCTATATAGAGGTAAGACAAGACAACAGCCCCGTGGACCCGGAATCTTGGTTTCGGACCGGCAAGGATGGATAAGAACATATGAAGAAATTTGTGATGGCCGCTCTGGCCGGAACCGTGGCAGGTGTAATAACAACGACTCAGATCGCAGGCCCATTGCTCGCCCAAGAGGCCGCGAACAAGGCCAGCGTATATGAACAACTTGATCTTTTTGGCGACATTTTCGAACGCATTCGCGCGCAGTATGTCGAAGAGGTTGAGCCCGAAGAGCTGATCGAAGCTGCTATTGACGGAATGCTGACTTCGCTGGACCCACATTCCAGCTATTTGTCGCCCGACGATGCGGAACAGATGCGCGTGCAAACGCGGGGAGAGTTCGGCGGCCTGGGCATTGAGGTGACGCAGGAAGAGGGTTTTGTAAAAGTCGTTTCGCCCATCGATGACACCCCGGCAGATGCTGCGGGTATCGAGGCTGGCGACTTTATCACCCATGTCGATGGTGAAAGCATTCTGGGCCTGACACTGGACAAGGCAGTAGAATTGATGCGCGGTCCGGTCGGGTCTGAGATTGTGATTACCGTCGTTCGTGAAGGTGAAGCAGACCCGTTCGACGTCACCATCATTCGTGACACGATCAAGCTCACAGCCGTGCGCGTCCGGACCGAAGGACCCAGCGTCGTGCTGCGTGTCACCACATTTAACGACCAGACCTTCCCCAACCTTCAAGAGGGGATGAGAGAACAGATTGAACAGGCTGGTGGCATCGACAAGATCAACGGATTTGTTCTGGACCTGCGCAACAATCCCGGTGGTCTGCTGACGCAAGCCATCAAAGTGTCCGACGCGTTTCTGAACGAAGGCGAGATCGTCTCGACCCGCGGCCGCAATCCGGGCGAGGGTGAGCGCTTTAACGCCACAGCCGGAGATCTGGCTGAAGGCAAGCCGATTGTGGTGTTGATCAATGGCGGTTCTGCCTCGGCCTCCGAGATCGTGGCGGGCGCTCTGCAGGATCACCGCCGGGCCATCGTCGTCGGAACCAAAAGCTTTGGCAAAGGCTCGGTGCAAACGGTGATGCCGCTACGTGGGGATGGTGCGATGCGTCTGACAACATCGCGCTATTACACGCCGTCGGGTCGCTCGATTCAGGCGCTTGGTGTCAGCCCCGACATCATAGTGGAACAACCCCGCCCAACGCCCGCCGCGGATGACGAAGAAACGGATGCTCGGACGCGCTCAGAGGCAGACCTGCGTGGAAGTCTGAACAATGACAGCCTGAGCGAGGACGAAATCCGCCAGATCGAGGAAGACCGCGCACGTGCGGCAGCCACTGCCGAACTCCGCGAAGAGGATTATCAGCTGGCTTATGCGATCGACATCCTCAAAGGTCTGTCCGCCTTCAATCCAAGCGGGCCGTCGCAATAACACAAAAGGGCCGTCCCGAGGGGCGGCCCCGTTTTTGTGTCGCGATCAGTTCTCGACTTTGTGCAATTTGTCTTCGTCCAGCAACATGGCCAGCACAATCCCTACTGAAACGGACAGGGTCGCGAAGATAAATGCCATATTCATTCCTGTATCAAAGGCAGAGGCGATTGCGTCTTTGACCTTTTCAACCTCTGGCCTGGTCAGTTTTTGCATGACGTCGCGGGCTGTCGCGGTAGTCAGAGTGCCGCCATTGATAGCCCGCTGATCAGAAGCGGACATATCAATCCCTGCGGCGGTAAGCTGCTCACCCAGACTACGTAGGCTGACCAGGAACATGATTGCCGTCGCGCACGCGACTGAAATGGCACCGTAGACAAGATGGGTCATGAAACTAAGCCCGCCGACCAAGCCAGCGCGTTCCGGCTTTACCGCGCAGACGGCAGCAGTGCCCGAGGGCCCAACTGTCAGTGTGGCCCCCAAGCCGATCATGGCCATACCGGGCAATATCTGCCAGTACCCTAATGTTGCCGGCATCGCGACGACGCTGGCCGCGCCAATGGTGGCGCAGAGATATCCCCAGAACAACAACCGCTTGGGGCCGAAATCATTGTATAGCTTGCCTGATACGATTGAGCCTACAGCCAGCAACACCGTCAAAGGCGCCAAACCAAAAGCTGATTGCAGGGTCGACCACCCCAGAACCTTTTGCATGTATTGGGGGAAATACATCAATCCCACAAAAGCCGCAGACACGTTAAACATATTCAGGCCCAGCGTGATACGAAACTCTCGGTTTGCAATCATCTGCGGCAGAAGCAGAGGCTCTTTCACGCGTTTTTCCACTTTGGGGAACAGAAAGAAAAGCCCGGCGCTGACGAAAAACAACATCAGCAATGGGGGTGAGCTCCAACCCCAATCTGCGCCAACATCCAGTGCATAAAGCAGCAGCAAGACGGCAAAAGACAGAATGCCTATACCCGTGAAATCGATATGTTCACCCTGTTTGTGATGGGTTTCACGTTGCATCAGCAGCAAGGCCGTGACCATCGAGATGGTGGAGAACACGACGTTTGCAAGGAAGAACAACCGCCAATCCCCTAGGTTGACAACTGTCCCGCTGATCAGCGGACCAAAGACATTGCCGCAGGTTACACCCGCCAGGATCAGACCCATGATCATTGCCCGATGTTCCGGGCGTGAAACCTTGGTTGCACCGAAGGCCAGCGTGCATGGCCAGACACACCCTGCGCCAATTCCTTGCAGCGCGCGGGCGACAATGAGGAAATCCAAAGTTGGCGATACGAAGCACATGATGGAAGAGAACAAGAAGATCGAAAGCCCGATCAGCATCATCTTGCGATGCCCATACATGTCGCCCAGACGACCTCCGGCGACCATAGTCATGGCGAAAAACAGTGCATAGATGTTAAGGACCCACTGCGTGCTGGTAATATCGGTGTCGAAACTGTTTTCGATTGCCGGAACAAGGATTAATGCGCCGGTGAAGTCGATCCCGATCCCGAACCCTGTCACCATCAGCGCAATGATTTTGATGATACTGCTGCGGTCCATGAGCTTGTCCAGATTGCCTTGGATCGCTCAATGATGCACGGAAATGGTGGAAAAGATAGGAATTTGCCGCGCGCAGATCAGTCGCTTGCGTTCTGCGACCGCCGAAATGCCCGCTTTAGCATGTCCATTTCGGCGCGCAACAACTCGACCTCGGCGCGCAAGTCATCCGCTGCCGGGACGCCCGCGATAACCGTGAAATCCCCCAGTTTTTCTGATGTTTCGGCGTTCTCGATCACAAAGCAATGCACCCCATCGGACAAGGCCGCCTGTGGTACAGGAATTTCCACGGACCATCCGCTATCTGAGGGCGTAACGCGTACATCCGCGAGGGGTTTGCCCAGATACTGTACGCGAACCTTCGGGTCGGCTTCTGCCTCTATGTGCCCGAGCCAAAGGCCGTTTTCAAAGCGGATGGGTGTCAGTGTTGGTGACGTCATGCCAGAACTCTCACAAATCAGCGCGGTGGTGGCGGCAGAAGGTCAGATCACGTAGCGAAATGCAGTTCATCTGTGGATTTTCAAAAATCAGGTCCAGCCATATCTTTTCAATCCGGGCCTCGTTCAGGGGTAAGTGCGCCAGGTCGAAATCGACCGAGTGGGACTGCGCAGAAGGATCCAGCGTACGCAAAACCTGATCGGTGTTTGGGCCATGAAGAATGTTGAGGCGCGCAAACAGCTCAACCGGCAGTTCTGCGTCAATCAGAACGTCCACACGTATCAAGTGCTGTTTGGTCAGGTCTTTCGCGGCCTCAGTGGGCAGATCGACCGACAACGACAGAAATGCACCGGCAAAGCCGAACACCTCAACCTGCAGGCCAAAGGCGGCTAAATCCTGATCTTGGCTGTTTCTGGTTTGCCGCATGCCAATCTCAGCCAGAGAGCAGTCGTGGAACAAAGTGACCTGCCGATCTATCCGCGCCCTGCGCGGGGCCGAGGCGACACCCGGGCGCGCCAATGGTCCGCGCCACAAGTCGGGCCGCCAACACCAGTCCGCCCCTAAAGGTTTGGGGATTTGGTTAGAGCCTATCCTGGGGCGGGCAAGCCGTGTTTCGGCTTCATGAAGTAACATATCTAGATGTAAGCGTAGTTTCCGTGCTTGGTCACGTTGTCGGCGCAGCTTCGGTTCGGGCGAATCCGCCGCGCCGCGCACAGCCTTGCGCCAACGCTCAACGACCTTGCGGTGGATATAGCGATCCAGAAGCCTGCCCATGTCCCCATCACTTGGATTGTGCTTCTGTTTAGTCAAAAACCGCAGAGGGTTTAAAGACAAATAACCGAAACCTTGGGTCAAGAATCGCTAATTCGTGAAGGCAAAGACGGATGGGCAAACCCTGCGAAACCTGTTAGCAGCGCCATTCTTGCAATCACACGGGTCAGTGCGTACCGTCTGCACCTGGTCGCAAGGGGTTATTCGACAAACGCATCCACTTAATTTGAGACAGGGCCGGGGCATGGAACCCACTCTTTTTGCTTTCATCTGGAAATACTCAAAAAAACAACAGCTTGTGTTGCTGTTACTGACGGTTCTGTCATTTCCATTCCTATACGCCTCGCTTGAATTGCCTAAGCAGATCATCAACGGGGCCATCGGTGCCCCCAGTGATACGGTGACAACTTTTGGCGTTACCGTGACACAGGTGCAGTATCTTATGATCCTGTGTTTTGCGTTTCTGGCCACAGTCATTGCCAGCGGGCTGATGAAGATGCGCATCAACACGATGAAGGGCATTTTGGCCGAACGCATGCTGCGCCGGTTGCGGTTCACTATGATTGAACGCACCATGCGCTTTCCGAAATCTTATTTCGCCACAACCAGCCAGGGTGAGCTGGTGTCGATGATCACTTCTGAGGCTGAGCCTATGGGCGGGCTGATGGGCGATGCGATTGCGCAGCCTGTGTTCCAGTTTGGGCAGATGATGACCATCGTCACGTTCCTGTTTATGCAAAGCGTGTGGTTTGGCCTCGCCAGTATTGCGCTGATCCCTTTACAGGCCTGGCTGATTCCTAAGCTGCAACGCCAGATCAACCTGCTGAACAAAGAGCGTATTCAAGAGGTCCGCAGCCTTAGTTCCGAGATTGGTGAAAGCGCGGCGGGTATTAGCGATCTGCGCACCAATGGCGGTTGGCGCTACAGGCTGGCGCAGTTCAGTCACCGGTTGGGGCTTTTGTTCGAGATCCGGTTCAAAATCTACAACAAGAAATTCTTCATGAAGTTTCTGAACAACCTGATTACGCAGATGACACCGTTCCTGTTCTATTCGGTCGGTGGCTATCTGGCGATTACGGGTGAGGTGACGGTCGGTGCGCTTGTAGCGGCGCTTGGTGCGTACAAGGACCTGAGCGGCCCGTGGAAGGACCTGTTGACCTACTACAATCAGGTTCAGGATATGTCGCTGCGGTGGGAGGTAGTGACAGAACGCTTTGCGCCCTCGAACATGATTCCGGAAGAGTTGTTTGAAGGTGAACCCGAGGCGATCCCACATCTGACCGGTGAGATCGAGCTGCGCAACGTGACGGTGCGCGACGATGACGGGAAGACCATACTTGAGGATGTCGACTTAAAAATCCCCAAGGGCGCGCGGGTGGCGATCAAGTCCACCAATGCCTCGGAACGCAATGCGTTGGCGCAGGTGCTGACGCGTGAAGTCCTGCCAGCCCGGGGCGAGGTAATCATAGCGGGGCACAACCTGAAAGACCTGCATCAGGCGGTAATCGCCGCGCGGATCGGCTATGCCTATTCGCGGCCCTACCTGTTCAGCGGTACGTTGGGCAGCAATCTTATGATGCCGCTGCGTACCCACCCGCAGCAAGGGGCAGAGGCTAATCCAACCCGGTGGCAGATCGAAGCCGCCCGCGCGGGCAACTCGACTGATATGCTGAGCGAGGAGTGGATTGATCCAGGAATAGCCGGGCTTGAGGATATCGATGATATTCGCGCGTGGTGGTTCCAACTGGTCGAAGCGATGGGAATCGACGAATTCATGCTGCGGCGCACCTTGCGGACGCGCTTTGATCCTGATCTGCACCCCTCGCTGGCGGAAGATATCGTCAAGCTGCGCGACACCGTTGCCGAGCGACTAAAGGAACGCGGGCTGGATCGGCATGTTTACCGCTTTGACCCTGAGCGTTTTAACCCGGCTGTTCCGCTTGGCGGCAACCTGCTGTTTGCTGCACCATCGCGGGATATTAACCCGGAATCTTTGGCCGATGATGCCCGTTTTAAAAAAATGTTCGGGATGTATGATCTGGCCAACGACGCAATGGCGATGGCCAGCGCGGTCGTGGAAACGCTGGATCAAGCCTTTGGCCGCGACGGGACCGATCACCCCCTGTTCCTGCGTTTGGGCATGTCGAAAGAGATGTTTCATCGCCTTTTGGACATCAAGGATCGCCGCAAGTCGAAGGGTGAGGGTGGGATAAGCGAGGCAGAACGCGCTTTATTGCTGACGATTCCGTTTTTGCTGACGGCCGAACAAATCGGACCGGATTTCCCGGAAGAATATAAGGAAAAGATCCTCACCATCCGTAAAGAGCAGGCTGAAAGGCTGCGCGGGGCGCTTGAAGGCATGTTCGTGCAGTTGTCGCCAGATAGCTATATCCCAAGACTCACGGTTATGGAGAACGCGCTTTATGGCCGGGTTTCGCTGATGGCGGGCGCCCACGCAGACGAGATCGAGGATGTTGTTGCCGAGGCGATGAACGAGGCCGGTCTGCGCCGCAGGGCTGCGTCCACAATGTTCGATCTGCCAACCGGGCTGGGCGGAAACAACTTACCGACTGTGTTTCAGGAACGTGCGGCGTTTTCCCGTGCTGGTATCAAGCGCCCCGATATTCTGATCCTTGATAAGGCGTTGGCAAGCCACGACTCCGAAAGCCGCCTGCGCACGCGTCTGCGGTTGCGAGAATTGTTGCCCGATTCAATAATGATTTTCATGGAAGATCATTTTGCACATCCAGAAGCTTATGATCTGTTTGTCGAAATCAAGGAAGGTCGCATTGATGGCGTTTCACGTACGCGGACCCAGCCGGAAGACAGCACGACGGCTGACCTGAGCAACAAACTGCGGATCATCTCATCGACCGAGTTGTTTTCCGGTATCGACGCACGGAACCAGCGGCTTCTGGCGTTCTCGGCACAATGGTACGAGGTCGCGGAAGGCCAGATGATCTTTTCTCGTGGGCAGGCGCCAGATGCTGCCTACCTGTGTATAAAAGGGAATGCCACGCTGGAGTGGTCGGATGAAGACGGACGAAATCGCGTGATCTCCACCATTGAACCCGGTCGTCTGATTGGCGACCTTTCGATTATCACGGGCGAGTTGCGTCAACTGGACCTTACTGCAACTACGGACTGTATCTTTCTGCGCATTGGCGCCGAAGAATTGCGCGCCGTGATCGAAAGCGATGTTTCGGTCGCGGTTCAATTGCTGCAAACTGTGGCCGGATATTTTTCGAAACTGTCCAACAGGATCAACACGGCCCAGAACCCTTCGGACCTTTTCCCAGAGGCACCGCAACCCATCCAAGGCGAGAGCACAGGCAATAATGCGTGACACCAGCGCCTACTCCGCCCACGAACAGCTTGTTCGTGACGCCCGCGCGCGGCCTGAACTGTGGCGTCTTGCAGTGGGATTGGCCGTAGTCGTTGTACTGTATGTGGCGCTCAATTCTATCCTGTTTGCGGCCATCGGCAACATGTTGCAACCGAGTCAGGCCGAGACCCTGCTGCGCGGCTCCTCAAGCCTTGCAACCCTGGTTCTGCTGCTGAGTTTCGGGTTCCTGACGCTGGGCGTCGGATTGGCGGCGCGCCAAATGCAAAAAAGGTCATTGATCGGGATTTTAGGCCCGCGCGATCTGTGCCTTCAACAGTTCTGGCGCGTTCTCAGGGCCTTGGTGATTCTTGGGTTGGTGTTGATGGCCCTGCCACCCTATGGGATGGGTGAGCCCCTGACGCAAAACCTGTCCTTTTCTAAATGGCTCTTGTTGCTACCGCTATCGCTGTTTGCGGTGCTGATCCAGACTAGTGCCGAAGAAGTGCTGTTTCGCGGCTATCTACAGCAATCCCTTGCGGCGCGGTTTAGGTCTCCGGTGATTTGGATAGGTATCCCTTCGGTTTTGTTTGCCGCGGGGCATTATGCGCCAGGTGTGAGTGGTGAAAACGCGCTGCTGGTCGCGCTCTGGGCGTGTATTTTTGGCGTTCTGGCAGCAGACCTGACTGCAAGGGCAGGGACGCTCGGACCCGCTATCGCGATGCATTTCCTGAATAATACCGTTGCGCTGGTGTTTATCTCGTTGCCCGAAACCCTCAGTGGCCTAGCCCTGTACCTGTTGCCCTACGATATGTCCGGGACCGGCATGCTGCGCCAATGGCTGCTGGTGGATTTCGTTGTGATGATCGTGAGTTGGCTAACTGCGCGTCTTGCGCTCAGGCGTTGATTGCAATTCCTTCTCCGGCGTTTTATTTGACGTCAATGCCGCATAACAAGGTTCCGACATGAACTGGATCACAAACTACGTCCGCCCCCGGATCAACTCGATCTTCTCGCGCCGGGAGGTGCCCGAAAACCTATGGCACAAGTGCGACGAGTGCGGCACGATGCTGTTCCACCGCGAGTTGGCGGAAAATCAGAACGTCTGCACGCAGTGCGGTCACCATATGGCGATCACGCCGCGTGACCGGTTCAGGCACCTGTTTGACGGCGGTATTTTCACCGAGGTTGACGTTCCTGTGCCAACTGCCGATCCGCTGCAGTTCCGGGATCAAAAGAAATACCCGGATCGCATGCGAGCCGCCCAGAAAAAGACCGGCGAGAAAGAAGCGATGCTTGTGGCCACTGGTGAAATCGGGCGCACCCCGATTGTAGCTGCTGCGCAGGATTTTTCGTTCATGGGCGGATCTATGGGCATGTACGTCGGCAACGCGATTATCGCCGCCGCGCAAGAGGCGGTAAAGCTCAAACGCCCGTTGATCCTGTTCTCAGCCGCAGGTGGTGCGCGGATGCAAGAAGGTATCCTCAGCCTGATGCAGATGCCCCGCACGACTGTGGCCGTTGAGATGCTGAAAGAGGCGAACCTACCCTATATCGTCGTTCTGACCCACCCGACCACCGGCGGCGTGACTGCGTCTTATGCGATGCTGGGCGACGTACATATCTCGGAACCCAATGCGCTGATTTGCTTCGCCGGACCCCGTGTGATCGAGCAGACCATTCGCGAAAAACTGCCCGAAGGCTTCCAGCGCGCCGAATACCTTCTGGATCATGGCATGTTGGACCGCGTCACCAAACGGACCGAGATGCGCGATGAGTTGATCACCATCACGCGCATGCTGCTCAAACAGCCGCCTGCGGTCAAAGGCGACTTGCCTGCCCCGGCGCCCGAAGACACCAAGGTCGAGGCGTCGACCGAAGACGCAGCCGAATAATGACTGGCCAGACATCTGACCTCATCCTCGACAGGATGATGGCGCTGCACCCCAAGATCATTGATCTGACCTTGGATCGTGTCTGGCGTTTGCTTACGGCCCTTCACAATCCGCAGGACAGTCTGCCGCCCGTGATCCACATTGCCGGGACCAACGGCAAGGGTTCGACCCTGGCAATGATCCGCGCCGGGCTTGAGGGGGCAGGGCTGTCGGCCCATGCCTATACTTCGCCCCATCTTACGCGGTTCCATGAACGCATCCGCTTGGCGGGAAAGCTGATCTCGGAGCCCGCCCTGACCGCCGTTCTGGATGAGTGTTACGCTGCCAATGATGGTGAGAATATCACCTATTTTGAGATTACAACCTGTGCGGCTTTGCTGGCCTTTGCCCGAGAGCGGGCGGATTACACGTTACTTGAGGTCGGTCTTGGCGGGCGCCTGGACGCAACCAACGTCGTTCCTCAACCTGCTGTGACGGTAATTACCCCGGTCTCGATCGATCACGAGCAATTTCTTGGCAACTCTCTGGGAAAAATCGCAGCGGAAAAGGCGGGTATAATCAAGCCCGGCGTTACCTGTATCGTTGGCCCTCAAGAAGATGAAGCACTTGAGGTTATCGAATATACAGCTGCGCGTCTGGGGGCACCGTTGTTGATCCACGGGCAGCATTGGCATGTGCATGAAGAAAACGGGCGCTTGATCTATCAGGATGAGACTGGTCTGCGCGATCTGCCAATGCCGAGCCTTCTGGGCGCACACCAGATTCAAAACGCAGGCGCCGCGCTTGCTGTTCTGCGCTACCTGAACCTCGGCGATGATGCCTACGAAGCCGCCGTTTCCAAGGCCGAATGGCCCGCGCGGATGCAACGCCTGAAAACCGGCCTGCTTGTCGAAGCCGCACCGCAGGCCGAGTTGTGGCTGGACGGTGGCCACAATGCCGCCGCCGGTATTGCTTTGGCCGACGTGCTGGCAAAATTACCCGAACGTCCAACGCATATGATCTGCGGAATGCTCAACACCAAAGATGTGACCGGATATCTGGCCCCGCTGGCCAAACAAGCCGAAAGCTTGACTGCGGTTTCCATACCGGGTGAGGCAGCTACGCTGAGTGCGGAAGAGACCGCAGCTGCCGCTGCCAAGGTTAACCTGCCGGCAAGAACCGCGGATAGCGTTACGGATGCGCTCAAGTCGATTGTTGCACAAAACCCGCAAGCCCGCGTTCTGATCTGCGGTTCGCTGTACCTTGCGGGCAATATCCTGCGCGAAAACGGCTGAACCTATCGGTGGTTGATAGGAGCGGCGTGTTTTACCTGCCCCAATCCTGATCCTGCATTTCGCGCAAACGCGAGGCGGTGCGCTCAAACTCGAACGTGCCTTCGCCTTCAACATAAAGCATTTCCGGCTGGGCAGCGGCAGAACAAATGAGGCGCACCTTTGCCTCGTACAGGGCATCTATCAGCGTCACGAACCGCCTTGCCTCGTTGAAATTGTTGCGTGACAGGAGCGGGATATCCTCAAGCACCAGAACTTTTAGCACCTCTGCAATTGCTAGGTAATCTGCTGGCCCAAGCATCCTGCCGCACAGATCATAGAACGATGCGCGGGCGACACCGTTTCGAAATGCGGGCAGCTCAACCGTCCGGCCCTTGACCTGCAGCATCAAAGGCTCCGCGACACCACCTGACAGATCGTTCCATACGCTGCGAATGGCCTGTCGCGCCTCAGGCCCGATCGGAGTAAAGTAAACAGGCGCGCCCTTTAACCGGTTTTGCCTGTAGTCAGTTGGCGAGACCAGCTCCCAAACCTGAAGCTGTTCCTTGATATGGGCGATGAACGGTAAGAAAAGCTGGCGGTTCAGTCCGTCCTTGTACAGATCATCCGGGTGCCGGTTCGAGGTGGTCACAACCACAACGCCGCCCTCATGCAGCATATCGAACAAACGTCCGACGATCATTGCATCAGTGATATCGGTGATCTGCATTTCGTCAAAGGCCAGCAACTTGACTGATTTAACAATCGTTTGTGCGACCGGGGCTAAAGCATCCTCGACCCCGTCTTGACGTGCCTTGTGCATGCCTGCGTGAATTTCCTGCATGAAGGCATGGAAATGCACCCGCCGCACTGGAATGTCATCCATCGCGTCAACGAACATGTCCATCAGCATGGATTTCCCGCGCCCCACACCCCCCCAAAGGTATAACCCCTTTGGCGGTGGCGGCGCCTTGCGAAAGAACCCTCGCTTGACCGGGGCCGACAGCTCTGCCCGGATACGCTCGAACTGGGGCAAGACGGCCTCTTGCGCATCATCCCGCGTTAGGGATCCTTCGGCAATGCGAGCGTCGTAAAGCGAAATCAAATCCGTCATGGGGCCGAGCCATACCGCCCACGTTGCCCCTTGAAAAGCGGGCATTCTCACTGACACATCAAATTTCCTTATCCTTGACCTCAAATCTGTTGAATTGACCGGCAGTTCAATTTCGCTAACGTCCGTCGAAGCATAACTCCGGGGCCCCAATGCCGCATACAGCACGCCTGCTGAACCCGATCCTGATCGTTGGATGTATCATCATCACGGTTAGCTTTGCCGTGCGCGCTTCGTTCGGGGTGTTCCAGATTCCGATTGCCAGCGAATTTGGCTGGCTCCGCACCGATTTCTCGCTGGCAATTGCAATTCAGAACCTGGCCTGGGGGATCGGTCAACCAATCTTCGCTGCGATTGCCGAGAAAATCGGTGACAGGAAAGCGATTATTCTGGGAGCGTTGACTTATGCTGCCGGCATGGTGTTGTCGGCCTGGTCGATCACACCGTTTGGGCATCAGATGTATGCGTGGCTGGTAGGGTTCGGTATCGCGGGCACCGGTTTTGGCGTTGTGCTGGCCGTGGTCGGACGCGCCTCGTCCGACAAGAACCGCTCAATGTCCTTGGCGATTGTCACGGCGGCGGGAAGCTTTGGGCAGGTAATCGGTGCACCGACAGCCGAGTGGTTGCTAACTTTCCTGCCCTGGCAACAGGTTTTTATTGTCTTTGCTGTTGCGGTTCTGGCTCTGGTCCTGACGCTACCCTTCATGCGCGCGCCACAACCGGTCAGCAAAGCCGAGTTGGAAGAGAGCATGGGCCAGATCATAGGACGTGCCTTCCGCGACCCGTCTTATGCCATGATATTCCTTGGGTTCTTCAGCTGCGGATACCAATTGGCCTTCATAACCGCCCATTTTCCTGCCTTCGTGACCGAAATGTGCGGCCCCATCCAGCCCGGGGGCGTCCTGCATTCGCTGGGCATTACCACCACCTCTGCATTGGGTGCCGTGGCAATATCCTTGGTCGGATTAGCAAATATCGGCGGCACCCTCTTGGCGGGCTGGGCTGGAAACCACTTCCCGAAGAAATACTTGTTGGCGGGGATCTACACGTGCCGAACCTTTGCGGCAGCGATCTTCATCATCCTGCCAATCACACCGATGTCGGTTATCGTATTTTCGATCGTGATGGGGTCGCTCTGGCTGGCGACGGTGCCGCTGACCTCAGGCCTCGTCGCGCATCTTTATGGCCTGCGATACATGGGAACGCTTTATGGGTTTATCTTTCTCAGCCATCAGATCGGAGGATTCCTCGGTGTCTGGCTTGGCGGGCGGATGTACGATATCTACGGCGACTACACGATGGTGTGGTGGATCGGTGTGGCCGTGGGTGCCTTTAGCGCAATTGTTCACCTTCCTATTCGGGAAAATCGGACCGCTGCAATTCCCGCCTGACCTATCTGGCCTCTTCCGAAGTCAACAACCTCTCGGCCACCAGCCGGTCCGCCCAGCCTTGCGGCCCCGTGAAGAGATGCGTTTGCCACCCCCGCTTGCGCGCGGTCTCGATGTTGTCGATCCGATCATCCGCAAACAGCAACGCCTCGGGTGGCAAGCCGCAATCGGCCTCGACCATCTCGTAAATCGGTGGATGCGGCTTCACCGTTTTCATTCGGCCCGAGACGTAGTGCCGGTCAAACTCGTTCAGGAACGGGTAGATCGTGGTGGCGTAGTCAAAATTCTGTACGCCGAAATTGGTTAGTGCAAAAACGGGAATTTTCTTAGCACGCAAAGCGCGTTGGAGACGGACGGAGTGTGGGATGTCCGGCGCGGCCAATTCGATCCACTTATCATGCCACATCCTGATCTCGTCGCGCCAATCGGGGTATTTCTCGGCCCAGTTGTAGATTGTGTCGGTGAAGTGATGGCCCTGATCGACCAAATCGTTCATCCCGTGCAGATCAACCTCTGCGAACATAGCGCGGCGACGCTCCACGCCGATTACCTTGTCATAGTAGCGTTCAGGCTGCCATTCGATCAGAACATTTCCGACATCGAAAATTACGGCTTCAATTGGCATGTAGCGCCCCTGTCGATTTACCTTTGCTCGCGCCGACTGAACCAATCCGGGACTGGATTTACAAGACGGAACAGCAGCGCGCAGCGCTGCCTCGCCCAACGGGAGGCGATGCATCTTTGATGCGTCACCGACGGGCGGGAGTACTACCCGCGCCGCGCCGCACGCAACTCGCGTTCCAAGGCGTCCAGAAAGCGCGAACGATCCGCCTTGCCAAAAGGTTTACCGCCACCGCCGATTCCCAAGGGGTTGGCTGCGCGCAGGTCTGCCATCAGATCACGCATCGCCAGTTGTTGGCCGATATTGGCGGCTGTAAACGCCTCACCATTCGGGCGCAGGACTCGTGCACCGGCTTCCACGCATTTCGCAGCCAATGGAATGTCCGAAGTGATCACAACGTCACCATCCCCACACCGTTCCGCGATCCATTTGTCCGCCTCGTCGGCACCTTCGGATACGACCACGACCTGCACCAGAGGGTTCGGCGATGGCCGCAACCCGCCGTTCGACACCAGCGCCATCGGCACCTTGTGTCGTGTGGCCACCCGTTCGGCTTCGGCCTTGACAGGGCAGGCATCGCCGTCGACGTACAGCGTGGTCACGCCTTCTTTGCCTCTTTCTTTTCAGGTTCAGCGGGTTTCTTGCGTACCTTGAACTCCTCGGGGATTGGCATTCGGTTGAACGCGTCCAAACCGGCGATCTTGTAGGCTTCGGCCAGGGTTGGATAGTTGAACGTATTCTGGACGAAATAGTCCACGGTGCCTTTGAGGTTCAGCACGGCCTGCGCAATATGGATAAGCTCTGTCGCGCCTTCACCAACAATTTGCACGCCCAGAACCCGGCGGGTTTTCAACGAGAACAGCATTTTCAGCATCCCGTGCTCCAATCCCATAATGTGACCGCGCGATGTCTCGCGAAAGCGGGCTACGCCAACCTCGTACGGGATACCGCGCTCTTGCAGCTCTTCCTCTGACATGCCGCAGGTCGAAATCTCGGGCACCGAGTAAATGCCATAGGGATACCACGGGCTTTCTGGCAGCGTCGGCGTTTCCAGAGCGTGACAGGCAGCCACTCGCCCCTGTTGCAGCGACGTTGAGGCCAGCGAGGGATGCCCGATTACATCCCCCGTCGCATAGATATGCGGCACAGAGGTCTGATAGGTCTTGCGATCCACTTTGATCCGGTTGCGGTGGTCCGTCTCAAGCCCGACCGCATCCAGATTAAGCGCCGAGGTTGCACCCATGCGTCCGGCTGCAAACAACAGCATTTCCGCCCGAACATGCCGCCCGTTGTCTAGGGTCACTTCGACATGATCGCCCGCATCGTCGATTTTTTCTACCGCCGATCCCAACCGCAGATCGACGCCGTTTTCGCGAATTTGATGGGTAAAGTCGTGGATCAGCCGTTTGTCGATGAAATCCAGAAACGTTTCGCGCGGTTCGATCAGCGTCACCCTCACGTCTAGGGCCGAGAACATGGTGGCGTATTCCACCCCGATAACACCGGCCCCAATCACGACCAGTGATCGCGGGATCTCTGCCATTTCTAGAAAATCGTCGCCGTCGACCACGGTCTTGCCGTTGAAAGGCACGTAATCCGGTCGATAGGTTTTGGTGCCCGTTGCGATCAGAAACTTGGCCGCCGTCAAGCGGGTTTTGTCCCCGGCATCAGTGGCCACCTCAACCTCATGCGAGCCGACAAATTTTGCAAGACCATTGAGGGTTTCCACGTGATTTCGGTTGAACTGATGCTCCAGCACGTCGACCTCGTGGTCCAAAGTCATATGCAGACGCGCCTTGAGGTCTTCGGCCCGGATCTGATCCTTGACGCGATATGAGCGCCCATAAAAGCTGCGCTCGCGCCAGCCGGACAGGTTAAGAACGGTTTCCCGCAGGGTCTTCGAAGGAATAGTACCCGTGTGAACGGACACGCCGCCGAACCTGTCCTTGCGGTCAATGACCAGAACGCGCCGTTTTAGCTTGCCCGCCTGTATCGCTGCGGAACGTCCCGACGGGCCCGACCCGATGATGATCAGGTCAAAGTCGTATTTGCTCATCCGTTAATCCCCATACAGCGCTTCGGCGTGAAAGGTGATGTGGTCTTCCATGAAGGTCGACACAAAGAAATAGGAATGATCATACCCCGGCTGCAAACGGTACGTGGCCTGTTGGCGGCGTTCAGCGATTGCAGAGGCGAGCGCCTCGGGGCGCAGAAGGTCGATGAATTGATCATTCGCGCCAGTGTCGATCAGGATCGGGCCATCAAAACCCTTTTCTTTCATAAGTAGCGCGGCGTCATGCTTGGCCCATGCGGCCTCGTCATCACCCAGATAGGCGCTCAACTGCTTGCGACCCCAATCCGCGCGTGTCGGGTTCGATATCGGCGCAAAGGCCGAAACGGATCGGAAACGCCCGGGCAGGTTCATCGCCAGCGTCAAGGCGCCATGGCCACCCATCGAATGCCCGGTGATCGCCTGTCGATCCCCGTCGATGGGGAAGTTTTCAGTCAGAAAGCCGGGCAGTTCCTCGGCCACGTAATCCCACATTTTGAAATGCGGTGCCCACGGCGTCTGCGTCGCGTTGACATAAAACCCTGCACCCTGACCCAGATCGTAGTCTTCGTGATCCGCGACACCTCCACCCCGCGGAGAGGTATCGGGAAACACAACGGCGATGCCTTGTTCTGCCGCCCAGGCCTGCGCACCTGCTTTTGTCATGGCGTTTTCATGGGTGCAGGTCAGACCGGACAGATACCACAGCACAGGCACAGGGCCGTCCTTGGCCTCGGCGGGCAGAAACAGACCAAAGGTCATATCGCATTGGCAGGCTGAGGAGGCATGGCGGTAAACGCCCTGAACACCCCCGAAACAGGCATTTTCAGAAAGGGTTTCCATCTGGCAAAATCCTTCACTTGGGTTGCGACATGGCTAACGACCCGCGGTCGTGGCGTAAAGACCGCCGGCGGCGGACGCACGCATTTTTTGAAAGTCAGTTTTCAGAGTGTTGTGAGCCAGGCTATTACAACAGGCACGCTCAAGATGCTGGCCGCGGTCGACAATAGAATTGCCGCTGATGCGCGGTGCGGGGCCACGCGGTAATGTGCCGCCAGCATATAGACATTGCCCGCAACCGGTAACGCAGCTGCAGCAACAGCGACCGAGGCTGGAAAAGTTGCAACCGGGATCAGCCAAATCAAGGCAATGGCCACAAAGGCCGGATGAATGACCAGCTTGCAAAAACTCAGCCAGGCCGCGATCTGGACCCGCTCGGCGGATTTGGACGCCAGCGATGCTCCGATCGCGAACAATGCACCGGGCGTTGCTGCCCCGCCCAGAAGGGTCAGAAAATCGTTCAGCGGGTCAGGGACCGGCATCTGAAAGGCCGACCACAGCATGCCCGCAGAAATTGACACGATCATAGGATTCTTCACCAACCCCAAACCGATAAGACGCAGAGTCGCCAAGCCGAGGCGCCCGTCGCGCCCGGCATTGATCAAGATCACGATGAGTGAGGAAAAAACCACCAGATCAACTGCCAATACCAGCATAACGGGTCCGATGGCTGCTTCGGATAACAGCAGGGCCAACATCGGCAAGCCTAAAAAGCCAACGTTGCCAATCGCCGCGCATTGCGCCTCGACTGCGGCGGTGGGGATATCAAGCCCCCGTATCCAAGCCACAAATGTGGCCAACAGATAGACTGCCATGGTGCCCAGCAGATAGCCCAAAACCAGCCGCCCGTTGAAGATTTCGGTAAAAGGCAACGTTGCGGCAAAGCGGAACAGCATCGCTGAAAGCGCAAAATAGAAAACAAACTTGGTCAGATAAGCCGTCGCGTTTTCGGTAAAGAAGCGGCTGCGCCCGGCCCAGTACCCCAGGCCGATGATCGCAAAGAACGGAAGGGTGCGCAGAAAAATCTCGACCATGGGCAGAGTGTTAGCATTGTTTTGCCGCGCAGCAAATCACCTGAAATCAAAGCGCCCTAGCGTAAAAACAATGAGTGACTATTAGCCATTTCCAAACAAAACTGCGCGAATCGTTGTATCTGAACTGATCGGTTTATAGTTTGTTGGGATCAGCTACCCAAGGAGAGCCCATGACTCAGACAGCCGCCATCCTTCGGACGGGCCGCAAATTCGATCAGGTGCTGCGCGGCGCCCGAGAGGTTTTCATGGCGGATGGGTTCGAAGGCGCAAGCGTCGATGACATCGCGCGGGCGGCTGGCGTTTCGAAGGCAACGTTGTACAGCTATTTCCCGGACAAGCGATTGCTGTTCACCGAAGTGGCCCAGACCGAGTGCAAAAGACTGGCTGAAAACGTCATTTCGATGATCGACGATTCCAAACCTGCGCGCGAGGTCCTGACAATCGCGGCAACTCAGCTGGCCGCGTTCTTGGTGTCCGATTTCTCGCAGCAGGTGTTCCGAGTTTGCGTCGCTGAACGGGATCGGTTCCCGGAACTTGGTATGGCCTTTTTTGAGGCCGGGCCGCAGAACGGTCAGCGCCACATGGTAGAGTATCTTGAGAAGGCCGTCGCAAAGGGTGAACTCGCCATCGAAGATGTGCAGATCGCGGCGGAACAGTTTTCAGAGTTGTGCAAGGTCCGCATCTGGACCAAGGCAGCATTGGGCATTCAGACAAGTTTCAGCAAATCGGAAATCGACGAGATCGCGCTACAGGCCGTGGATATGTTCATGGCGCGATACGGTGTCTGACCAAGAGGGCACGACCAAGATTTGAGCAGCCGCGCAAGCGTTCGCTGAAACAAGCGCCAATGGCGAAATTGATGTTTGACAGGTGGCGAATTCTGGAAAACCATCAAGCGGATAAAGCAGAGGCTCTATGACCCTTGACCCGTGCGACTGCCAATTTTTCCAAACGTTTAAACGACTTGCTTGTTCAGATCTATCCTGAACACGATCAGACTGAACTGGCGCGGCAGATCACAGATGCTTTCTGGCCCGCGGGCACGCATCGGCGGAAACAAGGCCGCAAGCCCGGCAATAAGCTTTGGTCGGAAAAAGACAGCGTCCTGATCACCTATGGAAACTCGATCGAAGATCAGGCCCATAAACCGCTGGACCTTTTGCACGACTTCCTGATCCGCCACCTCAGAGGTGTCGTCAACGGTGTGCATATCCTGCCATTCTTTCCTTTTACCTCGGATGACGGGTTTGCGGTGTCTGACTTCTATAGCGTCAGTGCTCAGCTGGGCGATTGGCCCGACATCACGCGGATTGCGAACGACTTTCATCTGATGTCCGATCTAGTGCTGAACCATGTGTCCAGCCAAGGAGCGTGGTTTACCAATTACCTGCAGGGAAAACCCCCACACGACCGTTTCTTTGTCGAAGCCTCGCCCGAGGATGATCTGTCTCAGGTCGTGCGCCCCCGCACCACGCCCCTGTTGCGGCAGGTCGAAACCAATCAGGGCGAGAAATACGTTTGGTGTACCTTCAGTCACGATCAGGTCGATCTGGATTTTTCAAATCCCGAGGTATTGCTGGAGATGTTGCGAATCATCCGCCTCCACATAGACAAAGGGGTGCGGATTCTGCGGCTGGATGCGGTGGCTTTTGTCTGGAAAGAGATCGGTACCAGCTGCATTCATTTACCACAGACCCACGCCATCGTTCAGTTGCTGCGGCTGCTCTGCGACTTTACAACGGAAACACTGGTCCTGTTGACCGAAACCAATGTTCCCCGAACTGAGAACCTCAGCTATTTCGGCAATCGGAATGAGGCGCATGCAGTTTACAACTTCCCTCTGCCGCCGCTGATCCTGCATGCGATGCAGTCGGGGACAGCACAATATCTGCGTGAATGGCAGGCCGCGATGCCTCCTGCGCAGTTGGGATGCGCCTATTTGAACTTTACGGCCAGCCATGACGGCATCGGCATGCGCCCCGCCGAAGGGGTTCTGCCGCCTGATGAAAAAACACGTATGATCGACACTGTCCGACGTATTGGCGGGTTGGTTTCAATGCGGGCACTGCCGGACGGGCGCGAGGAACCCTATGAGCTGAACTGCGGGTATTTCGAGGCGATGCGAGAAACGTTTGACGGAGAGGATCAGTACCATCTGGCGCGTTTCATCTGCTCTCAGACGATTGTCATGTCGCTGGAGGGGATACCGGCGTTCTACATCCATTCCCTGCTGGCAACGCCCAACGATCATGAGGGGGTCGCTCGGCGCGGCATGAATCGGGCAATCAACCGACATCGCTGGCACTACCCAGAGCTGCTGGCGCGATTGGCTGATCCGGGATCAAATCAGGCCTTGGTGTTGTCGGAACTGTCGCGACGCCTCCGACTACGCGCGCAGCAACCCGCCTTTCATCCCAACGCGACGCAATTCACCTTGCGGTTGGACAATCGTGTCTTTGGCATCTGGCGGCAGAGCCTGGATCGCAGCCAGTCGATTTTTGCTTTACACAATGTCTCGTCAGAGCCAGTGAATGTCAGCCCGACCGAGTTTAACATGATTGCCGAAGAAACCTGGACCGATGCCTTAACTGAGGAAATCCTTGCAACTAACGGCCCGGATATCGTGCTGGCCCCGTATCAATGCCGCTGGATCACGAATGCGGGGTGAATTCTGCAAGATCGTCGGACACCGCCGCCTTGAGACGCAGCAGGAATTCAGGGTCCGCTGAATGGACACGGTTCCAGGTCGGGATGAACGGCGTCTCATGCGGGTTGTCCAGAAAAACCTGACCGGCGCGGATGATGTTTTCGGCAAACAGCTCGATTGATTTTTCTTCCTTGTGGCGATCCAGTTCTAACCCGTTCATCCTTGCATCGGTGTAGTAGCTTTCAAGCAAATCCAGCGCTGAGCGGTAGTAGGTTGCCTTCAGAGTGCGGAACGTGTTCGGGGTAAAGACTGTCCCATCTGCGGCAAGCTTGCGGAAGATTGCCTTGCAGATGTCGGTGGACATGCGGCTCAGACCCTGATTGGCGTCTTCGGGCGAAAGGTCCTGATGCTTATGATCGTAGTTGTCGGCGATTTCGACCTGGCAGACGGATTTTGGTGCCAGATTGCGCCAGGCCTCGGACAGTACGCCAATCTCCAACCCCCAGTCTGACGGGATGCGCAGATCGGGCAGGGTAGGGGTGCGGATCGCGAACTCGCCCGACAACGGATAACGAAAGCTGCGCAGGTAGTCGAGGTAATCCCGATCTCCGACCACCTTCTTCAATGCAATCAACAGCGGGCTGACTAAAAGGCGCGTGACACGGCCGTTCAGCTTGCCATCACCAATGCGCGGGTAGAAACCCTTGGCCATTTGGAACGGAAAGGTAGGGTTCACGACCGGATAGACCAAACGGTCCAGCATCTGTCGGTCGTAAGTCACGATATCGCAATCGTGAATCGCCATAACCGAACTGTCTGCGCAGGCCAAGAGATATCCAATGCAGGACCAGACATTCTTGCCTTTGCCGGGTTCCTGCGGGGCGAGGCCCAAATCGTTCAGGTGCGATTGCAGTGCGGTCAAGCGCGGGCTGTCATTCCAGATCACGGTGTGGTTTTGCGGCAGCTTTGCAAAAAACGCGCGTGCATGACGGTATTGCGTCTCGTCGGCCTGATCCAGCCCGACGACAATACGGTGAAGATAGCTCACCTGCGCCAATTCGTCCAAGATACCCGCCAGCGCCGGGCCTTCCAGTTCGGAGTAAAGGCACGGCAGGATCAGGGTGATTTTGCGGGTCTCGGCATAAACCGAAATTTCATGGGCCAGATGTCCGGCAGGCCGGCTGCGCAGGTTGTGCAGGGTGGTTATGTTACCGTTCTGATGAAAATCCGCCATGCCGAATGCCTTTTGTGATCAGAGGTCCGCAGTCAGGGTCAGGATCGCCTCTGACCAGCCCTGCGGCCCGGTATGTGTTGTTCTCAGTATCTGTGTTTCTACGTCTGGTGGAAAAGGGGGAATTGACGGTCCATCTGGATTGGCGACAACAACGCCCTGATCGGCAGCCTGGATCATTTCCGCGTCGTTTGGTGCATCACCCAACGCAATGGTGCGGATGGGTTTAAGGTGCCGGATCACTTCGGCCATCGCGTCAGCTTTGGTTCTACCAAAAGACAGGGTCAGAAAGCGACCACCTTGCCGAGCCGTAACTCCGTTACGTGCCGCTTCTTTCAAAAATGCCTGCAAGCCGGCTTGAGACCCCGTCCAGAGACCGGGTTCACTGAACCTGCGTCGGCGTGCAAGGGCCGCTTGCGCCGGGCTGAGGCCCGTTTCCCGCGCGACGTCGAAATCTGTCATGTCTCCTAACCCAAGAAACCCCTTGGGCAGCATTTCAACAACGGCGCGCAGGCGAGTATAATCGTCGTCTTTTGAATCGGGTTTGCCGGGCCAGAGGATGCCTGCACCGTTTTCGACGATAGCGGGCATATCAGTCAGACCCATCTCTTGCTGAAGGACACGAATTTCTTCCGCTGTCTTGCTGCTGGCCAGAACAAGGCCGGCCCCCAGATCTCTCAATCGCTCAAGACCGGGTTTGGCCGCGTCCCAGCCATAGTCGCAATGATCCAATAGCGTCCCATCCAAATCAGAAAACACCAATAGGGGCAGGGCATGTGCGGCTGAGTCGTTCATTTGCCTGAAAGTAAAGGATCGCGGATGCACATTGTAAATGCGGGCTGACGAATTTCCGGTCAACTCCGGCATGAACGCCTAATTATTGGGCGCATTTGTTGCCAGGCGACATCGGGTGCTATGGCTGTTTGAATACGCGCCGCGCCGCCTCAACCTTGGCGCGCACAAAGCATTCCTCAGCGTGATCATTGATCAACCCCATGGCTTGCATGAATGCATAGACCGTTGTTGGCCCCAGGAATTTCCACCCCCTGCGCTTTAACTCTCGTGCAATTGCCTCGGATTCCGGGCTGGTTGACCGGGATTGCGGCGGTGCGAGATTTTCAGGTCGCGGTTCGTAGCGCCAGAAAAAGCTGGCCAGTGATCCTTCGGCCTCAACCATTTCAACAGCACGCCCGGCGTTGTTGATCACCGCAGCGATCTTGCCCTTGTGTCTCACGATGGATTCATCAGTTAGCAAACGATCTACGTCCGCTTGCCCATATGTTGCTATCTTCCGAAAATCGAACCTGTCAAAGGCGGCGCGAAAGCCCTCGCGCTTGTTCAGGATTGTCCGCCAGCTCAACCCTGATTGGAAGCTTTCTAGGCACAGCTTTTCAAAGAGACGGGTATCGTCTGCAACGGGAAAACCCCATTCCCTATCATGATAGTCCAAGAATTCGGGTGCGGCGCCAGCCCATTTACATCTTGTGCGCCCATCAGGTCCAACAAAAAGCGCGCTCATGCAGCGGCGCCTTTCAGAAACGCCAACCGCGCGTCAGTTCGGCCGGGTGCGACCTCTTGAATGTGGGGCGTCGCAATGCCTTCCGCAACAAACGGGTCAGCCGCCACCCGTTCTTCAAGTTGGTCCCGACTACTCGCAACGGCAAGTATTGCACCGCCACCCTGAGGTTTCAGGCTGCCGACAATAAGGAAAGTCCCGTCATCGAACCCTTTTGCAATCCACTCGTTATGTGCAGCCATGTACTCTGCCGCTTTGCTTTTCTTTTCTGTCAGGTTGAGGGTGATGATATACATGATATTTCCGTCTAGGTTTTGATAATTGCGCCATCGGCCACCGCATCAAGCCAGGCCAGCATTTGTTGCACTTCTTGTTCAAGGAACGGCTCGTCGGGATAGGCGTTGGCAAGGGTTGCCGCACCTTGGCTTCGCGCCAGAATATGCATGGCCAGTGCATCGGCATCCTCTTCTCTGCCCATTTCCTTGAACCTCCGAGCCAGCCAGACTCGGAACAGATCGAACAGATCGCGCGCACCGGACTCGCCGGGATGGTTCAGCTTTGACAATTCCAGAAACAACGTCCCGACGGGGCACCCGTAGGAGCGGATCTTTTGGTTGTTCATCAACAAGATTCGGATGAAGTTTGCGACGCACTGTTTAGGGGAATGGCCGGCTTCGACCCATCCTCCCAGCATTTCTGACCTGTCGCGAATTCGACGCTCGATAACAGCATCCAGAATCTCATCCTTGGTCTTGAAGTGGTAATAGAAGTTGCCGCGCGAGATTCCCACGACGCTTGCAATATCTGCGAAAGACGTAAAGTCGAACCCGCGTTCATAGATCAGCTTGTCCGCAGCGGTTACAATCTTTTCGCGCGTATCCGATGCTTTCATGCCCGCGTCCTTCCAAGCTTGACCATAATACAGTCTGAACCGAACTTAGTTGTTGTAGTGGGTATTAGGTCTACTGTCCTAAGGAGTCAATCGTTAAAAGTATTTCAAAATAGAACTTTACAAACCTAGGACGCTTGACCTATTAAAAAAATAGGACAAATGACCTAAGAAAGATGACTATGACACCCAACTTGTTCTCACCCACCCAAATCGGCGATCTGAAACTTCGCAATCGAATGGTAATGGCACCGTTGTCGCGTAGCCGCGCAACCCCCGAGGGCGTCCCCACCCCCCTTATGATCGAGCACTATCGGCAGCGCGCATCAGCCGGTTTGATCATCACAGAGTCTGCACCCGTATCGCACCAAGGGGTTGGATACCCATGCACACCCGGCCTGTACACGCCCGAGCAAACCGCAGGATGGTTGCGCGTCGTGAATGCAGTCCATGCGCAAGGCGGCCGAATTTTTGCGCAGCTGCAGCATTGCGGCCGGATTTCGCACAATAGTCACCAACCCAACGGCTGCGTGCCCGTCGCACCATCTGCCGTCTTGCCGGATGGCGTTGCGTTTACCGCGACGGGATATCAACCTTTTGAAACACCACGGGCTTTGGAAGTCGGGGAAATAAAGGATGTTATCGCGCAGTATCGGCAAGCAGCCGAGAATTGCTTGGCGGCTGGCTTCGATGGAGTCGAGGTTCATGCCGGAAACGGCTATTTGATTGATCAATTCCTGCGCGATGGCACGAACAAACGCGAAGATGCCTATGGGGGAAGCATCGAAAACAGGATGCGTTTTTTGAACGAAGTTCTTGATGCTGTGACTGACGTCTTACCGGTAGGTCGGATCGGTGTGCGGCTATCGCCGGAAAACACCTTCAACAGCATGTCGGATTCTGATCCGCAACGGCATTTCGAGGAAATTGTCGCCGTCCTCTCTGGAAGAGGTCTGGGTTATCTTCACGTACTGGAAACCAGCATGGATTTTGGTGGGCATGTTGCTGGCGCATCCAGGACTATTGATTACGGCAAACTGCGTAAGCTTTTCTCTGGCCCCTATATTGCCAACAATGGCTACACCAAAGAACGCGCGGAAAAGGCCATTCAGAGCGGTCACGCCGACCTGATCTCGTTCGGAGCCGCGTTCCTTTCAAACCCGGACTTGGTACGCCGCTTTAAGGAGGGGTTGCCGCTCAACAAGGTTGATAAGTCGACTTTCTACAAGGGCGGGTCGACGGGTTATACCGACTATCCACAGTTCGTCAGGGAATTCACAAACGCAGCCTAGCGGCCAACCACATGATGCCTTGAGGCCTCTCAAAACACTTGGAATCTGAGCCGGGGTGCCGGCTCAGTATCCGACTGCAACATAAGTTCCGTCTGGTTCATGATGTGCGTTTCACGCTGCGGACGCAAAGGCCTCTTGGCAAGATGGTGGGCGCTGGTGGCTTCAGCTTTGCCGAGGGTTGTTGGCGGCATGGGCGCTGATCCTGCGCACGCTCCATTCGACGGCATCCCGCATGGTTCTACCCAGAGCGTCGTCAAACGCCTTGACCAGATCCGGGGTTTGGTCGCTGGCCGAAACCACATACTCGCGGAACGAGTTGGATGCGATGATCTTGTCGTCAAACTCGTCAATGATCTTGATATTGATGCGAACTTCGACCCGAATGGTCTTGGTGCCTTCGGTCTCATTAACCACCAGCCCCTGGAATTCCCGAATATCAGGCGCGATGACGTAGTCGGGGCGCAAACCGACCGTTGACCGGCCCACGGCCGCCACCTTGCCACTGTTTTCATAACTTTCGACCAGCAACGCCTGAACGATCAGCGGCGCGCGATCCACCCAGCGGGCGCGCGGCAGGTATTGCACCTGAAACGGCGTCGGCTGGATTGCGATCTGATCCGTGTTGACCGCAGCCGTCGCCGTCGGTTCCTGTACCACGATCTGCTTTTGAACACGCGGCAAAGCCGAAGAAAATGTGCTTTTGGGCGTCAGAAGATACAGGTCGTTCGGCTTGGACGCCTGCCGCAGTGTTCCCAGACCTGCGCATCCCCCAAGCGACACAAGGGCAAGGACCACAAGAAAATGCCTTATCATTGGCCAAACTCCGATGCTTGTGTGCCCAGAAGGAAACGCGCGGGATCACGTTCAACTCTGTCGACCAGGCGATCCATATTAATGACCAGCCGTTGCGACTCTTCGATAAAGCGGGTGAATTGCGGCAGGCCGACTCGCAAAAAAGTCGATAGCTGGCGTCGATTGTCCTGCACTATGGCATCTATCGTTCCCAACAGTTCTGAGGCTGATTGTGAGGCGCTGAGTACATCGGCCGAGATGTCATCCAGCCGTTCGGTGACATTCTTCACGGTCGCAGAAACCTCGTTGGCCGCTGTTCGGATATCGTCCATCACGACACCGACATCTTCATCAAGAATCCTGTTGGCCGAGTCAAAGGCGCGCTCGGCGGCGCTGAGCGTGCCTTTCGTCGAGTCCATCGCAACCGTTATCGAACCAAGGGTGCTGTTTGCATTCTCGAATGTCTCGGTAATGACGTCCAGCGACATCTCGGCCTCATCCGTCAGCACGTTCAGGTCTTCAGCCAGGGTTGAGGCCCGGTCGATGAACGGTTTTACATCGTCTTGTATCACCTCACCCGCGCTTTCAATCACAGTTTTTGCACTGTCCAAAGCCGCAGTGGCAGAGTCAGACGCTGCTTTGACGCTTTCCAGTGTGTCGTTGCCTGTGTTTAGTGTTGTTTCAGCGGTCTGTACCAGATTATCCAACCCATCGGTGAAATCCCCGATCTTCTTGGCAGCGCCGCTTAGATCCCCGGATAGGCTCTCAAAATCAGAAAGTGTCCTGTCCAACCGCCCCGAGGCTGCGCCGAGATTGTCCAGAATGTTATTGACCCTCTGGCGGTTTTCTTCGTCGACGACGGCATTCAGGTTTTCCAACAAGGTTACAGCCTCATCCAGCACCTTGGGTGCGCCTTCGAACAGCGACTGGATGGCGCTGCGTCTGCTTTGGATGACACTGTTCTGGGGCAGCCGTTCACCAGTGGCGGACCCGCCGGTCAATTCCACATAACTGACGCCGGTCACACCCAGGGATTGCAGCTGTGCAATCGTGTCCTCGGTCACCGGGATTTCCGCGTCAATCTCAAGCCTGACCCGCACTTTGGATGGGTCGTCATCGTCGAGGGTCAACGAAATGACTTGCCCAACCGGCAGGCCATTAAAACTTACGCCGCCTGCTGCTGAAAGTCCCGAAACGTTGTCAAACAAAACGTCATAATAAGCGTATTGTCGCGAGACCTCGAACTTTGCGAGCCATAGGAAAAATCCGAATGCCCCGAGGATACCCGCAAGGGTGAAAGCGCCGATCAGGATGTAATTCGCTCGGGTTTCCATGATCTCTACCTATCGTGCCCCTTCTCTTGCGCTGCGCGCGCCCGGGGGCCGGTGAAATACTCTTGCACCCAAGGATGGTCGACTTTGGTCATTTCTTCAATCCGCCCCTCAACCAGCACGCGTTTTTCTGCTAGTACGGCAACGCGGTTGCAAATGGCATACAGGCTGTCCAGATCATGCGTCACCATGAAAACCGTCAATCCCAATGCGTGCTGCAATTCACCGATCAGCTCGTCATAAGCAGCGGCTCCAATGGGGTCCAATCCGGCGGTGGGTTCGTCCAGAAATACGATTTCGGGATCCAGCGCCAGGGCGCGCGCCAGAGCAGCACGCTTGCGCATGCCACCGGACAGTTCTGATGGAAATTTCTCGCAGCTGAGTTGCGGTAACCCCACCAGGCTGATCTTCAGGCTCCCCAAAGCCTGCATCAGCTTTTCGCTCAGCCCGGTATGTTCGCGTAACGGGGCCATGACGTTCTGCAATACGGTCAGAGAGGAAAACAGCGCCCCGTCCTGAAACGCCACACCCCAGCGTTTTTCTATCCTGCGCCGTTCTTGTTCGGGGCCGTTCAGTGCGTCGACACCCAGCACTTCGATACTGCCAGCGGCGGGTTTGTTAAGCCCGACAATCGTGCGCAATAAAACCGACTTGCCTGTGCCCGAACCGCCCACGATGCCCAGCACCTCGCCCCGCCAGACATCCAAGTTCAGGTTCTGGTGAACAACCTGCGACCCGAACTGGTTGGTCAGGTTGCGCACACGGATCACTGCCTCGCGCTGAGTATCGGTGCCCGAAGTCTGCTGCAGCACGGTCCCGTCCATGTCAGATATCCAACGTCGCGAAAAAGATCGAGAACAGGGCATCCAAGGCGATGACCATAAAGATTGATTGAACCACAGATGCCGTCGTTCTTTGACCAACGCTCTGAGCCGAACCTTTGACCTGCATCGCCTGCCAGCAAGCAATTACACCGATGACGACAGCGAAGAACGGTGCCTTGATCATGCCGATGGCGAAATGCCAGATGCCCGTGCCTTCCTTCAAACGGGTCACAAACATGCCTGGGCTGATGTCAAGGTCGATCCAACTCATCAAGCCTCCACCGATCAGGGCGGCCATATCAGCAATAAATCCAAGGATCGGCAGCATGATCAGCAAGGCCACAACTCGCGGGATCACCAGCACTTCGATTGGGTCCAGACCCAGCGTGCGCATGGCGTCAATCTCTTCCTGCACTTTCATCGAGCCGATGGATGCGGTGAATGCAGACCCAGAGCGGCCCGCGACAATAATGGCGGTCAGCAGGATACCCAGTTCGCGTAAGACCGAGATCGAGATCAGCTCAACCACAAAAATCTCGGCTCCGAACTGTTTTAGCTGGGTCGCGCCCTGAAACGCCAGCACAACGCCGATCAGAAACCCCATCAGGGCAACGATGGGGATGGCTTTTAATCCGACCTCTTCCATCTGCGACACCAATGCCGCCTGACGCAGTCGCCATGGCATAACGATCGTACGGGTCAACCGGTGCAATGTCAGACCCAAAAAGCCCAGCATGGACATGGTGTCCTTCCATGCTCCGGCTGTGCGTTCACCGACGGCAGCTACCCAATCGACAAAGCTGCGGGGTTGGACCTCGGTACCCGGTTCGTCCGGAATATTCTCGGCCACCGTGTCAAGCAGGGCGGATTGTGCAGGGCTTAACCCTTCAAACCGGATCTCAGCGCCAAGTTTCCGCGAGCGACGCGCCAGATCGGCAATCAACCACGCGCCGCCAGTATCCAACGCCTCGACCTTGGACAGATCAAACGTAATGTTGCCCCCTTGCGGCTGAACTGCGGCAAAAGCCTGTTCGACGGTGTCCAGCGATTGGGTCAGCATCTCACCCGAAATACGCAGGCAGACGCCATCTGCGTCACTGTCCGAATGTATCATGGGTTGCGTCATGGGTGTATGTGATGTGAAACAGCGCCTTGCTGCAACGCATTTTTAGAATGTTTGAGGATTCGTCGCCGCGCATAGGCAGTGGTGTAACAATTTGTGCCCGGCCCGTGCCTGTTTAAACACCCATTTCGACCGAGCTGTTTTCCGAAGGGCGCAGAGTTTAGGGTCACCCAAAACTCAGCACACCGAAGCGCTTGTGGAGACCAGAGAACCAAGACAGGGTTTGCGGCAGGAGCACAGTGTTAGAATCAGAGTTGGCAGAATGCAGAAACCGGGAAATATTCTGTTCATTATCATTGATCAGTTGAGGGCGGATTGCCTGCACGGTGCGTTGGCGGCCCATGTCGATCTGCCAAACCTGCGCGCGCTTCGGGGCGAAGCCGTCAGTTTTGACCGCCACTATTCCGTCACCAATCCCTGCGGGCCGTCGCGGGCCTCAATCCTGACCGGGCAGTACGCGATGAACCACCGGTCCGTCCGCAATGGCACGCCACTGCGGCACGACACGCCCAATCTTGCAACTGAAATGCGCAAGGCCGGCTACCTGCCCATGCTGTTCGGTTATACCGACACCTCTGCCGATCCCCGCGTGCATGATCCGAACGATCCGGTTCTGAAATCTTATGAAAACCCCATGGCAGGATTCGATGAATTTCTCGAAATGCGGTTAGAGGAATCCTATCCCTGGCGATCGCATCTGATGAGGCGGGGCTACCGCTTTGACACCTATTGGGATGTGCACAAACCGACCGCCCCCAACGGTGGTACGCCGCGCCTGAACGACCCGGCCCTTTATCGGGCCGAAGACAGCGACACGGCGTTTTTGACGGACGCGTTTCTCAGCAGTATTGCGGCCTACAAAGACCAGAACTGGTTCGCTCATCTAACCTATATCCGGCCACACCCGCCGCTTGTCGCGCCCGCGCCTTATAACGATATGTACGATCCAGCCGCGCTGCCTGAACCGGCCGGGTTTCCTGATAAGGCCAAGGAACTGGCCATGCATCCCTTCTTTGGTCCGGCAATAGACAAGCAAACGGCTGCGGATGTCGTCCTGGGTTTCGAAAGCGTTGATCCCAATGTTGAGAATATCCAGATTCTGCGATCCGTTTATCTGGGGCTCGCGACCGAAGTGGATCACCATATCGGGCGCATCATCCAGTTCCTCAAAGAAAGCGGTCAATACGACGACACGCTGCTGGTGGTCACGTCAGATCACGGAGAGATGCTGGGTGATCGCCACAGCTGGGGCAAAATGACCGTTTATGACGCGGCCTATCATACGCCTTTGATCATCCGGCTGCCAGGTAACGAAGCGCTGTCAGGATCGGTGGTAACTGCACCGACCGAGTCGATCGACATCACTCCGACTATTCTGGAATGGGTCGGTCAACCTGCCCCGAACGCAATGGACGGGCGGTCATTGATGCCCTTGTTACAAGGCGAGGAACTTGAAGACTGGCGCGGCTATACTTTCAGCGAATTGGATTTCGCCGATCCTGAAGCCCCATCGGTGTGGCAACAAAAGCTGGGAACAGGCTTCAGCGAGTCGTGCCTGGGCATTCTGCGCAACGAGCGCTTTACGCTGGTCGAGTTCGCCGCTGACCTACCGCCACTGTTGTTCGATCATGAGGGCGAAGGAGAATTGCAGAATGTTGCGGACGACCCGGCCTATGCCGCGGACTTGGCGCGTTTAGGGCGGCAGATGCTGCGACATCGGATGCGCAATATGGATCACACGTTGTCGCTGCATTCGCTAACGCCGGACGGCGCAAAATCCAAACCGCGTTACTAACGCAACCTGCGGTGTTCTTGCCCCCTACACCCTCGATTAATCCAATGCTACGCATAACTTGTCGGGAGGGCGAAGTTGGACATTACAGATCAACAGATAAAGTCTATGACAAGCGCGGGCTTGAACCTGATCGGACAGGCGCTGTCGATCTATGACAGTCAGCTGCGCCTGGTGGTTAGTAATCGCCGCTTTCAGGATATGTTTGATCTGCCGGATGAACTGGTTCAGCCCGGAGCGTTGTTCGCCGAAACGATCCGCTATCTTGCGTCACAGGGTGAGTACGGCACGGATATCAACATAGAAGAAGCCGTCAATCAGCGCGTTCAACAGGCGCTGACCTTTGAGCCGCATTACTTGGAGCGTGTCCGGGCAAATGGCTGCGTGATCTCAGTCGAAGGTGCGCCGCTACCCAAAGGTGGATGGGTGTCCGTTTACACCGATATTACAAGCACCAAAAAGGCCGAGGCACTGCTGCGCGCGCGTTCCGAGGTGCTGTCAGGCCAATTGCTTGTCCGGGCCGAGGAACTTGCTGCCGCCAACCGGAAGCTTGCCGCAACAAACACAGCCCTCGAGGAAGCAAAACGCCAACTGATCGAGATCGAAGCCCGGACCCGTATGACGACCGAAATGATGCCGGCCCATATCGCGCATCTAAATTCCGACGGGCGGTATGATCATTCCAACCGCCGTCTCAGCTCGGTCATGCCGGGCCGCCCGTCCGAAATCCTGGGCATGCATATCTCGGAAGCACTGGGCGCTTCGGCTTTTGCCCGCGTCGAACCCCACTTGCAAAAAGCCTATGGCGGCGAAACGTCAGTGTTTGAGTTTACCGAGGATCAGGATTCGCGCCGTATCCGCGTTTCGTTTTCTCCGGATGAAGAGGGCGGCGTTTATGTCATGTCGGTCGACATCACCGAGGAAACGCAAGCACGTGTGGCCCTGCAACAGACACGACGCCGGGCAATGGCGGCGCAAATGACCAGCGGTTTGGCGCATGATTTCTCGAACCTTCTGACTATCATTTTGGGCATGCAGTCCCGACTGGAAAAAATGGATCTTCCCACAGAGGCGCATGAACTGGTGGCCGCGACCCAAAAAACCGCCCGACGGGGTGGACAATTGCTAAACCGGATCGCGGATATGACCGGAAACCGAACGTTTCAGCCCAAAGCAACCGATATGCGCAGCTTGTTGGAAGATTTGCGTGTTCTCGCCTCACCTTCTTTGCCGCGCGGTGTCGGCCTATCGATGGTAAACACCCTGCCGGACGAGGCGCTGCTGTTGGATCCGGGCATGGTTCAGGACGCGCTGTTGAACCTTGTTCTGAATGCACGCGATGCATGTGGCGGGTTCGGACAAGTCACAATCAGTTCGCATAAGATTGGTGACATCTGGATCGAAATCTCGGTCTCGGACACGGGGCCGGGATTTTCAAAGGAAGGGTTGGAAAAAGCGCTGAACCCATTCTTTACGACCAAGGGCAGCAAGGGCTCGGGGCTAGGTCTGCCGATGGTGTACGACACTGTAAAACTGGCGGGCGGCGATTTGAGCCTGCGTAACACGCCTTCGGGTGCGATGGTATCAATGCGTTTGCCTTATCGCCCTGCTCCGCCAATTCAGGACGGGTTGGTTCTGCTGGTCGAAGATAATGACGATCTGCGCGGGCAGTTCCGTGACATGCTTGTGGAGTTGGGGTTTTCCGTGATCGAGGCCACATCCGTCGACGAAGCGCTGGCCCTGACAGCCGATATACAGGATATCGCCTTGGTGTTGTCGGACATTCGGCTGGAAGGGCAGGGAACCGGCCTTGAGTTGCTGGCACAGCTTAAACCGGGTTTGCAGTGTATTTTAATGACGTCTTTGCCGTTTTCTGACCCGTTGCACCAGCAGGCGCTGACTCTGGCCCCGGTCCTGAGTAAACCGTTCACCCGTGCGCAACTGTCTGCACTAATCCGTACCGAGGCCCCCTCATGACGCAACCGTTGATCACAATTGTCGATGACGAACCAGAAATTCGTCGCGTTCTGACCGATGCTTTGGAAGAGGCAGGATTTCGTACCCAAAGCTTTGCGCGGGCAAGGGAGTTTGAGGCTGCGCTGAAACGTGTGACGCCGGATGTGTGTCTGGTTGATCTGTCTTTGCCCGATACGGACGGGCTGGCGCTTGTGCATCGACTGGCGTTAGAGCGGGGGGCAGCTGTGATTATCATCTCTGGCCGGGCGCAGGTGCAAGACCGCGTGACAGGGCTGGAGCTTGGGGCAGATGACTATATCACCAAGCCGTTTGACCCGGCTGAGGTCGTGGCCCGCATCCGTGCCAGGTTGCGATCCCCCAGAATACAGAACTCTCAGTCGAACGTGGCCGGTTTCAATGGCTGGACTGCGCATTTTGACCGATATGTTCTGATCGATGGTTGCGGCAAAGAAACACCGTTTAGTCATGCCGAGGGCGAAGTTCTGCGCCTGTTTTTAGACAGCCCCAAACGTCTGATCAGCCGGGCACAGATGCAAGAAGCCCTTGGCGGTGCAGCTGGAGACAGCTTTGATCGCGCGATGGATGTTCGCATCTCTCGGTTGCGGACCAAGCTGGGGGAGAATCCCAAAAACCCACGCCTGATCAAGACAATCTACGGGGCCGGGTATATATTCCTGGGTGATGTCGAATGGCGATAAAGCGCCTATAAACTCCCGTGGAACAGCTAAACATAAAAGCCGATGAGGTGAGTTTTATGTTAAAAGACAGTATTTTAGTATTAAACGGGATAAAGTCGCTCATACCTGATGTTTACCGAGTCACAGCGCGTAGACAATCTGGGCGCGGGCTATGGATTCTTGCAGCGGTCGGGCGTAACAAGCAGCAACTTGTCCAGCCGTCGTGGGTTGGTAAAGAAATAAGGCCATTACTGTGCTTCGGAAAAGAGCGTTCATAAGGTTTTGGAGAACGAAATGATCAAAAAGACCTGGGCCAAATGGCAGTCGGGCCATATTGGTCGTCTGTTGGGCGAGAGTTTCCGAAGCCAGGGTTGGCTATACGGAATCGCGATGATTGCCATGGTCGTGGTCGCCGCGACCACGGCTGGCACCGCGTGGATGATGGAAAACATCGTCAACGCGATGACCGAACCCGAGATGCGGGCTCAGGTCTTTCTAATTGCAGCAGCTGTGCTTGCCCTGTTTTTTGGCAAGGCCGCCGCGTCCTATGTTCAGGCTATTTTTCTGGCGCGGGCAGGCAACCGCATAATTGCCGTTCAGCAGGAACGTTTATATGCGAAATTGATCAAACGCGGTGTCGGCTTTTTCTCAAGGAACGAGTCGTCCAGCCTTTTGATGCGCGTCACACAGGGTGCACAGGCGGCCCGGCGTTTGGTTAATGTCATCGTAACTAGCTTTGTGCGCGATTTGCTGACATTGATCGGCTTGGTTTTTGTGATGATCTATCAGCAGCCGCTGCTTTCGGTGCTGTTTTTCGTCGTTGGCCCAGTGGCATTGATCAGCGTACGTTTCCTGCTCAAACAAGTTCGGTCGATTATGAAATCCGAGATGAAGTCACTGTCCGAGATCTACAAGGTCCTGCAGGAAACGTCGGGTGGTATCACGATCATCAAGGTCTTTGCCTTGGAAGACCACATGGCGGGACGTATGAACACCGCTGTCCGTTCGGTTGAAAAACGCGCGAATTCGATTGCGAAACTGCAGTCAATCGCCAGCCCGCTGATGGAGTTCCTTGCGGGTCTCGCGATCGCTGCCATACTTGTGGTTAGCACGATTGGCTTCGCAGGCAGCGAGCCCACGACCGCCGGTCAGTTAATGTCCTTTATCACCGCGCTGTTGATGGCGTATGAGCCGGCAAAACGTCTTTCAAAAATGCGAGTCGTCATCGAAACGACGTTGATTCCTATCGGCATGATGTTCGAATTGTTGGACGAAGAAGAGCCGATGCGGGAAAGCCCTGACGCTAAGCCCCTTGCCCCTGGTCCCGGGGAAATCCGCCTTCGGGATCTGACCTTTGGGTATGCGGGAAAACCCAACGTCATCTCGGATATGAACCTGACGTTTGAAGCTGGGAAAACCACGGCACTGGTCGGTCAGTCCGGTGGCGGTAAATCGACAATCTTCGGCCTGATCATGCGGTTTTACGATCCAGATAGCGGGGCGGTCGAAATAGATGGCCAGGATCTGCAAGGCGCAACTTTTGAGTCGTTGCGCCAAAAAATTTCCTATGTAGGGCAGGAGACGTTCCTGTTCTCAGCCTCAATCATGGAGAACCTGAGGTTCGCGCGTCCAGATGCGACAGACGACGAAGTGGTGGAAGCGGCGCGTGCGGCCCATGCGCACGAATTCATCTGTAAGATGGAATATGGTTACGACACGCAGGTTGGCGAAAACGGGGCATTTTTGTCCGGTGGGCAAAAACAGCGGCTCGCCATTGCCCGCGCGATCTTGCGCAAATCCGAAATCCTGTTGCTGGACGAAGCCACCAGTGCCCTTGATGCGGAATCCGAGACGCTAGTGAAAACGGCGCTGGAAAAGCTGACCGAGAATGTAACAACGATTGTTATCGCTCATCGGCTGTCGACGGTGCTTGAGGCGGACAAGATCGTTGTCATTCAGGAGGGTGCCGTCATCGAAGAAGGCAATCTGGACACCCTGATCGAGAATGATAGTGTGTTCCGGCAATTGTTCGACAAACAGTTCAGGCAACCAGCTTCCTAAGGGAGCAATCGTTCGGTGTACAAGGCCCCGTTCATTTGCCGCGCTAGAATGGGTTCCAACCGCTTTTCTCTATTCACGCAGGGCCCTGTCTTTGATTTTGACAACCGGTTGAAGCAGATACTCCATAACCGTTTTCCGGCCTGCCAGGATGTCGACTTCTGCAATCATTCCGGGGATTATTTCTACGGCCAGTCCATCGGCGTCCAACATCGAATTGCTGGTCTCAATCTCAACAACGAAAACCTCTTCGTCATTGCGCTCGGATCGTGTGATTGTGTCGGCGCCGATACGAGTGATCTGACCGTCCAATGCACCGTAACGTGCAAAGTCATAGGCGGTTATTTTGACCTTGACCGATTGTCCGGCATGCAGAAAAGCGATGTCATCCGGTCGCACATAGGCTTCGACAAGCAGAGTGTCGTTCAAAGGAACAATTTCCAGTAACTCCTCACCGCTGCGTGCCAACCCTCCGATCGTGCTGCGATGAATGCGGTTAACGATGCCGCGGACCGGAGATCTTATCTGCGCCCGTTCAGCCCGATCGCGCAGGGCGGGCAAAGCTGGCTGCAAGGCAGCAAGTTCCGTGGTTGCCAGCGCCAGATCAGTCAGCGCCGCGCTCCGAAACCGGCTGCGGGTTGCGCGGATGCGATCATCGATTTCCTCAAGCCCGGTTTTCAACCTGTTGGTTGCGGCGATGGCCCGGGTACGACGACCCTCCCATTCGGCCTCACCACGGCGAAGGGTCAGAAGCGTTGTGGCTGGCTCCATGCGCTTTTGGACCAACGGCTCCATCATAGCGCGTTCTTCAGCTAGCAAGTTGAGCGTTTGGTCCGCGGTGACACGGTCCACAAGGCCTTCTTCGTATTCCTGTTGTCGTTGCTGCCGTTGACGTTGCAGAATGGCGATTTCTGCTCTCAGCTCGGCTTGTCGCCCCTGATAGAGTGCGGTTTCTGATCGCACGACCTCAGGAGCGCCTTGGACCAGGGCCGCCGTAAACTGAAGGTCAGTACCATCAATCTCGGCCTGCAAGCGTTGAGTGCGCGCCATCAAGCCAAATGCGCGCTGCTGTTCCTGGCCCAGTTGGCTGTCGATTTGGGTTGTCTCAAACTCCATCAGCAGTGTGCCTTTTTCAACCACTTGCCCCTCACGTATCTTCAATGACTGCAGAACGCCGGGTTCAGTGGCTTCAATCACCTGAATGTCTGCCGAGGGGACAATTCGGCCGTCAACGCGGGTCACGTCGTCCAGCTCGGTCAGATGCGCCCAGAGTCCCAGTGCGCCTAGGCAAGAAGTGATAACCAACAAAAGCAAGGATCCACGTATGGGTGAGCGACCGCGCATTTCACGGGCGAGCGTGGCAAGGTCAGGATGCCGCGACATTCAGGTGCCTCCGTGATTTGCGGGCATGTTGGGAAAGCATACTTTTCGGCCCGTCAGCGCTAATGCGTCCGTTCTCGACTACAATGACTCGGTCGACGAGTTCCAACAGGCTGGTGCGGTGTGTCACTATTACCATTGTTGTGTCTTGCGTCGCTTGTTTAAGGCGTTGGATCACGTTTGCTTCGGTTTTTACGTCCATCGCGCTGGTCGGTTCATCCAGTAGCAAAACCCGAGGACGCCCGACTAACGCCCTGGCCAATGCAATGGCTTGTCGCTGCCCCCCTGAAAGGCCTTCACCCCGCTCTGTTATTTTCTGGTCATATCCACTGCGTGTATCGGCTAGAAAGTCTTCAACCCCTGCCACCTTACCTGCATGGATCAGGTCCTGATCACGCGCTCTGACAGCACCGCTTTTTATGTTTTCGCGTACAGTGCCGGAAAACAACCAGATATCCTGTAGCACGGATCCGATATTCCTACGCAAATCGCCGGGATCAATCTGACGTATATCTGCCCCATCCAACATGACCGACCCCGCACGCGCTTCGTACAGCCCAAGCAACAGGCGACCAATAGTGCTTTTCCCGGAGCCGATTGGTCCCAAGATCGCGACTTTCTCACCCGGTTCGATCGAGAATGAAACTCCGGCCAATGTGTCGTGGGGCTGATCCGGGTAAGCAAAATGCACATCCTTGAAGGTGATACGACCTTCGCAACCGTCCCGACTGACCCAGGTGCGCCCCGGCGGTTTTTCGCTTTCGGCCTGCATCAGTTCATTCAGGCTACGGTAGGCACTTCGCGCCTGATTGACGCGTGTCAACGTCTGGGCAAGTTGGCCCAATGGGGCCAGGGCGCGCCCCGTCAGCATCACCGAAGCGACCAATGCCCCCATACTGGCCTGACCGTCCGTTATCAGAAAAACGCCAAAGAAGACGATCAGCACCTGCGCAGCCTGTTGGGTGAAACCAGTCAAATTCAATGCGAACTGTGTCACCGTCCGGCTGCGAATGCCGTGAGAAGACTGGCGTTCCATCGCGTTTTCCCAGCGTGTCCTCATTTGCCGGGCGGCTGAGGTGGTTTTGATAGTCTCAAGCCCTGATACGGTCTCTACAAGGACGGATTGTTTGGATTGGCCGTCTGAGAAACTCTTTTCTGCAAGGCGCGACAACAGGGGCTGTATTGCGACACCGGTCAGCAGGACAAACGGAACAGCGAGCGCCGGGACAAGCGCCAATGGTCCGCCAACCAGGTAAATGACAAAGACGAACAGGGCGATGAATGGTAGATCAACTAATGCAACGAGTGTTGCCGAAGTGAAGAATTCTCGCAGCGTTTCGAACTCACGAACGGTACTTGCCATGGCGCCGGTGGATCCGGTTCGGGATTTCATGCGAATGTTCAAAATTTGATCGAACACGCGCCGTCCCATCAGCAGATCGGCCTTTTGTCCGGCGCGATCAATGAACCCTGCACGCAAAAGTTTCAAAACGAAATCAAACCCAAGCGCGAGGCCGACCCCGACCGTCAGAGCGATAAGGGACTCGGTGGCCTCGTTTGGCAACACACGGTCATAAACAACCATGATGAAGATCGAGGTCGACAGGCCCAGCAAGTTGGCAAGCGCTGCGGCAAGACCCACCTGTGTATAGGACCATCGGTTCGCTGCCATTGCCGACCAGAACCAGTGGCCGGAAACAGGGGCGTCGCCAGTTGCCACGTCTTCTTGATGATTGCGACGAAACAATATGGCATATCCGGTGTATATTTGCCTTAGCTTGTCTTCCGAAACTTCGCCGATTCCATCACCAAGAGCCGGATCAAATACTAAGAGGTGCCCATCTTTTGTGCGGCCATGGTAGACAATGGCCTTTTCATCTTCCAAAACCAATAACGCAGGTGCCAAGTTTGCATCAAAATCCCCCAACTTGCGTTTGCCATATCCGGCCTGCAAACCCGCTCTCTGAGAAACCTCGATGGCGTTGCGAAGGGTAAGCTCTCCTGTCGGTCCAGATTGCGCGGCATACAAAGTTGCAAGTGTTATCGGGCGGTCAAGTTGGGCCGCGACGTGTAAAAGGCAGGCTTCAAGAGGCGAAAGCTCAGCGCCGTGCGAAATGGTTTCTGGCTCTGTCATGGGCCGTCCTCACGCCATTCGATTGTTGAAATGCCCAGCAAATCCAGAATGTCGCCCGTCAGGCTAAGCGCAGCGTAATTGGTAAGAAAAAAGCTCTGCTCGGCCAGGATCAATCTTTCCTGCGCGTTTACGTAGTCTCTTTGGGCATCAAGGATTTCGATTAGGCTGCGCCGTCCAATTGTGAATTGAGCCCGCACCGCAGCCACACTGTCGGCGTTAGCTTGAATTGCAACCCGAGCGGTCTGCAAACGAACCGCGCCTGCCTGTTGATCTGACCGAACGAGTTCGAGTTCGCGACGGATACCCCGAATGATCGAGTCACGGGCGAATTCAGCCTCTTTGACCTGCGCTTCGGCGGCAGCGATCGTGGCGCGACGCTGGCCTGTGCTGTCGATTTCGTAGTTGAGCGATAGATCGACACCGAAATTTGCATCACTGGTGTTGTCCATATCGGCAAAGGCTGCCAGCTGAACCTCAGGTTGGCGTCGCGCAAGGGCAGCCGCTTGCGCCGCCTTCGCAGATAGCAACGCTGCGTCTGCCCGGCGAACCTGTGGGCTGTCTAAGACAATCTGCGCATCGGTTCTGGGCAATGAGGGTGCGGCGACAGGCGGCGGTAGCGTTGTCGGGGTGGAGCCAAAAAGCTCACGAAACTGGGCATCCGCGCGATCCATACGCGATTGGGCATCTGCCAGCCTTGTCCGCGCGTCAGCCATACGCGAACGGGCTGTCAGAACATCGGCGCTGGACCCAACACCCTGTTCCGTCCGCTCCGTAATCTGCTGCTCTAACTCTTCGAGAACCGTGACATTTCGGGCAGATATTTCCAAGATTTTGCGCCTGTCCAGAACCACGACATACGCTTCGATCGCCGAAAGCGCGAGTGCTGCAGCGGTTTGCAATTGATCGCCACGGCTTTGCAGAACACCTGCTTTCGCCGCAGCTAGATCATTCGATGCAGCACCGCCGTCATAGACAAGCTGCGAAATGCGCAGGTACGGAGTAACGTCGGCTGTGTTTGTGTCGATTCGCTCGGACCTGGCATTTACGCCTACGGAAAATTCCGGCAGGAAAGCGCCTTTGGCGGCGTCTTCATTGGCTGCAGCTACCTCAAGTCGCGTGGCACTCTGTGCCAATTCGGGACTCGACTCAACAGCGGCCCGAACACGCTGCCCAAATGCGCTTTGCGCAAGCTGAGGCGACGGAACGCTTGCCCCAACGCCGACAGATCCACGGGACAGTGACATTTCAACCCCGGTCAGGTCTGGCGTGGATGTGCACGCCGAACACAGTGTGGCAAAGCCGATAAAGAGTGCAAAACTAGCATTGCGGTTGCTTATTAGCATAGGTGCTTCACACCCCATTAGTTCCGAGAAAATCGTCAGTCGGCGCGTTAGCCATGGCGTGAAGGAAACTGGAAGTTTGTAAATTTTTAGTATATTTTTCCTGCGATTTTTCCTGCCTTAGTTGTTGCTGCGCCTGTGCTATCCACCTGCAATGCGCAAGGGAAACCTGATGCGCGTGGATCAATTGCAACGTGCCAGAATCGACCAGCCTAAGTTTTTCAGCTTGCGTCAAAGTGCTTAGTCGCTGTACCGACACTGCAAACGTTCCGGGGGCTAAGTCGATCCCGTCATATGCAGCAAGTGGTTCAAACAGCCCAAGCTTGTTCACCATTTGACAAAGGGCTTGGGTTGCCTCTCGCGCAGCTGCGCGAGCACCCAAAAAGGCTTGTACTTCTTGTAGGGCGGGTGACAAGGCACCGGTCTTGTCAAAGAACGTTTCGTCGTTTGGATCGTTGCTGATTAGGCCTGATGCTTCATCTACACATAACCTAAACATCGATTTACTATCTGACGAATCTCGCCCAACCGGTTCAGCCCGAAATGGATAGCAGCGCAAATCTGATGGAACATAGGCTGCCATCCATCGTCCATCTCGGGATACGAAAGGGGTGGGCATGTTCGCGAAGAACGACAATATAACGTGCGGCTCGAAACCAGCTTGGTCTTTTTTGAAAAAAATTGGAAAAGCCGACGCTGCCTGCAAGACTTCTTGAAGGACAATTGCGTAATCAGTGCGGTCCACCGCGAATTCGTAAGAGGTGAACCGTCTCCAGTACATACGCCCATGTCGGGTGAAAGTAACTGGAACGTGGCCATTCTGCGCCATGTTGTTCCCTGTAAAAATGATTGGCTGCCGATCAGGTTGAGCGGCAGCCGATTAAAATGGTTAAGCAGTTGCGCCGGTGGGGTCTGTATGAAGGATGTTGTCCGCACTTAGACCATTCAGGGCATCAAGCCCGCTGAAATGTGCAATCGTTTCAACCGACGCAGAATCCGCAGTAGTGTAATCGACCTTGATCAGGGCACTGTCCGACCCGTCTGTAGCCATCACAAAAAGCTCATCACCGGCCTGAATTCCAGCGAAGTTTTCAACGGCGGTTTCGATTGTGTTTTCGGACAGATCGCCTAGGACCGTTGTCAGGCCAACAAATCCGGTATCTGCGCCAACTGCGTCTCCATCGGCCAGGCTTTCAAATCCGGTTCCGTTACCACGCAGGTCCTCTGCGTTCAGCCCACTAAACATCAGCCCATCAGTCACATCGCTTGCGTCGCCGATTGTGAATCCCGTGATGGTATCAACACCGTTTGCAGCCGGATCAGCTTCGAACACAACGAGGTCGCGCCCGACTTCCGAGAGGTCAATCATATCATCCCCGTCTTGTCCGCGAATGACGTTGTCGACGGCGGTTGCAACTAACGTATCGTCCCCATTTGTGCCGATCTGGAGGACGGATGGCCCGCCTTCGGGGGTGGTGATCGACAGCTCAATAGGCTGACTGGGGTCGACTACGGTCATGTCGAACGTCACCAGAGGCTGACTGAGGTCAGTGAAAGTTGTTGCAGCGGCACCGAAGCTGATCATCGAGCCACCAATAGGGTTGGATGTAAACAAGTCGAACGACGCATTGCCTATGTCCGATCCGGTGTTAAAGGTCACAACGGATGGGTCAAAGCCGAGGTCAGCCGTAAAGTCTAAGCCGGTCGATATATCACGGTCAGCATCGGCGTAGATTGCGAACGTCAGGGTGTTTCCGCTCATCCCTGTCTGCGCAATCACATAGGCCGCCGATTCATGCGCCGCATTTTGATCTGACGCAGGCAACGAATCCGGGCCACCGGACACTGCGGCGTTCGCGGTGAAGTTCAAATCATCGCCAGCATTGATGTTGGTAAACTCTGTGTCCGGGACCGCCAGAGACCAGGTTCCATCGGCGCCAACAGTCGCGGGGCCGACCGAATTTCCGTTCAGCGTAACATCCACCATCTGACCTGCACTTAGCCCAAGCGAGGTACCGGAAACCATAACACCCGAAGCCTGTGCGTCGGCCAGCGAAACCGCATTGTTCGTTCCAACAGCGTTGATCGTCAAGATCGGGCGAAAATCCGTGGTGAACGCTGTCGCGGCCAGTATCGCCGGATTCCCTGCGAGGTCAGACACGTTGGCCGAGATCGGATAGCTTATACCGTCTGAGAGCGTGGTCAAATCAGCTGATGGCACAGTTGTGGACCAGACTCCGCCGGAAGCGGTTCCGGTATAGCTTTGACCGTTCAAAGTAACAGTAACAGTTTGCCCGTCTTCCGCGCTGGTTGTTCCCGTGATCACGAGGTCACTTGCTTGCTCGACTAAGTCCAGTTCTGATCCAACGGGTAGGGGGTCGATCGTAACGGTTGGCGCGGAAAAATCCGTGCTGAAACTCGCAGTACCGACCGCGCTGTTACCTGCTGCATCAGACACCGAAGCCGCGACTTCATAAGCAACGCCATCCTGCAAAGCGCTCAGATCTGCGGCCGAGGCGGTATAGGCCCAGCCGCCGCTGCTAACTGTTGCGGTGCCGCTGACGTCAACTGTCCCGTCGGGTCGCGTGATTTCGAATGTGATGACAGTGCCATCCGGGGTATCGGAAAGACCAGTGACAATCAGGTCTGTCCCTTGTTGCGCAGCATTCATGACAGCGCCATCCGGCACGCTTGTGATGCTAATCGACGGTGCGGTGAAATCAGTGTCAAAGTCGCCTGTGGCCTGAACGGCAGGATTCCCTGCCGCATCTGACACGTCTGCTGTGACTGACACAGTCGCCCCATCGGACAAAGCAGCCAGGTCAGCCGCAGGTACGGCGACTGACCAAGCCCCGCCGGACACCGTGGCTGTATAGGTGCTACCGTTCGTCGAAATGGTCACTGTCTGACCGTTTTCTGCAGTGGTAGACCCTGTGATGGTGAGATCGATACCCTGCTCAGTCGCGTTCAAAAAGGCACCCCCTGAGAAACTGTCGATCGACAGGATCGGAGCGGTGGCATCTTTGGAAAGAGGCACACTGGCTTGAGGTGCCACTAGCCCGTCAGCGTCTGAGACGTCCGCGGTGATGGAAAAGCTTCCACCGTCCGCAAGCGCCCCTAGGTCCGCAGCCGGTACAACCACACTCCAACTGCCGCTTGTGACTGAGCCGGTATAGGTTTGACCGTTCAGGGTGACAGTAACTTGCTGTCCGTCTCCTACTTTGTCGGTGGTTCCTGAGATGGTCAGATCCGATCCAATCTCGACAGCATTCAGAACTTCGCCGACAGACAGGGGGGAGATCGCGACGGACGGTCCCGTCAGGTCCACCGGCACCGAGGCTGAAACAGGGACTGATATGTTGCCGGCCGCATCGCTTACCGAAACACTGACCGCAGCAGGCACACCGGTTGACAACCCTCCAATATCGGCGGCTGGGATTGTTACGCTCCAAGCACCGCCAGACGCTATCGCGGAATAACTTTGACCGTCGAAGACAACCGTCACTGGCTGACCGTCAACCGCATTGGTCGATCCGGTAAGGATCAGGTCGCTGCTAACGTCGATCAGTTCAATGGACCCGCCCGCAACCGGGTCGAGTGAGATGGTGGGGGCGGTGAAATCTGTATCAAAGCTGCCATTGGCCTGCATTGCGGGGTTGCCGACTTGATCCTCGATGTCAGCAGTGACAGCAACGGTTGCGCCGTCTGGAAGGCCAGCCAGATCGGCGGCGGGAACGGTCACGCTCCACGCTCCTCCGGAAACGGTGCCCGAATAGGTCTGCCCATTGATCGTAACCGTAACGCTCTGTCCGTCTTCGGCATCTGTTGTACCGGTTACCGCCAGGTCGGTAGACTGCTCTGAGGCGTTCATCACCGGCCCATCGGAAAACCCCGTGATGGTCAGGGTCGGAGGAATTGTATCGACGTCGAATGTAAACATCTCGGTCGCCAGTTCCATGCCTTCGGAGTCGAGATTGCGAACCGTCACGGACTGAACGCCTTGCGGCAGGCTGGCGGCTTCGGATGCGCTCAGCGAAATGGTCCACATGCCTTCACTATCGGGTGTCACAGTCTTGGTGATCGCCCCGATGGTGATTTCGATAGTGTCGGTATCTGCTGGCGCAACAAAGCCCGTGCCGGCACTGCTTAGGGTATTGCTTTGCGCGCCTGCAAGGTTGAGAACCGGATAGGTCGGTGCGGCGACTGGATCATCGCTCCCTCCACCACCGCCACCAGCTGCTGCCGCTGCGGCACCAGCAAGACCAATCCCGCCCAGAGCCACGGTTGCACCACTGACACCACCTGTAGCAGCGGCAGCGGCACCGCCGGCTTCGGCAAGGCTCAACTGCACAATCTCGGAGACTGCCCCTTCGGCAATCATGATTGCGCCGCTGTCCAGCACTTGGACATTTTCGGCCGCAACGATCATCTTTCGGCCGTCCGCCAATTTCAAAACGACATCCCCATTGTCCAACAGCTTGACCGATCGCACGCCTGGAATGGTCTCTGCGAATTGAAATGCATACAGCTCTTCGATTGTGGCCTGTGCCAATGCCGGTAGCGCCAGAATCGTCGAGCCAAGCCCACCTGCAATGCTGCGCCCGGCCCATCGACGCATCTTGCCGTCGATCCACTGACGGATTTTTTGCTTACGCTCGAAATCAGGCTGAACGTCATTCGGGGTGATCTGGGTTTCAGGTGCTTTGGTCATCTTGCCCTCACGTGTGGTGTCCGCATTTGCCGGATGGATTCAGGTTTTTTCGTCTGTCTTTGCCTTCTGAGGCTCATGCGGTCCGAGTAGAAAATTTGAGACAAACTGAAGCCGAACTTCTCGTTTTTTCCACAATCCAGCTTTGGTTTCGCGCGGCGCATCAGATCATCCTTAAGTCGGTGTCAGGTGTGGTGTGGAGTAATTGAACATGATGCTTCAGTTCGAAGGTGTGGTTGCAACGGGGAGCGCAGCGCTCGATACAGGTATCGCTGATACGGCTTTAAAAACGTTTAATGGCGAAACGTACCTGTATGGGGTGACCGGCCCGGGGGGCGGAATTGCGGTTTGGAAACTGGTCGAAGGTGCTCTGCCGCAGCTGCAGGATACCGAGTATTTCAGCGGTACGATCACGTTTCAGGTTGGTGAAATCGGTGTGCCTGTATCACTGGCGGGGCGTGATCTGCTTGCACTGGATGTACGCTTGGCGACCGGATTGGTGGGATTTGAAATGCACCCCGACGGAACGTTGGGTGCTTTGACAGAGGTAGATTCGCTGTCCGGTGGCGGAGATATCTCAACTCTTGTTCAGTTCGGAGACGTTCTGACAGTTGCACATGAAAAAACAGCGCAGTTTGCGACATATACCGTTGGCACCAATGGCAATTTGACCTTGTCGGCATCAATCTCGGGATTGGCGGATTCGATGCAGGTGCTCAGGGCTGGGGCGAATCATTATGTAATTGCGGCAGATGCCGCCAGTAACACGATCAGCACCTTCAATGTTGATCAGACGACCGGGGCGATGTCAGTGGTCGACAACAGTGATGCAATCTCGACACTCGGTATTACGATGCCCACGGCGGTCGAAGTGGTTCAGGCCTACGACCGGTCTTGGGTCGTGGTGGCGGGGGCGGGTAGCAACTCGCTTAGCGTGATGGAGCTTCGCAGTGACGGGCGTCTGGTTCCCACGGACCACGTACTGGACTCGCTGCATACACGTTTTGAGTCGGTGCAGGACCTTGCGATCATCGAAGCAGACGGGCATGTGTTTGCCGTCGCCGGTGGCGGAGATGACGGCGTATCCCTTTTCACACTGACGCCCACGGGTCAGCTGGTGCATTTGCACAGTTTCGAAGACACGGTGCATAGCGGACTGCAAAATGTCGAAACGTTGAGCGTTGCCCAAGTTGGGAACGAGCTGCAAATTCTTGTAAGTTCGCAGCAGGATGCAGGGCTGACGCAGCTTAGCGTTTCAATCGCAGACCTTGGTATCGTCCGCGAAGGGTTTGGCACGATAACCGGTACGGCGCAGAACGATATGCTAAGCGGCAGTTTCCTCGACACCACCCTTTTTGGTGGCGCAGGAGATGACATTCTGATCGCTGGCATTGGTGCAACCACCATGAACGGGGGTGCTGGCGCGGATATTTTCGTGATGACGTATGGAAGCGATCCAACAACGATCAACGGGTTTGAAGCTGACGTCGACCGGTTGGATATGTTCGACTATCCGCTGCTGCGCTCACCCAGTCAACTGTCGTTCACAGCCACGGCCAAAGGTGCGCGGATCGAATATTATGACGAAGTCGTTTTGCTTAACTCGTCATCCGGCGGTCCTTTAACAAGCGCCGAAGTATTCGGGGCGGACTTTGAGGGGCCAGATCACATACCTGTCGACTTCGGGGATTTTGGCGGTTTGGACCCGGGCAGTTCGAACGGCGTGCTCGGTGACGTGACGATCAACTCTGAGACCGGGAACACCGGATTGTCAGACGCTGAGATCAGGTTCACCCCAGATGGTGGCGGCACCATCAGCGTTCGGGCTGACGAAGATGGCCGGTTTGATCTTGGCCTGCCCTCTGGGACATTCGAGGGTGAATTGGATATGATCAAAACCTACTCAACAGCCAGTTCGAAAATCACGGCGTTGGATGCCTTGCAGGTTCTGCGAATCTCGGTCGGACTGGACCCGACCTGGGGGCCAGCGACACCCGAAAACCTGATTGCAGCTGACATTACGCAGGACGGTAGGGTCACGGCCTTGGATGCATTGGTGATTCTGCAGACCGTTGTTCAACTGCCGACGGCATATGATGCGAAATGGGTGTTTCTGGACGATGATGCAGACCTGTCAGGCATAACCGCAAGAAACGTGCGCTATGAAACCGGAACTGATGTCACCGTTATGGACAATATCCTGACCACGGACATGACCTCAATCCTACTCGGGAATCTGGAACCCGGGTGAAACCGCGATCAAGACTACTCGCGGAAGGCCCGGTTGAAGTAATCAGTCATCGGTTTGACCAGATACGATAACGGTGTTCTTTCGTCGGTCTTGATCATGGTCTCAACTGGCATGCCCGGCAGCAAGGCCTGGCCTTGTAGGCGATCAATCTGATTTTCCTCGGGCGCGACCTCGGCACGATAATATGTCTGCCCCGTTAGATCATCGGTAAAAGTGTCGGCCGAGACAGTGACGACCCGGCCATCAATCTCGGGCGTTTCGCGTTGGTTAAAAGCAGGAAAGCGCAGGGAAACGGGCTGACCTATGTGCAACTGATCCACATGGATTGCATCCACGCGCGCGGCAACCAGCAAGGGGGTGTCCTGCGGTACCACATACATCATCGGCTCGGCAGGCTGAATTACGGATTGCAGCGCAAAAACCTGGCTGCCATAGACCGTGCCCGAGACCGGCGCGCGAATATCCAGCCGCGACAGCCGCACGTCAAGAGACAAGCGGCGCTCGGCCAGTTCCGAGATTTGGGTCTGAACGTCCCGCAACGCGGTGATGGCCTGCTCGCGGCGGGTGGCTGTCAGCTCGACAATTTCGATCTCGGTCGCCGCAATCTGGCCCGCCAAACGCGCAACTGCAGCTTCAAGGCGCCCGATTTCACCTGTGAGGCTGGCTTCTTCTCGCTGCAAGGCCGACACGCGGCTGGCTGGGGTCAAGCCGCGGTCAAACAGGCTTTGTTGGTCCTTGAGTTCGTTCTGGATCAGGTCAACTTGACGGCGTAGCGAGACAAGTTGCGCCTCGGTGCCCTCAATCTCACTTTCAATTTGATTCAATTGCTTGCCAAGCTGTTCCGTTTGTTGGTTCAAGGTGTCCAATCGGGCTTCAAAAAGACGTTGTTGACCAGCGATCAGGTCAGGATCCACGTTCTCCTGCTGTTGAATTTCTGCCAGATTGTCCGCTAGAGCCTTGGCCTTGACCCCATCGCGTTCTGCCTCCAATCGGGCTCTGCGCGCCAGCAACTCGAACAATTGAGTTTCAACGATGGTTTTCTCCGACGACAAAAACGTGTCGTCCAGGCGCACCAGCAAATCACCATCAGAAACTGCATCTCCGTCGCGCACATAGATTTCACCAACAACGCCGCCGTCAGGGTGTTCAACCACCTGTCGGTTACTCTGAACCTCAATTACACCTTGCGAGATGATCGCACCGGCCAACCGGGTCTGTACAGCCCAGATGCCCAACCCTCCGACCAAGATCACCAGCGCCACAAATCCTATAATGGCTGGGACCGTTATGCGCCAAACCGGTCGCGTATCAAACGCCGCACTATCCTGCATTTTTGTTCACCTGGCTGAAGCCCCGTTTTATGGCACCGGCGTTTTGTACCATGGCGGCTAATACTTCATCCCGGCTGCCGGATTTCACGACTTGCCCGTTTTCGACAACTGCAAGGTCGTCGCATTCCGAGATCGCCTGAGGGCGATGGGTCATAATAATAGCAGATTTACCGGCGGATTTCAGGTCACGTATCGCGGCGTTCAGCGCTTCGGTCCCATCGGCATCAAGGGCCGAGTTCGGCTCGTCAAGGATCAGCAGAACCGGGTTCCCATATAAGGCCCGGGCCAGCGCGATACGCTGCTTCTGACCGCCCGAGAGCTGGCTGTCATTGCCCTCCAAAAACGTGTCATAGCCTTTGCTAAGGGACAGGATCAACTCGTGTGCGTTTGCTTTCTTGGCTGCGGCCACAACCGCTTCTGGATCAGGGTTTTCCGACATGCGAGCGATGTTTTCAGCCACTGATCCGTTAAACAGGGTAACCTCTTGGGGCAGGTATCCGATATGCTGCCCCAGATCGATGGGGTCGTATTGATCCAGCGTGGCACCCCCCAACCGGATTTCTCCAGCCGCTGGCTTCCACAGACCTAACAAAGCCTTGGCCATTGTCGATTTACCCGATCCGCTTTTGCCGATAACACCAAGCGCCTTGCCGGGTTCAACGCGCAGCGTGACATTGCGCAAAGTCGGTTTGTCTGCACCGGGCGGGATAACCGTCAGGCCCTTGGCCGTCAGACTGGCCGCAGGGACTGGCAGCTTGGTGCGCGGCTGTTCGGGCGGGGTTGCATCCAGAAAACGGTTCAGCGAGAACCACGCCATCCGGGCGCGCTCGACCATTCCCCATTGACCGATAACCTGTTCAACCGGTGCCAGCGCCCGCCCCAGCAGGATTGACCCGGCAATCATCGCGCCGGGCGTCAGCTCATTGCGCAGCACCAGCCACGCACCAAGAGCCAGCATCGCCGATTGCAGGAACAGCCGTAGCGATTTGGTCAAAGAAGTAAAACTGCCGGTCCAGTCGCTGGCAGAAATGGTCTGGCGCAGGGCACTGATGCGCTGCCGTTGCCAGCGTTGGGTAATATCGCCCTGCATGCCTTGGGACCGCACCACTTCGGCTGCTTGCCTTGCATGTTCGGAAAATGCATTGGCCTGCGCTGCAGCCTTTTGCGCCTCGGCCACCTTTCGGTGTGTCAGCCATTGATTCAAAAGGGCGATCAGTATCAACAAAGTTCCACCTGCGACGGCCAACCAACCAAGCAACGGATGAAACAAGAAAATTGCGGCAAGAAAGACCGGGGTCCATGGGATATCCATCACGGCAAGCAGAACGGGTGAGGAACACAGGTTCTGAATGGACTCCAGATCCCGAAGTGCTGTCGCCGGGGCTGACCGCACCTGCGGGAACAATGATCGACGCATGGTGGCATCGAACACACGTTCATCCAGTTGCGATTGGAACCGTGCTCCGAATCGGGCCACGATTCTGCCACGGGCAAAATCCAGCATTGCCATAAGGGCGTACAGGAGTGCGACAAGCAAAAACAGCGCCGTCAGCGTCTCAACCGCGCGCGAGCTAAGAACCCGGTCATAGACCTGCAACATGAACAATGGTCCGGTCAGCATCAGAAGGTTTACGAAGATGCTGAACAAAAACGCCAGCGCCAAAGACGTAATTCCCTTACTGCTTACACCGCGTAACTCGTGGCGGCGCGGTATCATCATGCGGTTTTCGTTAGTCACGTTAAGTGCCTTTGGTGTCCAATTTTGAGCGCAGCGAGAATCCTTGCACTTAGCTGTATTCTAAAGTTTTGGAGATATTCATAAAATGCAAGATTTATTGGATCAGCTACAAGCCTCTGGCTGTCAACGACCAAAGCACGGCTGCGCCAGTAGTGCGCTAAAAAATATAGGCTCCCAACTTGTTTGACAGCAGTATCCCATAAGGGCCGTACCCGTCGCGACCCGGATCGACCCATTGACAGGCTGGGGTGGGGTGCTGGAAAACACCAGCTTGGGCGACGCATCAGTCAGACGGTTCAGCCGGGCTGGATATTATGATTAATCCTGAACAAGTTATCCGGATCGTATTGCCCCTTGATCTGCGCCAGTTTCTTGCCGTTAGCGCCATAAGCACCGGACATGTGGTCGGCCTCATCCGCCGGCATGAAGTTGACATATGCGCTTCCATTAGCATGCGGAGTCATTCGTTCATAGAGGGCACGGGCCCACGTAACACAGGCCTCGTCCTTTGCAGGGTCTTCCCACCGGGTGTGAACATTCATGATGAAATGCGCCGACCGTTCCGGGTACGCTGTTGCATCGGCGGCAACACGGGCCATTGCACCGCCCACATGCGCGACAAACACCTCGGATGCGGGATCTGGCAGGGTCGCGATCCCTTCAAGCAGCCCCGAGATCGCCTCGGCGGGCAGGGTGCTGAAATCGTGGCTTTTCCAATAGTTCCGCGCGCCCGCTGTCAACAGCGGGTCAAACGCCGCCTGCCAGTCGACAAACGCATGGGGTGAGATCACATCCGCAATTGGGTCGCCAAGGCTGCGCAATCCTTCAAGGGCCGCTTCACCATCTGCTATCGGGCCTGCATAGCACGCCGCAAAAATCAGCACCTCGCGCCCGTGCCATTCTTCGGGCAGAAAGGGGAGAGGAGGGGCTTTTCGCATCACGCTCCAGACGGTCAGTTCGTCTGGCGCAGTGTCGGCTATACGGGAGTATTCCGCCAGCAGGCCGGGCGCTTCCTCAATCGGGTGGACCACAAGCCCCGATAGGACCTCGGGTCCAAGCGGGTGTAATTGAAACTCGAACGAAGTCACCACGCCAAAATTACCGCCCCCACCGCGAATGGCCCAAAACAGATCAGGGTGGCTGCTGTCTGACGCAGTCACAATGGATCCGTCTGCCGTGATCACTTCGGCGGATATCAAATTGTCGATGGTCATGCCGAATTTGCGAGTCGTCCAGCCGAATCCCCCGCCAAGGGTCAGGCCAGCGATCCCCGTGGTGCCATTGATCCCAACCGGCACCACCAAGCCATGCGCCTGTGTTTCGCGGTCAACATCGGCCAGTACAGCACCAGGCGCCACGCGTGCCGTTCTGGCGTGTGGATCAACATGCACCGACCGCATATGCGACAGGTCAAGCATGACCGCATCATCCGCAACAGCGTGACCTGCGATCTGGTGGCCACCGGACCGAACAGACATAATCAGCCCGGTCTCACGCACGAAATTCACTGCCTTTTGGACGTCGCTGGCACCGAGGGCACGGATAACAAAACCAGGGCGTCTGTCGACGATACTGTTCCAGGTTACACGCGCTGCATCATAGTCCGGGCTGCCCGGCAAAAAGACCGATCCCCTAAGCGATGCGTCCAACGAGTCCAGCGCGGCCTGATCAACGGTGGCCGAGTGGCCATCCAATGTTCTCAGATCAAACATGAATACAAACCTTCCGTGAATAGGGAAGATTTCTTGTCTGGCTGCCTCATTACGGTTGCATAGGCTTAGCGCTCACCTGTTTCCGGTGATACCGCGCAGTGACCGCGTCAGGCAAAGATACCTGGGTCGATCTTATCAACAGGCGTGATGACGTCCGCAGGTATATTGAGCCGCTCTGCTGCCCGTCGCAGGCTTTCTTCATCGGGTGCTTCATAGAGGCAGTAAGTCTTGCGTTTATCGGCGCTGAGAAATGAGAAAATCCATTCAACGCCAGTGTCATCGTTTATTTCTTTGATGTGAATCTTGTCATCGTCGCTGATATCAAGCTGTTCAGCGAAATTCCGTTCGATAATATACCTAGGCATATGCACCCCCCAGAGCATGCAGACAGGGTTCTAACTCACCGGTCCTTCAAGTTTTGACCTCAGGGAAACCATACCTAATTTCTGGGCTGTTGCCAATGCGTCGGCTTCCAGACCCAGCGCCTGCTCGTGATCCTGCTTGCGACCCCGCATGCGCAAGGCCCGCGCAAATGCAGCTTTGCTGTGCGCAATCCACGGTGGGCAGACCATTGCGGTGTCGATCTCAATGGCTTTTGTGAACATATGTTCGGCGGTTGGCCAATCACCCAACAATGCAGACAGACTACCCAGCCGCCGCGCGGCCGAACCTGTGCACACAGTCGTTGCCCCTGCCGTTATCGTCATATCCTCGAACGGTGACAGCATATCCCGCAATGTCTGTGCATGTGGCTTGTTATCAACAGCAACACAGATATCCGCCAGATAAGACAGTGTTGTTGAATACATCGCATCAAGTGGCAGTGTGAAACCATTCTCTGCAATCTCGTTAAGAATACGTTCTGCGGGCTCCTTATAGCCAAGTTCAGCCGCAATCAGGCCGAAACCGGGTCTCCAGGCCTGATCGCCTGGGCTGTCGGACATAAGTTGCTTGATGACGGGTGCAACCTCGTGCAATCGGTTCTGTTCGCGGCGGATGGTGAACATCTGAACCCCAAAAACACCCTCGACATGTTTACCATGCGTTTGCTTGCCAATTCGGACAGCCTCATTTGCGAATTTTTCGGCCTGCTCGAACTCGCCATCCATGATCGAAACCATGGCGCGCGCGTGGGTCTGCACCCAGTAGAGATGCCTGTGATTGTCCTTTTGAGAAATCTCGGTCAGCAAGTCCAACGAATTGTCCATCAACGCCCTGTCGGCCATTTCTGCACCAACAAACAAGCTGAGCGTTCGATCGCGGCCCTGATCGATCGAGCCCAGTTTTTCGGCCACCGCGTGCATGGCTTCAAGGTTTTCACGCCAATTGCGTGCCTCATGTTCGCGACGTGCGATAAATGGCGCACCAAATTGCGTCATCATGACAGAAAACTGGGCCTTGTTGTCACCGAGCCGCGCCGCCAATTCCATTGATTGCTCGCCAAAACGCGCGCCTTCAGCGTGCTGACCTATAAACATGCAGGCCCGCGCCAGTTGACTTAGAAGCCGGCATTTTCGAACCTCATCCCGTTCGGGCAGGTTTTGCAACGCGTCCATACAAAGATCTATGGCTTCGCTATGCCGTTGACCGGACATCATACAAGCATCAGCGAAGTATTCGGCCACATCTGCTGCCAATTTCACATTTCCGATTGCACGGGCGGCGTCTGATGCCTTTTTGAGAATGCTGATCCCTTCCTGCAGCCGACCAACGCTGTCCAGGCTTCGCCCGATCAGAATTTGCCCGCGGATCGTTTCAATCGAATTCTCTCCCCCCAGTTTCTGTGCCGCGTTCAAGGCCTCTTGTGCATTCGCCATCGCTTCGTGACTTGCTGAGCGCGCCAAGGCCATTTCGGTGGCAGATTGCCAGCGTGGAAAGGCGGCTGCCCAATCTTCGGCCTGCGTCAGGTGATGCGCAACAAGTTCCGGGCGGCGCGCAATCTCGGCCCCGCGCAGGTGTGTCAATGCGTTGGCCACTGCCGCATGCTGTTTACGACGTGTGCTGCTGAGCATCGATTGATAGGCGGTATCACGGATCAGGGCGTGGCGAAAAACAAAATGATCTTTGTTGTGGCCGCTTTCAAATATCAGCCCGGATTTACAAAGCTCATCTAACCCGGCGTGCATGGTGGTCGCATCGGCACCCATGGCAGCTTGCAGCAATGCAGGTTCAAATTCACGGCCTATGACGGCCCCGGTCAAAGCAACTTGTTTGGCTCCGGATGAAACGGCGTCCAGCCGCGCCATCAAAGCACCTTTAAGTGAGGAGGGCACAGCGATCTGTCCTCGACCGTCCGAGGCCATGACGGCGCGAGTCAGCTCTTCGACGAACAGGGGTACACCGTCTGTCTTTTCGACAATTAGGTCCACCAGATGATCGTCAGGCTCTTTCCCCAAGATATTTCGGATCAAATTGGCAACATGACCCGTATCGAACCGGCGCAAATTCAACGTCTGTACATGGGCATCCCCGTCGCCACGTTCCAGATCCCATCCCGGGCGATGCGTAATCAGCATCATGAGCGGCAAATCGGCGCAAATAGACTTAAACCGATGCAGCAAAGCACTGGTTGAAGGGTCAATCCAATGGGCATCTTCGACACATAGGATAACTGGACGAAAGACCGAGCGCGCTTTGACCGCGTTGATCAGGGTCTGAATTGTCATGTCCCGCTGTTCCTGTGGCGACAGGCTTAGCACTTCTTGCGCCAACTCACTGCCGGGGGCGACCAGTGCTGCAAACACTGGCAGCACATTCTCCAACTCGATCCCCGGTCGGGTTTCCAACATGGCGCGAACATGGTTCAGAACCTGATCATCCTCGTAGTCCGGGCCAACACCGGCATCCTGCGCAATACGCTCCGCGACCGGATGAAACGGGCTGCTGGTCATGTAAGGCGAACAATTCAGCCGTATGATGTCTGCCTCTGCCTCGATTTCGGGTTCCGTCAAAAACTCTTCGGTCAGACGTGACTTGCCGATACCGGCCTCGCCCGCAAGCAAAACCACCTCACCAAACCCACCCTTTGCGCGTTGCCAGATCTGGTGCAGAATACCCTTTTCAGAGTCCCGCCCGATCAGAGTGCTGCTGGCATCATCATGATGTACGGCGCGAAAGCGGCTTTCCGCGCTCCGCTCTGCCACGACCTGCAGTAGGGTACGGGGGCTGTCGAACCCTTTCAGCGAAACGCTTCCCAAGGATGAGAACTTGAAAATGCTGTGCAGTGCAGCTTCGGTTTCTTCTTTCGGAACAACAATTGTGTTTGGCGCCGCTTTTTCTTGTATCCGGGCCGCAAGATTCAGGATTGGCCCCGTCATCGCCCCTTCTTCATAGGTGTTCTCGCCGATCGTATCACCCACGACAACATCGCCGCTGGCAATGCCGACCCGAGCAGAAAGAGGTTCGCCATCAGGGGTGTGCAAGGCCTTTACCCGCTCTACCGCATCCAGCGCCGCCTTTACGGCGCGAATGGCGTGATCTTCGTAGGCCCGGGGCCAGCCGAAGAAAACCAATAATCCGTCGCCCAGGTATTTTGCGACGTAGCCGCCGTATCTCGTAACCGCGCCGGCCACTGCATCTTGATAACTCTGTAAGAGACCACGCATGTCTTCAGCGTCGAGTCGGTTCGTCAATTCGGTCGACCCCACCAAATCGGCGAACAGAACGGTCAGATGGCGACGTTCGGCAACCGTCGAGTGCTGCGTCACTGGGCGTACGGACGTACTGTCAGGCTCGGTAGGCGAGGGCGTATCGACATCAAATCCCTGCAACGCGGCCAATAGGATTTTTCGGTGCCCCAGCGATACACCGATTTCACGCAGATCATCATTGGTCAGAAGGGGCAGCACACGCGCGTCGATGTCGTTGCGGGCAAATGCGTCCACATATTGCTCCAACCCCTGTTCTTTCAGCCAGTCTTCTACCTTGGAACCCATAAATAGATCATGCGAAGGAATGGGGTTTGGATCAAGGTCAGGCAAGTCCATACCCAGAGCCGGACTTCCTTAGTGATGGTTAGGACGATCCAGATCGTGCCGAACGCGGGCATAGGCCTGAGCCATTGCGGTCAAAGTATGGGGTGGGCAGCCAATCGTCTGCAGGCACGAGGCGTCGATAACGCGCAGCCGTCCGCTAAAGGCGGACTCGACGACATCGTCAACGCCGCTGTGATCGGCACCCAGCGTCAGCCTGTGGTAGTGAAAACCCTGGCCCGGTGCCGTTTGTCCCAGTTTGAGGCGAACCCCATGTGCGATGAGCCAATCCAGAAACTGCTGAAGGGTTGGGTCCGGTTCGCTGTCCAGTGTTGGGGTGGCCTTGGTTTGGCTGGCCTTGGGGCAGTGTCGGAACTGTACCTGGGTTTTCGGAGTCCACAGACGGATCGGTTGCACAAAGTCGAATATCCGGCCAATCCGCCGCCCGCGGAAGTGTGGACCCAGCCCGAAATTTGTCGTCAGCAAACTGATCGGGGCCTGCGAAACCGCATAGACCGAGGCGAACAGATCGCAGCGCCCGCCGTTCTTCATCGTTACGGTCAGAGCATTGAAGTTCCCGTTGTTTGCATAGCTGTACGTCGGCCCAAGAATACGGTCGAGCCGGAAGCAGTTTATGGTGTACGGAGCGTGATCGCGAAATCCGATCTCTGACACCTCTGGGATGCTGCGGGCCAAGGCGGCGGCTGTTCCCAGGACACCCGCTGCCAGAAACACGCGTCGTGCACGCACCTGGGTGCCTCCGCCAAGGTCGAGGCGCAGGTAATCTTGTTCAGCTTCGATCTGCTGCACGCGGCCGGACAGAACTTCGACACTCGTGATCTCTTGCAGGCGCTTTTCGATGGCCAGCGCCATGGCGTTTAGCTGACTGTCCGGCGCATCCTTGGTTCCAACCAGCAGGCGAGGGGCGCTGGCTTCAAAGTCGCTATCCAGGCTTTTTTGTTGCGTACCACCTATAACCTCGAGATCCGCCTGAACTGCATCGCACGCAGCTTTGTAAGCTTTCCAGGTTTTCAGGAACAGGCTCTGGCCCCATGGGTCGTCGCTGCCGTAAACTTGCAACTGCTTGCCCCAGTAGTTAGCTAGACCACCCACCTCGGCGGCGGCATACATGGGCGGTGCATCACCGGATACCGGCAAGCGATCCGCCAAACAGGCCGGTTTTTGCCGCTCAAAAGCCACTGAAACTACTTTTGCAGGGCCGCCCTTTAGCGGGTCCGGCGTCGCGCCGGTTATGACAGCCACCGACCCTGAGAAGCTCCGTAACGCGGTCAGCGCGGCGTACCCCGCCGGTCCTGCGCCTATCAATGCAACATCAAAAACGCGCATCGCTCAACCTATTGCCCCTGCAACTGAGTCGCCTGGTCACAGTTGTGATTGCGGTTCGTTCATTGCCGGGGTGAAACGGGGCATATCTGATTGAAATCAGCACCGGACAAGCGCGTTTTGGTAAAACCGAAGCAATATTTCGCATTCTGGACAAGGATGTTTGGGACCGAACCCGGCGGGCTGAGCATCTTGTTTTTTGCATTGCAGACAGAGACCCTCCGCCAATATGACCCCAGATACCGAGGTCCTTATGAAAGCATCGACACGAATTCCCCGCCGGATGCGAAATTAGCACTCGGGCTGAGCAGGATAAACAAACGCACACATCCCCAAAACAGATAAGACGCAGCAACTGTAGTATCTTGTTCCTATTTTGACTGAGTCCAGCACAAAATTACGCCAGCCCAGTTGCCCTAATCAAGCGTAGGCTTTTTTTCCTGCATTATCTTGCCAATTGACCAAGATATGACCGTTCATCAAACGCAGTCTCGTGCAAAACAGGATGGTGAATAAATTCTTTCCGATGGTTTTGGAAAAGACTGTGGCCGATAGGTTCGGTGATCCGAAGGACACCGAGGCCCAGTTGGACTGCATGAATCATGGCGATGCTGCCGAGCTGTGCGGAAAACGTGCCTTCAGGGCCGGTAACCTGCGCCTCGTCCACCCATCGTCGTCGACAAGGTGCGGCATAACAGCGTGCTGATGATGGATCAGAGTTTTGGCCCCATCGTAGCCATCCTTCGTTGGCCGCGTGACGACGCCAAGGGTATGGAAATATCGAACGGCACTGAGTTCCGCCGGTCCTCGGGTGTTTGCACCAACGATTTGAACCGCGGGCTTGCCTGAAACAACAACCTGCACGTCTGATCCCGGAATATCTCGGAACAATCCGGCCATCGCGTCGAAATGTCTCCACTCGGCTGCATAAAGGACAGTGGTGGTAAACCCAAAGAAGGCGTCCTTGAGGCGATGAAACTCTTAACCAGCGGAAGAACCGATTCCTTGGTCATACCGGGTCTGAGCCGCGGCAACCGTCATCTATTGACTATGAGTCCTGAACCTTACACGGCTGACCATTATTCCATTCATGGTTGATAGGATTGTTTACAAAGCCAGGTCAGCCACCTTCCACTTATCGGAGTCTCTGTCTTAAGCATTTTGGTTTTCTCATTTCGTGTTTTATTCCTATCTGTGCTAATGTCTAAAATAGTGTATATTTTCAGATTTTCATTTAAGGTAGTTGACCCGGTGGAAGACCAGTCTGATCGCGTATTCAGGATGCGCCCGCTAGAAAAGGCCGATTTAGAGGTTATCTCTCCTTGGTTTCAAGATATTGAGGATCTTGGCCGATTTGACAGAACATCAAGGGTTCCGCTCAACCTGGCGCAGACCGAGGACGCTTGGCGTGATGCTTTCAATCCCTCTGGCAACAGTGGCAAATGTTGGTTCGTCGTTCAGTCCGAAAGCGGTGAAATTCTGGGAATGAGCGGGCTTGAGGCCATTTCTCCGATCAACCGTGACGCTGTAATTGCGATGTTTGTCGCGAAATCAGCGCGACGGTTGGGTCTTGGGATCAGGGCCACGGCACTGCTTGGAGACTTTGCGTTTCGCCAGCTTGGTCTGAACCGGCTGACCTCTTATTACAGGCAGGACAACACGATCAGTCGCGACCTCGTAGAGCGCATGGGATGCCAGGTTGAAGGGGTCTTGCGTCAGGCGTGGTATTCAGACGGAACATTTCACGATATGGTCGTGGTTGGTCTTCTAAGGCAAGACTGGATGGCCCGGCGCTTGACCCTGGCTAAAGAGCTTAAATCGGACACGGTAGTAACATTCGGGTCATACGGGTGCCCGCTCTGGTCTTGGCCACCACAGGTTGATAAGTTTGACTAAACAAGTTTGACATTATCAAATGCGGATATTGGGGTGTGATTTTGCTCTCAGAATGCAAAAGCACTTTTTGATACAAATTATCGTAGGGTTCAATTGCACCCCCTGAGGCGAGTTATGAATGTGAACACCACGAGTCCAAACTCTTCCATGACGCAGAAACTGGGCGCAGTCCTATTTGCCGACGTCGTAGGATATTCGCGCCTGATGAGCGAAAATGAGTTGGATACATATAACGCGCTGAAATCATTGATTTCAAAACTCGAACAAAGCTGTGCTCGTTTCCAGGGCCGGGTGATTGAGGTGCGCGGAGATGGCATCTTAGCCCTGTTCGAAACCGCCACCAGCGCCGTTGAATTCGGGATTGAGCTGCACCGCATCGCCAGCCAGCACAACCAGACGCTCCCCGAAACCCAGCGAATCAAGTTTCGTGCAGGCGTCCATCTGGGCGAAATTCTGATCGACGATCGAGGCATTCATGGCGACAATGTAAATATCGCCGCCCGCCTACAGGAAATTGCCGAACCTGAACGGGTATATGTCAGTTCTGCCGTCTACGACCAGGTCTGCAACAGGTTGCGCTATGGCTATGAGTTCCTGGGGCCAAAACAGCTCAAGAACATTCTTGCGCCTGTATCGACCTATTGTGTCCGCAGCGAAGTCGCCGGGGCCACCATGGCGGGAACCATGCGGCCCGGTATGCCCGGCGATATTCTTGAACGCCCGGATGCACCTTCGGTCGCTGTATTGCCATTTGCCAGCCACGGCGGGGACGAAACAGACAGCTGGATCGCCGAAGGTCTGACCGACGACATCATCATGAACCTGTCCAAGTTCCGCAATCTGTTCGTGATCGCTCGGAACTCATCTTTTTTCTTTAAAACACAGGCTATGCCTCCGAAAGAGGCCGCGCAAAAGCTGAATGTGCGCTATGTCGCGCGCGGTAGCGTGCGCCGTTCGGCCAGCCGCATTCGAATCACCGCAGAACTGGTCGATGCCAGCACTGAGCGGACGATCTGGGGCGAACGGTTTGACCGTAAGATTGACGATATCTTTGATATTTTGGACGAGGTGACGGAATGCATAGTTGCCGCAACTGCGGTGATGATCGAGTCACATGAAAAGCAACGGATGATCCAGTCGGCGCCATCCGACCTTGAGGCGTATGGCTCTGTCCTTCAGGGTCAACACCACATTTTCAAATACACAAGAAACGATAACCGAAAGGCGCAGGATTTCTACAAAAACGCGCTTGAACGAGATGAAGGTTATGCGCGCGCTGCTGCCGCTCTGTCACGCACGCTGAACATCGATTGGCGCTATTCATGGACTGAGGACCCCTCGGACGCCCTAAACCAAGCCTTGACCTTTGCACAACGCGCGATCGAACTCGATCCAACCGATGCACGTGGTTTTGGAGAATTGGGCTATGTGCATCTTTACCGCAAGGAACATGACGCCGCGATACAGTCTTACCGGAGGGCACTGGCGTTGAACCCGAATGACGCGGACATGCATTCGGACTTTGCTGATGCTTTGGCGCATTCCGGAGACAACGAAACGGCGATCACGCATATCCAGCAGGCGATGCGCCTGAACCCTTATTTCCCTGACCAATATCTGTGGCACCTGGGCGGCGCGTATTACAATCTGCGACGCTATGAAGACGTGATTGAGACCGTCAACAAAATGAACAACCCGACCGAAGGGCAGCGGATGTTGGCTGCCAGTTACGCGCAGCTTGGTCAAACCGAGTTGGCCCGTCAGATCGCCGAGAAACACCGCGCCGTGCATCCTAATTTCTCTCTTAAGCGTTGGGGTTCGGTTCTGCCAGACCGACTGGAGGAAGACACTCAGCATTTCGTGGAAGGTTTGAAAAAGGCCGGATTCTGATGACCCAAAAAAGGGCGCGTCATTCACGCGCCCATCTTTTTTGCAATGAAAACCGGGCTCAATCGCCTCCTCGCGCCTTCGCACCGCTGACTTTAGCTCCGCTCACCTTAGCGCCACTGACTTTTGCGCCGGAGACTTTTGCGCCGCTTACCTTTGCGCCCGAAACCTTGGCTCCGCTGATCGCCGGGCTGTCGAAACCGAAGTAGATATCCAGCAAGACTTGCTCGAACTGACCCGTCATAACGTCCATACGCATTGTCTGGTCGGCTTTGTCATACCGCCAGACCCTGATGTCGTCGGCCATTTGATAATCCGCTGCTGCCACGCCGCCCAAGCCGGGCTCTTGCGGCGCTCGAGAGGCGTGATTGGGCGGTTCATTCGTTTTGGCGACTTCTTCTCCGTCGCCATGCACCATAAAAATCACGGGCTCAGGCAAATCGTAGTAAGTGCCCTCAAACGCGAAGCCGTAAATCTTTGCAAATCGAGGCTTATCATTACCCTGAACCGCAAACTGCTTATCCAAATGTTTGTTATCGCCCTTACCGCCTTTTGGAACGCGGTTGTAAATCAAGTCTGATAGCTCACGTCCGTAAATCAGCACTTCAGAAAAACTGAGTAATGTCTCTGCCATAAACTCATCTCCCATCTGCGGGTTCAGCAGTTTGGTCACTGAACCCCCCTCAATGAGACCCAGTTGTAAACCGGATCAGAAAATCCAAAAAATCATCCCGTTACTAGATGCCATGAAACCGCTTAAAAATAAAGATTTTTCAGTTTCAGTCTGGTACTTGCGTCCGGACCGAATTCGAATGACTGTCCTTATCGGGGTCGGGCAGGCGCGGGCCTGCCGTTGTCAGACCGATATCGCGCATACGGAAGTTGCCTTCGATGATGCGGCGAAAAGCGCCTCCGGTGACCTCTTGATCCACGGCAAGCAAAGCCTTTTCAACCCCGAAATAGCTGAGCATGTCCGCGTCCAGCCTTTCCCACGCATCTGCCAGATACGACCCAAGGAAATCGCGCGCTTCAAGCAGTGCAATGCGGAATCCTTCGGGATTTTCGGCATAACGCTTGTCAAAAATGCTCTGCATGACGCGGCTGTAATCAGGCGAGCCTTCAAGCTGATCCGACAGGTCTTCTTCCTCGGCCGTGATCAGACCATGTACCAGCAGCCGTTCGTGGTAAATGTCGACAAACACATCGAACATCGCGCCGGTCAAGGGCTCAGAGAGGTCATGCTCGCTGGACCATCCGGCGGCAAAATCCGAAAGCGGGCGATCATTGGCCGCAATGCGTATTTGGGCATTGTCTGACAACTCGGCAAACCGGCTCAGGCGGTTGAAAGTGTAGAGGTTCCCTCGCGTGTTTTCCAGCAGCGCGTCAATCACCGATCCGAAATGCAAAGACGCAAGCAGCGCCACCAGATCAGCGGCGGATTCATGAAACCCATAATACTCTCCCGCGGCATCTCCGTCTGTCGGCATCCCGATCACGCTGTAAATTATGGCGTGGCCGATCTCATGCGCGACGACATCGAAGTTCAGGCTATAGGGTCGATATTCGTTGCCGTGTTCGTGTGTACCCCCGGTTTCCAAAAACCCCCAACCGATATGAGCGTTGTCGAGGCTGGGCAGAAGCGACAGTTCAAGACGGTCGAAGTCACGGGCGAAATGCCATGGGATCGGGCGGTCAAAATATCCCTGCCAGACATCCATCGTGAAATGCGCAGAGCCAAACAGATGCGCGGCCTCAAAAGCGGGGTCTGTCGGGTCGATATGGATAAAATTACCGAACTCATCCGGCATCGCGGGGGGTTGGATATAGCCATCCCAGGGTGGCAGGTACATGCCCGGGCCGCCTGGTCCCGGAACGATCGCGCCATAGGGTGTGGATTTGCCAACGGGATTGACCGTGTACATTCGCGGCCCCGATGGCCCAGGGCCGATACTGCCCTGTGGTGCCGAGATTTCGACCAATTCCAACGGGGCATTCGGCTCTAGAAAGGGCGATTGCGGGTAAAGCAAGAACCGGGTTCCAGGTTCTTCCTGTTCGATTTGTTCGGGGTTAGTCACTGAATACCCTCCCGTTGCGTGCCCGTTAAAATCTTTGGCCTTTATTCTGCGGCTCCGGCATCGGCACCTTTATTACAATACAAAAATTCTGTTTCTATCAGTTCAAACAAGGCGTCGCGCCCAGTCAGACCGAGCGCTTGCGCGTATGCGTCCAAATCATCGGGCACTTCTTGGTCAAGACGGTATTCAAAGTACCACATCAGCGCACGAAGACGATCCACCCCCGGCGACCCAATCGGACGTACTGAGTCTTGCTTGTTGGCGGCACGATCCCGCAGGTTTGAGTATTGGTTTGTCCGGCGTAACTCTGACAAGAGCTGCGTCTCGAGTTGATCCGCCCGCGACGCGACAGCGGCCTCGACCCGCGCGGTGTCGGCAAGCATCTTCTCATAGCTTTCGGGGTTTAGGTCGTTTGCCTTGATCCAGTCCATCAGATCTGATCGCCGCGACAGACCTGTATCCGCTCTGTGATCGGTCATCAACCGGACCAAATCGTCGCGCGTCGGAGTATACTGGCAGCTAGCCGCATCCTCGCGCGCAAGCACAGCCAGGGCCGCCCGATCCCGGTATCGGGCATACAGCTCGGGGTTTAGTCGCAACTCGTCAATTACCGAGCGGTCAGAGCCCGGCTCACCGGCATCCACCCGTGCACGCAACGCTTTCCACATCAGTGTTGGTTCGGTGCGCGTTGGTTTTGGAAGGGGCAGGGGAGAGGTACTGAGATGGTCGGCCATTCGCGTCAGCATTGCACGGGCGTCTTCGGCCTTGGCGTCGATACGACCAGTAGGCAACCAATCACTGAATTCCGCAACGCCCGGTAAGTCCTTTACCGAAGTGAGAATATTAGCCCAGATACGCTGGCGGTACTGCATCGTTTTGGCAGCGCGCAAAATTTCTGCCGCCGTTTCCGAGGGCAATAAGCCTAAAGCCTGCGCCTGTGCTACCGACGCACGGATCGATACCATCGGTTCACTAAGCGGCTGGAATCCCAGCTCGGCGGGGCTGTGCAATACTGCGACCTCGTCATCATCCTTTAAAACGCCGGAGTAGTAATCTTCGAAGATGCGCCCAACTCCGATCATCCCGAAGTCGGCCAGTTCAGCGGCGCGCAGGGCACCCATGCTGGCGCTGCCAAAAACAGGTATTTCTTGCTCTATGGCCCATAGGATTTCCTTGTGCCAAACCGATGGGACGCCTTCGAAATACCCGTCTATGATCCCAATGGCGGACGGGTTTTGCTGAACTGCACGATACACATCACCCTGCCGGACAGGTGGCAGAATAGTGGCGTCCAGATGGTCTGCCACGGTTTCGGGCGAAAGTGTTGGGCCCACGAAAACCATAGCAGTCATGCCAGACCTTCCCGAATACGCTGCGCCCGCGGGCCAGGTACATAGTCCGGATCATCATGCGGTGCCTCAAGCCCGGGAATAACGGCCCGGACCACGGCGACGTCGTATTCCGGGCGCGATAGATCAACTGTCACAACTTGCGAAAGATTCGCTGAGGAAAGGCGCTCCAGTATCAGACCCAGGTCATTTTCAAATGTCCCGGTCACGTGCGATTGGCAATCGCGAAAGTTTTGATCAGCTTGGGTGCTTTCAATCAGATCACGGACATAACGGCCCCGTTCCATTTTGGCCTGATCCGTGAATTCTTCGGGGTCCAGATCATCCCGCGCACCCGAGATATAGGTCAGCCGCGTCTGCGCTGCCTCAGTCAAGGCCCGTAGCAAGGCGATGGCCCGATCCGGGTGGCAACCATCCCCGATGCCAATATGACCGAATTGTCCACCGCCCTCGCAAATCACGCAGCGAAAGCTGGCGATGCCGATATCCGATGTCGTGTTCCAAAGCCCAGTCTCCAACCCGGCTGCGGCCATCATTTCCATGGCTTTTTGGCAACGCGGATCATCAACGCTGTCCGGATCAAGACGCGATTGTCCCGCGCGATGATGCCAGAGCGTTGTCGCGTCCCTTTCGATCAGTTCACAGATGGCATGGCAGCTTGCCTCAGTCAGGTTGTTCCCCGAGGCCAATCCGTTGGTTGTGCGGGGGAAGGCCGCCTGACCGCCAACCGGAGCGCTGGTATAGTCGGTATCGACCATTTCAAGCGGAACCCAGCACGCCGACCCTGCGCACAGATCGTGCCCCTGTACCCATAACATGTTGGCATGCGGATCAAACTGCCGACCTGTCACACGCGGCAGCCCTGCCACGTCAACTACGGTCGTATCATCGGAAAGCTCGGCATATCTGGCGAGGCGCTGTGGTAGCCGTACGCGTTCTGCATGCCACGACTCGATTGCCTCCATCACGCCCGAGGCTTCAGCCGCGCGCAGGGACAGTCCCTTACCCAAAGAAACCGCAACCGACCGGGAGTTGGGCCGGGCGACCATCACCGTCGGTAATCCGATCCGATCCAGACCGGTCAGATTGGCAATACGTGTGATGCCCATTTCCTTCAGAAACGGTTTTACGATTTCCAACGTCTGTTCGGGATCGCGCAACCGATGCGTGTCCAGCACGTATTGCTTTTGCGATCCATCGGGCATGCTACGGGCCTTGTGAATTAATAATTGATCCCGACGTGAAAATACTATCGCCGGTTCAGTCTGTTAGCGTTCAAGATGATGGAACATACCCGTTTGGTCAACTGCTGCGGTATTCAGCTTGGTGACCGCGGGACGTTCTGCACGTCGTAACGAGACCGTTTCTTTTTCAGATTGGGCGAAGGTCTACTGTCCGATTTCGACTTCTGCGTACTGCTGATTAGCATGTTCCACACATATTAAAGAGTTACGCCCTCAAGAAATTAACATAATCTTCCTTATGAGAAATGAAGCAGCAATTCCAATATGTCAGCCATGAGCAATACAGCAGCGTCACTCTGGCCTGTAATTGTAACAGGCAGAGAAATCGAGCGTGGGATGGGCGATCGCCTAAAGGTAAACGTCAGTCACATCTAATGAAACTGCGTATCTCCCGCATTGTTGGACACAGTCGTCCCTTTTTCTCCATTCACCGCCGCGGGTACATCGGCCAACGAACAGATGATGGCGCGGCCCCCGGTAGACCTTGCAAAGTCTTGGGCTGCTTGAACCTTTGGACCCATGGAACCTGCCGGGAAATCAAATGCGTTAAGTGCATCAGGCGTGATGGATTTGATGCCTTTTTGATCAGGTGACCCCCATTCCAGATATACGGCGTCAGTATCTGTTGCGATGACAAAAAAATCGGCGTTGAGGTTTTGGGCAAGCAGGCAAGATGCAAAATCCTTGTCTATAACGGCTTCGACACCCACCAATTTTCGTTCACCACCTTTTTCATACATCGTAGGAATCCCTCCACCACCGGCGGCAATCACCGTCGCGCCTTTTTCCAGAATCCAGCGGATCGGTTCGATTTGAAAGATGCGTTTCGGTTTTGGAGAAGGCACCACACGGCGCCAGTAGTCTCCGTCCGGCTTTACGGTCCAGCCTTTTTCGGCTGCTTCTTTCTTGGCTTCGGCTTCGGAATAAACCTGGCCAATAAACTTGGTCGGGTTGTCAAAGGCAGGATCGTCCGGGTCGACCTCGATCATTGTCAGCAAAGTGGCTATGTGATGCTCGAATGGTAGGATGTTTCCCAACTCCTGTTCGACCATGTAACCGATCATACCCATCGTTTCACCGACAAGCACATCAAGCGGGTATTCCTTGACATCAGTATACATGATTTCCTGAAGGGCCAGCATCCCGACCTGCGGCCCGTTCCCGTGGGTGATGACGGTCTCATGCGCTTCGCATAGGGGGGCAAGGGCCTGGGCGGCAATCCTAGCGTTCTTGCGCTGATTGTCCGCTGTCATTTCTTCACCCCGCTTGAGAAGCGCGTTGCCGCCAAGTGCTACAACAATGCGTCCCATGGATCATGCTCCAAGTGTGGCGACAAGGATCGCCTTGATGGTATGCATCCGATTTTCAGCTTGCTCAAAGGCGATATTCATGTCGCTTTCAAAAACCTCATCGGTAACTTCCATTTCCGAGATGCCGAATTGCTCATGGATGTCCTGCCCCACCTTCGTCTCAAGGTTATGGAATGCAGGCAGGCAATGCATGAACTTGACGTTGGGGTTGCCGGACTTTTTCATCAGATCCATGTTGACCTGATACGGGCTCAGCAATTTGATGCGTTCGGCCCAGACTTCTTTAGCTTCACCCATCGACACCCAGACATCGGTGTGGATGAAATCCGCGCCCTCAACCGCTGAGGTATCGTCGGTGATGGTTACGCGTGCTCCGGATTTTTCGGCTCTCTTCATCGCCAGTTCACGCACATCTTCATGGGGCTGTGTTTCCTTCGGCGAAATCATGCGAACATCACACCCCATCAACGCGCCCAGCATCAGTAGCGAGTTACCCATGTTCGAGCGGCAATCGCCGGAATAGGCGTAGACGATATCCTTGCGTGGTTTATCCGCGTGCTCGATCATAGTCAGCATGTCGGCCAGCATCTGCGTCGGATGCCAATCATCGGTCAGGCCGTTATACACGGGCACGCCAGAGTATTCAGAAAGCTCTTCGACCATTTTCTGCCCAGCACCGCGGAACTCGATCCCGTCGAACATGCGTCCAAGCACACGGGCTGTATCCTTCATGGATTCCTTGTGGCCGATCTGCGACCCCGACGGATCAAGATAGGTAATGTTCGCGCCCTGGTCATAGGCAGCTACCTCAAAGGCGCACCGGGTACGGGTCGAGGTTTTCTCAAAAATCAGGCAGATATTCTTGCCCTTCAGCGACGGCTGTTCAGCACGGGCATATTTGGCGCGTTTCAGGTCGCGCGCCAAATCCAGAAGGTACAACATTTCACGCTGGCTGAAGTCCGCGATTTTCAAGTAGCTGCGGCCCTTGAGATTGAATGCCATTTTACTTCTCCCTATCGAAAAAGGTAGCGCCCAAACTGGCGCCGAATTGAAACTCAGTACGCCGGGTCGCGGTCGATCGGACAGGTCATGCAATGCCCCCCACCCCGGCCACGGCCCAATTCTTGACCCGAGATCTCGATCACCTCGATACCCGCATCCCGCATCTTGCCGTTCGTAAACGTGTTACGCGCATAGCCCACGACAACGCCGGGTGACAAAGCAACGACATTATTGCCATCGTCCCACTGTTCGCGTTCGGCCTGAAACTCGTTGCCGCCGGTTGAAATCACTTCGAGCGAATTCAGGCCCAGAACCTCTTTGTAGACGTCGAACAAATGACCCTTTTCGACGCGGATATCCAAGTCTCCACGCTCTCCGGGCCTGATCGAGATGCAGGTGATCTGATCCGCAACTTCCGAGAATGCGGTTACCTTGTCGTGGTCCAAGCAGGTGAATACCGTGTCCAGATGCATGGCGGCCCGGCTTTTTGGCATGGCACATGCAACCACACGCTCTGCCCCGCCTTTTTCGAACAGAGATTTGGAAACCTGAGCAACCGCCTGACGGGTCGTGCGTTCCCCCATGCCGATGAACACGGTGCCATTGCCAACGGGCTGAACATCGCCGCCTTCGACAGAGGCATGGGCAAAATCTTCGTCACTGTCGCCCCACCAGATTTCAAAGTCGGCTTCCTTGAACATCGGGTGGAACTTGTAAACCGTGCGCATGATCAGCGTTTCCGGCTTGCGGGCTGGCCAGAACATCGGGTTCGTGGTCACGCCGTTGAATATCCAGCAGGACGGGTCACGCTGGAACTGCGCATTCGGGATCGCAGGCAGGATAAAATCGCCTAGCGCGATAAGGTCTTTGAATTGCTCGTCAATCATGCCCTGCGGCAGGTCCGCGAAGATGATGCCGCCTAGCATGTGCCGGGCCAGCAGCTTGGCATCCATCTCGTTTAGCCAGGCACGCATCTCGGTAGAAAAGCCCAATCCTACCATGTTTGGGGTAACCAAACGATCCAAAAGAAAAGCGCGTGCGCCTGGATCTTTCGCAATGGCCTGAGCCAACAGATCTTGAATGTCGTAAACTTCGACCCCGCGTTCGCGCATCAACGAGCAGAACTCGGCATGGTCCTTCCGGGCCTGTTCGACCCAGATGACGTCATCGAACAACAGCTCTTCGCAGTTGCGTGGTGTCAGGCGGTCATGCGCAAGGGATGGGCGCGAAACGATCACCTTGTTGAGCTTTCCGATCTCGGAATGAACGCCAAGCTTCATGGCTACTCTCCTTTTGAAATTGCATCTTTCTGAATGTCTTCAAAACTTTTGGCCTGACTCCAGCGGACCCAGACGTGGATGGGGACGCCCGCAAGAAGAAGGACCGAGCCCAGTAAAACAGTTTCAGCACCGGACCCGATGAACGCCCAAACCGAGTAGACGAACCCAAGCCCGCCCAGTACGACAACTTTAGCCAACTCCGGGCCGCGCAGAAGTTCCCCGCCATTAAGACGGATCATGATTTCGGCAACCGCGCAAATGGCATAGGGAAGAAGGCTGGCAACAACGGCAAGCAAGATGACAAAGTTGAAAGCCGCGACCAGACCCTGCGCAAAATTCAGGATAATCAGTATGGATGCCAGTACATTCGACAGGATCAATGCGTTGGCCGGGGTGCCGAATTTGGATTTTTGACCCAAGGCAGCAGGAAAAACACGATCCAATGCCGCGCCATATGGGACCTGCCCGCTGAGAAGCGTAAAGCCGTTAAGGGTGCCAAAAGTCGAAATCACTGCGCCACAGGCCACGAGGATGCCGCCGAGCGTTCCAAACATCACCTCGCCGACCGCGGCCAGCGGGGCTGCCGAAACGCCCAGGGTTTCCGCTGGAAGGACCCCCATCGAAACGGCCGTAACCGATATGTACACACATGCGGCAATGATGACGCCGATGACGGTGGCGCGTGGAATGGTTTTTTCGGGCTCAATCACATCGCCGGACGGAACGGTGGCGGACTCGAGCCCCAGATAAGCCCAAAGAGTTAAAGCCGCAGCCGCCGATATCGCAGAAACTGCAGTTGTCCCGCTCTGGTTGACCGGCACGTAGTTTTCGGGATTGATCCAAAAGATGCCCAGCGTACCAATCAGGAAAAGCGGTACGAGCTTGAGCACGGTGGTTACAATCTGAACCAGCCCGGCCTCCTCGACCCCACGAATGTTAATCAAAGTCAGTGACCAGATAGCGACCAATGCCGTGGCGAGCCCGTACATCGGAACTTCGGCGATTATCGGAAACAAGAACCCAAGGTATCCCACCAAAGCCACTGCGACGGCGGCATTCCCGGTCCAAAGCGCGATCCAGTAACCCCAGGCGATGATGAAGCCCGCAAAGTCACCAAAGGCTTCCTGCGAGTATGCGTAGGGACCGCCCGGCTTGGAGACGACACGCGACAATCGACCAAAGATGATTGCCAGAACCAGCGCTCCGGCCGACGTCAGTATCCACCCGCCTATCGCTATTGGCCCAAAGGGTGCGAGAGACGCCGGAAGCAGGAAAACTCCGGACCCGATCATGTTTCCCACCACCAGCGCGATGCAAGCCGTCAGCCCGAGTGCTCCGGAGGTTGAAGTTGCTTCTGATAGGGGGCGATCGGTCATGACGCCAGCTCAGTTCGCGATGGGTTCAGACGTCTCTGTCGCGGGTCCGTCAATGCCCGGGTCAGCCAACGCTCCAACCGTGAGTGCGGCGCAGATGATGACCGCAAGTATTACCAACAAGGGGAATACAAACCTTAGCCATCGATCATAGGAAACCCGCCCGATCGCTAACCCGCCCATGACCACGGCGAAGGTTGGGTTGAACAGGTTCACCCATCCGTTGGCCGATTGATAGGCAGTCACCACAAGGTCGCGCCCTACTCCGGCGAAGTCTGCAAGGGGCGCCATGATCGGCATCGACAAGGTCGCAAGCCCCGACGACGAAGGAACAAGGAACGACATCAAAACCTGAATGCCGAACATGGCGTTGATAAAGGCAAACTCGCTTAGGCCAGTGACAAAGCCTTCGGCCCCGGCAAGGATCGTGTCCGTGATCTTACCGGCGTCCATGACCACAACGACACCCCGCGCGACACCGATGATCAGGGCAACCCCAAGCAGGTCCCGAGCGCCATCCACGAATGTTTCCACAAACGTGGCCTCATCCATACGCGAGCCTTCGTCGAATTTTCCGACCCACCAGACAATGATCGACATGACAAGAAACAGGCCGGACATTTCCCCCATCCACCACCCCAGGGCGACCACACCGTAAATCATGATGGCAAACGTCAAGCCAAACAGAGCCAGCAATACGGACCGCGTCGACGTCATTTCGGGGAAGGCATCATCGCCTTCAGATCCTTTCAGAAAATGCGTTTTGTTCTCTTCGGCCTGATCCGCGACCACCGAAGCAGATGGATCAGCCTTCACCCGGGTCGCATAACGCATGACATATGCGACACCCGCCGCAAGGCACAGCACCAGGATGATAAACCGTAAAACGATCCCATCAGTAAACGGGATACCGGCGCCCTGAGAGGCCACGACAGTCGCGAACGCATTGAAGGTCGAGCCCAGCGTACCAATTCCTGCGCCCAGCAAGATCACAGCCACACCCGTAAGCGAGTCATAACCCGCACGTATGAAGACCGGAATGATCAAGGCATAGAAAGCCAGCGACTCTTCCGCCATGCCATAGCTGGTGCCGCCAAATGCAAATGCGGCCATCAGGAGCGGGATCATCAGGATTTCGCGACCGGCGAGTTTGTGCAGCAACCATCCGATACCAGCATCAATTGCACCGGTTTTGGTCACGACCATCAGAAACCCGCCAATTATCAAAACAAAAAGTGCCACATCAATTGCGGCGCTAGACGAACTGCCAAGAATTCCTGGGTCGTACATGCCCGCAATTGGAGCAAGAATAATTGATGTAATTCCTTGGGGGTTAGGCTCCACTTCGCGATAGGTGCCCGGCACGGGGGCTTCGCTGCCAAGCGCCTCGTTCATCTGACGTTCGTATTCGCCTGCAGGTATAATCCATGTCAGAATTGCAACGACGGCTATCAACACAAACAAGATTGTAAACGCCGTTGGAAACTTGAACTTGGACATGACGACCTCGAACGGGGTTTTAAATTTGTCTAGTCATATTTCTGTGAATTTTTATAAAATGTCTTATCAATGTGAAAAGTTCCCGAGGATAAAGTCAACATCTAACAAGATATTCAGAAGGTTGGTATTGCTGGCCTCGACCCCTGATCCTTGCGGGTGGTCTGCCCTACCCTGACGCCCGACGATCCTGCTATTTGTGAAAAGAAATGCCTTAATCGCTATCGGCAGGGTGTTGATGCCAGCTCGACAGTGCCGCCAAACACAACGCTGAACCTCTCTGCCCTTTCCCGGCTCAAGGGATTGGTCGTTTGCCTTTGGTCGTCGGCTATTCGGATTGGGACGGGCCCGTGGGTTTTTGCGGTAAATTGAGTTCCAAACCGCCGCAATTCACGGTTGCAGCCACCAAGGCTGGATCAGAGGGTATTCACATCATTAGCGCCCAGTTGACGTGGACTTTGGCCGTTCAGGTCTTTGCCATAATCCCGCGTCAATTTATCGGAGGAGGACACGTCCAAACGCCAATCGGCGCGTGCCGTCCGCGCAGCGTGTGTTCACCGGTGTTCCGCATCCCAGCATTGACAGCCCAAGACCGAGTTTCCGGATTAGCCTCAACAAGCGCATTGGAAAGAGCTATTGCCGCCTTTTGGGATTTTGCAAAGTCTTGCAGGCGGCTGGCTGTATTGACGACATCGCCGCTCACGGTCACTTGCCTGTGACGTCTGCCACCGACAACCCCGGCTTTGACGGGTCCGCTATGTCCACCTACGCGCAACCCCAGTCCAGGCCACTTGGGGCTGGCACGAACAGCGGCGTATAAGGCATCAATAAATCGCAACGCCTGTATCGCATCGTTTGGTTGGGGGTCTGGCAGCCCAAACACGACCATGGCTCCGTCGCCGGCAAAATACGCGATAATCCCGCCCAAAGGATCTACGGCCCGTTCGACAAGTTCGTGAAAGACGCGCAAAAATTCAGCTGTTCCTTCTGGTCCAAGGCTTTCTGAATGCGCGGTAAAGCCCGCTACATCGACGAACAGGACAACAGCGGGCCGTGCCGTCGCCTCGAAATGGGGCTCGGACGCACTGGCAAGCCGTTCAACAATCAAAGGCGATTGGTACAAGGCCAGATTGGCGGCCCGTCGCCGGTGCTGCAATAGCCGGAGCCCACCACCGCAACCGACGCCAAGAAAAAGGGAAAGAAAAACCGTGGTCGCATCCAGCCACCACCCGGCATTAAATGCGGCTTGCAAAACGATCATGATCGCCAAGGTCAGGGACCCGGTCGCCAAGACCACAAACCACGGTCGGTCCATCCCTGCGGTAATGAAGCCAAGAACGGCTGCGGTAAGCGCCAAAGCGATATCCATCATCCACGAGGTAGCATCGCGGCGCAGAAACCTTTGTTCGATAATATTTGCTGCCAGCGTCGCATGCAGCTCTGCTCCGGGAAAAGCTGAATCGAAGGGCGTCGCGTGCCTATCACCGAACCCGGTCGCTGATGCACCAAGAAACACCACCTTGCCGTCCAGCTCTGCCTCGTTGACAGCCGCGACTGAAAAGGTCGGTATCGTGCCTGCCTTGCCGTAAAACACCAAGGGAATTGCTCCTTGTCTGTCCAGTTGAACGAAAGTGTCACCGACAGACAAAAGCCCGCCAGTGCGGAACGTTCGCAGTTGCAAGTCCGATTGATCAGCCGCTTTTGCGACGGCTGCAATTGCAAGTGACGGGTGCCAAGAAGTGCCATTTTCAGTCAGAAATGGTGTTGCGGCGTCAATTCTGCGCACTGAGCCATCGGACTCATGCTGTATGATCACGTGCCCAAGTGTTGTTTCGCTGCGCAAGGTCACTGCCGGCACCAGCGCGGGTAATGCATTACGATAAGCCGAATTTACAAGTACACTGAAATCGCCACCATCGAGATCGTGCAAGGGCGTTCCCGAATTTGCCTCGGCAACAGCCAGTATCGCATCGGTTTCCGACAAAACTCTGGCAAGATCCTCGTCGCCCTCACGTGGTTCCACCAACAGGAAATCCAAGGCAATCACCTTCGCTCCGGCCTCGGAAATATCTGAAATTGCCGCTGCCAGCGCTGTGCGCGTTGGTGGAAACTTGCCAAGTTGAGAAACCGCCAGATCGTCAAAAGTAACTATGGCGACATTCGGTGGGGGTTTCGTTTCCCCGCGCCAAATAAACCGGGCGTCAAGCAAGCGCCCTTCGATCCCCTGCCAAAACGCGTTCCGATCACCCGGATGCCAAAGGGCAACGGCCAAGCTCAACAGCGTCACAAATGCGCCGACAATGCGCCTTTCGAACGAAAACTTGTCGCGCCCTACCAATCCGAGCCAAGCAAAGCATCAAACTGATCAATGCGCGCCTGCCCCCAAGCTGTGACATTTCCCATCGTGCCAGACGGCGCCACATCTATCCCTTCGCCCGGGTCAAGTCGCTTGTTTTCCCCATTAGCGAAGACAAAGACGATACCTTCGCGCGCAAAAACTGCACTCGCTCGGTCCTTCACCTGCATAGCCCACTCCGTAGAGCGCACGGCCGCGACTGCCGAGGGCGTGCGTACCTGCACTCCGTTTCCGGCATCGCTGGAGAACAGAAAGCCAGCAATACCGTCGATTAAGCGTAGGCCAAATGGTCGCGATCCCCCCGATAAAAGGCCAAACACTTCTACTTCGCTATCAGGGCCCAAAACGACCTTTAGACCGCCGGAACAGCTCATTGTAACACGCGCACCGGCTTCGGTGCGTAGTATTGCGTTTCGCCCCAATCCCAGCCCGACAGATGCAGGGCGCACATTTGCGCCTCGGTCCGATACCTCTGTTATGCCGTCGACATGCTGCACGACACAAACACGTGGGTCTTGCGCGACAGTCTGCGCAACGACAGGAATCGCACTCCCAATCGAAACTGCCACAAGAATGGTGGACAGCAGGCTACGAGTTTGCATCTTGGCCCCTCAGTTACAGGCTTTTTGGAAGGATGAAGAGTGGTGGGCGCAAGGTCAACTGCCTGTGATCTTGAGATCGGCTGGCGCGGTCCTGTTTCATGTATCCGCAATGGAGATAAACCTTGACCTAATGTCCCGTCTACGACCGGTCCACGACGAATGGCCGTTCCTTCACGGTACGGGGATCATACTTACGCCTCTTAATACGCTACTCTAACAGACTTGGCCGACAAGCCCGAATTCGCGTTGTTGAGAACTGCTTGTCGGGCAATGTCGTTGGCAATTCGGTCGGCTGCAGTGCCGCCATACAGCATGAGCGCATACACGTCGTGTCGGATCTGGCGTGGTCAGTGGCTCAGACCTGCGTGACCTTTTTTGAAACCCCAACCCCCGAAGACCGCGCCGCTGGGACATTCGATGTTGAGGGTTCGTAATTCCAGAATAGCTGGCCGAAATACCCCCATCGGAATGGCCGGCTATCATATTTCCAAACCCATTGGATTTACTTACATCCGGACCGGACTGTTTCATGGCCAAGCCGTAGCGGTAAGAGCCGATGGCTTAAAAATGTTGCGCTGAAGCCGTTTTCCAATCTGCTGCAAAGACGTCTGGGACTGGACCGTTCAGCAAGACGCCTTCGTCAACAAACGCATAAAGGTCAGCATAAGACCGTTCCGTTTCATCCGCCGTGCGACGGTGGATGTCGCCCGGATGAAGGTCCGCGACCTTTTCCTTGCCCATGGCCCCAAGGAGCTCACGAAAGCTCTTTAAGGTGGCGTCATGATACCGCTGCACCCGCTTACGCTTTTGCGGCACATTCACCGCCCGGCCCCGGATGGGGTCTTGCGTTGCCACACCCGACGGGCAGCGGTTCGTATTGCAATGCAGCGCCTGAATGCAGCCCACAGCAAACATCATCGCACGTGCGGCATTGCACATATCGGCACCAAGCGCGAATTTCTCAACCATATCATAGCCGGTCGCCACTTTGCCGGAACAGATGATCCGGATCTTGTCGCGCAGACCAACCCCGCGCAGGCAATTGTTGACGAAGATCAGCGCCTCGTTCAGCGGCATGCCAAGTCGGTTGGTGAACTCAACCGGTGCTGCCCCGGTCCCTCCTTCCGCACCATCAACAGTGATGAAATCGGGTAGGATTCCGGTTTCCAGCATTGCCTTGCAGATCGCCATGAACTCGGATCGACGGCCAATGCACAGTTTGAACCCGATGGGTTTTCCGCCCGACATTTCGCGCAGGTGCTGAACAAAATGCATCAGACCCGTTGGGCCTTCGAAGGCTGAATGGGTGGGTGGCGAGATAACATCCTGGTGCACAGGGACACCGCGAATTACAGCGATTTCCTCATCAACCTTGGCCGCAGGCAGCACCCCGCCATGAGAGGGTTTCGCGCCTTGTGAAAGTTTGATCTCGATCGCCTTAACCACGTCTTTTTGTGCCTTTTCGGCGAATTTATCCTTATCAAACCCGCCGTCTTGCGTGCGGCATCCGAAGTAGCCGGTGCCGATCTGCCAAATGATATCACCGCCCTCGGCCAAATGATGGGGCGACAGACCGCCCTCGCCCGTATTGTGGGCAAAACCGCCATCCTTCGCACCGCCGTTTAAGGCCCGGATCGCGTTCGCGCTGAGTGCACCGAAACTCATGGCAGATACGTTCAGGCGCGAGGCGTTGTAAGGCTTGGTGCATTGCGGCCCACCAAGCATGACACGTTCCTCACTTTCCGGCACGTCCTTGAGCGCGAGCGAGTGGTTGGCCCGGTGATAGCCCGCTGACAGGATATCGTACTGGGTGCCAAAGGCCTGCGTATCCATTTGCCCTTTGGCGCGGGAATACACAAGGCTACGGATGATCCGGTTGTAAGGGCGGCCGTTTTCGTTGGTTTCCACGAAATACTGGCGGATTTCTGGGCTGACGAATTCCAGCATGTACCGGAAGTGGCCCAAAACAGGATAATTGTTCAGTACATTGTGCTTGGTGGTCAGCATGTCGTACATGCCAACTATGGCGTAGGGGATGAGAACAACCAAAAGCCAATAGGCGGGCGGCCAGTAAAACCCCAGCAGCAAGGTCAGCGGCAGACAAACGAAACTTAGAAAGAAATAGAGTCTGCGTACAACCATGTTGTGCTCTCCCAAGGTGTCGCCGGATTGGCTTGTGACAAACGTGGATCAAATCGGCGTTTGATTGCAAGCATTTGTGCCCGGCAATATGCGAATGGGCCGGTTTGCGATATGTCCACGGATATTGACCACTGTTGATCCGCCGAGCGGCAGTATATATGCCAAAACAATGACGAATTTGGGCAGGATGATTGACCGTGACACAGACCTCACCCACCGTCCGGACCACGGCTATCATGTTCGCCGCCGTCTTTGTGGGTGGCGCAATAGGATCGCTGCTGCGCGAAGCGTTCGCGTCGCAGATTCCTGGTGCCCCGATCCTGACGGCGACGTTTGGTATCAATGTTTTCGCCTGCTTCATTCTCGGATGGCTGTATGCGGTACGGCATCGCGTGCATGCGCATGTCGTTCATCTTGGGGCGGTTGGTTTTTGCGGCGGGCTGTCCACGTTTTCGTCCTTCGTGGCCGAGCTTGAACGCTTGGCCGTCTCCAACCTTTGGGGTGCTGTGTCTGCTGCAGGGTTGGAGATTGCCATCGGCCTCGGCGCCGCGATGCTGGGTGAGGGTTTGGGGCGGCGTTTGCACGACCAGCAGGTGCCGGAATGAGCCAATTTTATCTTCATGCCATGTTCGGGCTGGGTGGTGGTCTTGGCGCTGTGCTACGCCATTGGATTGCCTTGCGGGTCCGGCATGACCTGCCTTTTGCAACCTTGATCGTGAATGTTCTGGGAAGTCTTCTACTGGGACTTTGGGTCGGATATCTGGGCGGGCCAGTCGACATGGGCGAAGAAGAAAAGCGGCTGGTTTTTGGTTTTTGTGGCGGGTTCACAACGTTCTCAAGCTTTGCATACCAGTCGCTTGAACTTCGGCGCCAGCGCACGATTATGCTGGCTGCCGGAAATATTCTGCTTAGCCTTGGTTTGTGTTGGTTTGCGTTTTGGCTAGGTCTCGTGATGATACGCTAGGGAGTAGACCAACAGTTTGCGCTTCGGTACTCGGCCACGTGCAGAGAGTTGGCGGAAGCCGCGTTTTGTTACATTGGGTAAGTATGCATACGTACCGCCAGATTTCCCATGATCCAGACAGTCCCGAGTATGATGATCAAAAGGACCAGCACCGAGAACAGAATCAGGTCAAGGTCTTCACGGCTGCTGCGGCGACGGTCGATATGCAGGAAATAGACCAGTTGCACGACCAGTTGCGCCAACCCTAGCATCGCGATGGCAAGGTAGACGCCTTTAGTCTCAATCCCGAACACGTAGGCGATTGTAAAAACCGTCCCAGTCAGCAGAAGAGAGCAGCCATAACCGATCACATAGCGCCGTTGCTCGCGCCGATGCATCTCGCTGCGCTTATCCATAGGCTAGACCTCCGAAGTAAACGATGGTGATGATTCCGATCCAGATCAGATCGAGGAAATGCCAGAACAGTGCAAGCCGCACGACGCGCGACATCACAAGGTCTGTCAGACCAAAAACCCGCAGCTGAATGCCAAGAACGACAAGCCACAGGCACCCCGCAGCCACGTGCAACCCGTGCAACGGAACCAAACCATAAAACGCGGACAGGAACCCGCTGCGCTGAGGGATGCCTCCCTTTTCGGCCATGTCCATGAAATCGCGGATTTCCAGCACTAAAAAGCAAATTCCCAACACCAGAGTGACGCTGAACCAGAACACGATCCGCCACCGGGGCAGATTGTATTTCAGTGCAAGCATCGCGAGGCCCACGGTCAGGCTGCTGGTCAGCAAGATCAGGGTCTGGGCAAATACGCTGGTCATGTTGAACAGATCATGTGGGCCGGGCCCGCCAGCCTGCGCGTCGATCATGGTGATGTAGATCGCGAACATCAGCCCGAAGTAGACCAGATCGCTCATCAGAAAGACCCAGAAGCCGAAGGTGACGACTTCGCTAGCCTTGTCGGCACTGGCATGACGTCGCCCGAGGTTCAGGCCCGGGTAGCTATGGGTTGGTGCACGCTTCATGTCACCGCCTTCAGATCAGGCCGGGCGAGACCGCGGTTTTCCGGGGAAGTTTCGTGATCGCGGTCGACCGGTTTGGCTCTGTTTACCAAATCCAGCCAGGCCTCGTGCTGTATGCGAACCTCTTCGGCCGGAATGACCTCTTCGGTATTCAGCCGGAAGGTCCAGAGGATGAATGACAAAAGTATCAGCACCGTCACCAGCGCAGCCAGCCACCAGATCCACCAGACCAACGCGAACATCCAGATACCGCTGAGAACGCATAGGACAAACCCAATCCCGGTGTTGCGTGGTATCGAAATGTCTTCGTACTGGTCGGGGTTCGGATAGGCTTCGCCCCGCTCTTTGGCGGCGGCAAAGTCATCCCGGTCTGTGATCTGTGGGATAACAGCGAAATTATAGGGCGGCGGCGGTGCCGGAATTGACCATTCCAGCGTGCGCGCATCCCAGGGATCGCCAACGGGTACTTGGGTTTTCTCGCGGTCGCGGATGCTGACCCACAATTGAATGATCACTGAGAACAGAGCTGACAGGATCACAAATGCACCAACAACGGCGACGATCATGAAGGGGTGGAAACTGGGGTCCTCCCAACTGTAGGACCTGCGCGGCATACCCATGAGGCCAACAAAATAAAGCGGCAGGAAGGTCGGCATGAAGCCGACCGTCCACAAGACGACCGAGATCCGGCCCCACAGCTCGTTCAGACGAAAGCCAAAAGCCTTGGGAAACCAGTAGTTGTACCCGGCCAGCAACCCGAACAGCACACCGGGCAGCAGAACGTTATGGAAATGGGCAACCAGGAACAGCGTGTTGTGCACCTGATAATCAACCGTGGGATTGGCAAGGATCACACCTGACAAACCGCCAATGACAAACAGCATCAGGAACGCCAAACCGTACAACATAGGAACCGAAAACCGGATACGACCACGGTACAGGGTCGCCATCCAGTCATAGACTTTGACCCCGGTCGGGATCGCAATCAACATGGTGGCGATGCCAAACACTGCGTTGATCAGAGCGCTTTGGCCCATAGTAAAGAAATGGTGCAGCCAGACGGTAAATGACAAAACGGCGATGCACATGGTGGCGATGACCAACGAGTTGTAGCCGTACAGGCGCTTGGCCGAAAACGTGGCAAAAACCTCGGAAAAAATGCCATAGGCAGGCAGGACGAGCAAGTATACCTCGGGGTGGCCAAACAACCAGAACAAGTTGGCATAATTCATCATGTTACCGCCCAGGTCGTTGGTAAAAAAGTGAAAGTCCAGATACCTGTCTGCGGCCAGCATCAGCGCCGCCACACCAAGCGGCGGCATGGCAAAGACGATTAGGATCGAGCTGCTGATGATCGTCCAGCAATAGATCGGCAGCCGCATGAACGTCATGCCAGGTGCGCGCAGTTTATAGATCGTGACCGCAAAGTTGATCCCGGTCAGCGTGGTTCCGATGCCGGAAACGACGATGGCCCAAATCCAATAGTCCGGACCCACTCCGGGGTTGAATGCCGCGCCCGTGTAAGGCGGATAGGCCGTCCAGCCACCGGTCGAGAATTGCCCCACGACCAACGACACCATCAGCATCATGCCAGCCGATACCGTGAGGCCAAGGCTGATCTGGTTCATCACTGGAAAGGCTACATCCCGCGCACCAATCATCAGTGGTATCAGGAAATTCGCGATCCCAAAAACGAAGGGAACGGCCACGAAAAAGATCATGATGGTGCCGTGCGTGCTGAACAACTCGGCGAAATGTTCGGCCTCAAGGAAACCCTCGCCCGGACCTGCCGCCTGTTGGGCACGCATGACAACGCCCTCCAGCACCCCACGTGCCAGCATGACGATGGCGAAGACGATATACATAATCCCGATTTTCTTATGGTCTGCGCTGGTCAGCCAGTTGCGCCATAATGGCCCCCACAATCGGTACCAGGTCAGCAACCCGACGACTGCGATGACCCCAACAATCACAACGCCTGCGGCTGCGTTTGCCACGATCTCATTGGCATTGGGGTCTTTCATTAAACCAGCAATCGGGAAAGAGTCCCAGGTCAGGCGGCCAAAGAAACCGGTTTCGGTCATTGCGCGCCCTTCTTGCCAAACTGAACGGTGCCCGGTTGCTGATCAACCGGCAGCGGCTGCCCTCCGTGATAGTGGTGAAGGATGGACTGGAACAGATCACCATCTTCAAGCGTAAAGTATAACGCACGCTCTGGCATTTTTGCGGTCCCAAGCGCGGCTTGAACCTCATCCCGGTCGGTGCGCATGGCAAGGGTCCGATAGGTTTCGGCGGTAAGGGGAATACCATTGGCACGGACCCCTTCGACCCAGGCATCGAACTCATTGGGTTGCATCGCAAGGGTCTGAAACTTCTGCTTGGTAAACCCGCGCCCGCTATATTGCGTGTTTTTGCCCTGCATCGTCTTGGGTGTGTCCGCAACGAGATGCAGTTTGGTCGTCATTCCCGGCATGGCGTAGATCTGACCGGCCAAAGCGGGAATCATAAAGGACTGCATCACCGTATCCGTGGTCAACGTCATCGCGACCTGTTGTTTGATCGGGATGCCCAGCTCACCGACGCTGGCAATGCCAAGATCCGGGTAGATGAACAGCCATTTCCAATCCAGACCGACGACTTGAACAGCCAAAGCCGGAGTTTCACCAAAACTGCTTGAGTATGGGTCCAGACGGTGCGTGGCCTTCCATAAGTAGAACGACAAGAGCGCCACGATTACGACCGGGACACCCCACATTACAAATTCCAGCTTTGCCGAGAAGTCCCACTTGGGCCTGTACTGTGCAGACCCGCCCTTACGCCGCCGGTATCGCAGAGCAATCAGCGGCACCAGAACCAGCACCGGGATCACTGCGATCAGGATGAGGGCGGTCGCCCGCAGCAAATGCGTTTTTTGTGCCGCAGCAATCGGGCCTTGAGGGTCCAAGAAACTGTCACTGGCCCATGAGACCTGCCCGGAGACGACCACAAGCACAACCGCAGCCGATCCTGCCCATAGCCATGCTGAAGGTCTGAGTAAGGCCACGCCAATTCATCCTCTGAAGCCTTCGTTTCTGCCAACTATCGGCAGGGACGCCAGTTTTCTCAAGGTTTTTCCTAACGTCTCGGTTTTTCGCGCACGCTGTCGGGCAGCCCTTGAAGAAGCGGATACGTAAGAGCGTGTCTATGACGCGGTTGACACACCCTCTTAGTCTAATGACATATTCCAACAATGCGTTGGATTGTTTTCGCCTTTTGCCTGACATGCCTTCTTACAGACGCGCGCGCACAGGATCGTTCTGCGGTTGAGGATCAGTTCCAAGTCTGGCTACAGGAAACGGTCTGGCCGCGGGCCAAGGCCAAGGGCGTTTCTCGGCTGACGATGCAGCGGGCCTTTGAGGGCGTGACGCTCAACTGGAAGTTGTCTGATCTTGTACCGCCGGGGTCGATTGCCAAAACGCCCCAACAGCATAAACAGGCCGAGTTCGGATCGCCGGGGCGATATTTCAACGCAAACTCGGTTCAAGGCGCTACTGCGGTTGGTCGGCAAATGGCCCGGCGTCACGCGACGATCCTTGCGCAGGTCGAGGCGGAAACTGGTGTACCCGGACGGATCATTCTTGCGATTTGGGGACGCGAGAGCGGCTATGGCCAAGTAGCCATTCGGCACGACGCCTTTCAGGTGTTAGCCACAAAGGGGTTCATGAGCACCCGGTCGGCCTATTTCACCGAAGAATTGATCGCAGCGCTGCAAATCGCCCAAGCCGGACACGCTCCGCCGGGAAGACTCAAAAGCAGTTGGGCAGGCGCGTTGGGTCAACCGCAATTCATGCCCTCGAACGTTCTGGCCTACGCAGTGGACGGGGACCGGGACGGGCGGCTCGATATCTGGGGCTCGGTTGAGGATACAATTGCATCCATCGGGAATTTTCTGTCGGCGCATGGTTGGGCTGCGGAAAGGGATTGGGGGTTTGAAGTATCGGTTCCAGCTCACGTTTCCTGCGCATTGGAGGGACCAGACCAAGGGCGGCCCATTCAGGACTGGGTCGACATGGGAATAACCCGCGTCTCGGGTAAGCCGTTTCCCCAGCACGAATTACAAGGTGAGGTGTACTTGATGATGCCCGCTGGACGCCATGGGCCAGCCTTTATCGTCACACCGAATTTCTATGTGCTGAAAGATTACAACAAAAGCGACCTTTATGCGTTGTTTGTGGGTCATGTCGGCGACCGCATTCAATTCGGCATCCAGGACTTCATTACGGGCTGGGACAACATCGGCACCCTGTACCGATCTGAAATCGCCGCCATGCAACAGGCGCTTGAAAGCCGCGGGCATGATGTCGGCGGTGTCGATGGGTTGCCCGGGTACAAGACCCGACGCTCAATCGGGCGGTGGCAAGAGGGCAAAGGGCAACCGCCGACCTGCTTTCCAAAACAAGGTATGAAAGCCGCCCTCACACAGTAGCGATTCGCCGGTTTTTCTTGCCTTTACCGACCATCGCTGCATTTCCCTCGGGTCAAGTTTGAACATACGTCTTCACGAAAGTGTCACGATCAGGTCAAGTTTCCTTATTTAATTTCAGCACTAACGCCGGTTTCGCTCACTATCCACCTATAGTTGCTTTAATCGCAGGCAGCATCTTTATCCCGATTTGAAATAATGTCACCTTCTGCGCCAGTGAGAGGCGACTTTCGCAAACACGTTCCTGACTGCAAACCAAATGACTGTGATGCGGTGTTCAGTGCGATCTGAAAAAGCGAAATCTGAATCCGTGTCAGTCCTGTTCAAGGTCGGACAAACATGGTGGCAGCGGCCATCCTGAATGGCGCGCGCTTTGCCACCTAAAAAATGGGAGACAAAAATGAACAAGTATATTCGGACATCTCTGGCGGGGCTCATGACCTCGACCATGATCACCGGTGCTGCCTTTGCCGCTGGCACTCACCCGGAAACCGGCGAAGCGCTGGCCGAAGACCAGACCTTTATCTATCGCCTTGGGGATGAGCACAGTTCGGTCGACCCGCAGGTTGTCGAAGATACCTACGGCGCCGAAATCACACGGGATTTGTTCGAAGGCCTGATGAATCAGGACGAAGACGGCAACCTGATTCCGGGCGTCGCCACAGGCTATACAACCAATGACACCAAGGATGTGTACACCTTCACTCTGCGTGACAACGCCAAGTGGTCGAATGGCGACCCGGTGACCGCTGGTGACTTTGTTTATGCATGGAAACGTGCCGTCGACCCCGAACTATCGTCACCCTATGCTTGGTTCATGGAACTGATGTCGATTGAAAACGCCGCCGATATTATCGCCGGCGAAAAGCCGATTGACGAGCTGGGTGTCAAGGCAATCGACGATCACACTCTGGAAGTCACGCTCAGCGCACCGCTGCCGTATTTCCCGCAGATGACCACGCATTCAACCACCTTCCCGGCTCCGCAGAAGGTCATTGAGGAACATGGCGACGCCTGGACCCGCCCCGAAAATATCGTGTCGAATGGTGCCTACATCCTGACCGAGCACGTACCGCAGGAACGTTCGGTTCGTGAACGGAACGAAATGTACTGGGACAACGAGAACACAATTCTCGACAAGGTGGTCGCGCTGATCATCAATGACGAAAACGTTGCCCTGACGCGTTATATGGCTGGTGAATTGGACCGCACGGAAGTTCCAGCAGGCCAATTCCCCCGCCTTAGCCAAGAGCATCCGGACGAAGCAATCAGCTTTCCGCGCCTGTGCAACTATTATTACACCTTCAACCTGACGGAAGATGGCCCCGAGGCCTTTAAAGACCCGAACGTGCGTCAGGCCCTGTCGCTGGCGGTGGATCGTGCAATCATCACTGAAAAAGTAATGGCCGGAGGTCAGCCGCAGGCCTATACATTCGCGCCCGAAGCGACGGCAGGGTTTACCGTTCCCGAGGTTGAGATGGCCTCAATGACCCAAGCTGAACGGGATGAACTGGCCAAGGAATTGCTGGCCGGTGCCGGGTATGGCCCGGATAATCCGCTGAGCTTTGAAATGGTCTACAACACCAACGAAGACCATAAAAAGGTCGCAGTTGCTGTAAGCCAGATGTGGAAGCAGAAGCTGGGTGTGAATGTCGAACTGGCCAATATGGAATGGAAAGTGTTCCTGGAAGAGCGCGGCAATCAGAACTTCGAACTGGCCCGTGGCGCATGGTGCGGCGATTATAACGAAGCTTCGACTTTCTTGGACCTGCTGCAGTCGGATTCTGGTTACAACGATGGCAAATTCAGCAATGCCCGCGTTGACGAGCTTTTGGCACAGGCCAAAACTGCTGACGATCCGGCGCCTCTGTACACCGAGGTTGAGCGCATCATCGCACAGGAAACGCCTGTGATCCCGATCTACCACTATGCGGGTGTTTACATGATGGACACCGATGTCGGGAATTGGCCGATCAACAATGTCGAGCAGAACTGGTACTCGAAAAACCTCTACAAGCTTGCTGAATAATCGTCTTTGAACCACGCCCTGTCCCGGAAGCGTCCGGGGCAGGGCCAATAAGCATGGGGGCATGAAATGCTTGCCTATAGTCTGCGGCGACTGCTGGTTGCCATTCCGACGATCCTGCTGCTGATCGTCGCCTGTTTCTTTCTGATGCACTTCGCGCCCGGTGGGCCATTCACGTCTGAGCGACCTCTTCCGCCGGCGGTTCTGGCGAATATCGAGGCGCGGTACGGGCTGGACCAACCACTGTGGAAGCAGTTGTGGGACTACCTCTACAATATCGTCGTGCATTTCGACTTTGGCCCGTCCTTTAAGTTCAAGGACCGGGACGTGAATGACATCATCGCGCAGGGCTTTCCGATCTCGCTGACTTATGGGTCACTGTCATTCCTCGTCGCGACGTCCGTTGGTGTCGGTCTAGGAATTGCCGCCGCGATCAAACACAACAGTTGGATCGACTATTTCGCCGTGGGGCTGGGCATCGCGGCCCAAGCGCTGCCGAACTTCATCATGGGTCCGATCCTGATCCTGACCTTTACCCTATGGCTGGGATGGCTGCCGGGCGGGGGCTGGAATGGCGGGCAATGGCCCTACCTCATCATGCCCGTGATTGCGCTTGCGACATCGTATATGGGATCCATCGCGCGAATAACGCGATCCTCGATGCTTGAGGTGCTGAACTCGAACTTCATCCGGACCGCGCGGGCCAAAGGTCTGCCGACCAGAACCGTGATCTGGCGTCACGCGTTGAAACCAACGCTGTTGCCGGTCGTCTCATACCTTGGGCCGGTCTTTGTTTATGTGCTGACAGGTTCTGTTTTCGTCGACATCTACTTTTCGACCGGCGGGCTGGGGCAAGCCTATGTCGGGTCAGCCCTGTCGCGAGACTATGCCGTGCTGCTTGGGGTCACGATCCTTTATGGCGCGTTGACTGTCGTCGTGAACCTGCTGACGGACCTGGCCTACGCCTGGTTTGATCCGAAAATTCGGTACTGAGGGGCGAACCAATGCTAGGAAAATCACAAAAAGCCGCCCAACTGGCTGATGATGTCACCGATTATACGGTCATTCAGGGGCGCTCGCTGTGGCAGGACGCTCGGATGCGGTTTGTTCGCAACAAGGCCGCAATGGCCAGCGTTTTTGTTCTAAGCCTGATTGTTCTGTTCACAATCATCGGACCGTACTTCGCTGTCTGGGACAATGAAGAAATCGACTGGAACGTCATGGGGGACGTGCGCGGGATGGGGATGCCTTCTTTCGAAACCGGGCATTTTTTCGGTGTCGATGATCTGGGACGCGACCTTTATAGCCGCGTCATTCAGGCAACGACCACATCGCTTTTGGTTGGCCTGATCGGGGCGGCCACGGCGCTGATCGTCGGTACCTGTTACGGCATCGCCGCCGGTTACATCGGCGGGCGTGTTGACAGCGTGATGATGCGCTTTGTCGATATTCTTCTGGCGATCCCCGCAACCTTGATCATCATCCTGTTGCTGGTCGTGGCTGGACGGTCATTTTTCATGTTGTTTCTCGCTCTTGGCGCGGTCGGCTGGCTGACCATGTCACGGATCGTTCGAGGGCAAACCCTGACCCTGAAAAACCGCGAGTTCATCGAGGCTGCCCGCGCCGCCGGTGTCAGCGAATTCACGATCATGTACCGTCATATCCTACCCAATCTACTGGGGGTGGTGATCGTCTATGCCTCGCTTCTGGTGCCTGAGATGATTTTGACCGAAAGCTTCATCTCGTTTCTGGGGCTGGGTATCTCAGAACCCTACACCTCGTTGGGCAGACTGATCGCCGAAGGTGCCGGGACGATGGCCTATGGCACCTTGTGGCAGCTTATGTTCCCCCTGACATTCTATGTCGCAATCATCATCTCGATGTTCTTCATCGGCGATGGTCTGCGTGACGCATTGGACCCGAAGGATCGCTGATATGAGCCTGTTTTCCATAAAAGACCTGAGCGTCCAGTTCGAAACCCCGGACGGCGTGGTCGAGGCTGTCAAAGGGATCAGTTTCGATATCAACCCGGGCGAATGCCTTGGCATCGTTGGCGAAAGCGGATCGGGAAAAAGCCAGACCTTCATGGCCGCGATGGGGCTGTTGCCGCCAGCGGGGCGGGCCGAGGGCTCGGCCATGCTGAATGGGAAGGAAATCCTCAACCTGCCCGTTGGCAAACTGAACAAAATCCGTGGTTCGGATGTCGGCATGATCTTTCAGGACCCACTAACCGCTTTGACCCCGCATCTGCGGGTCGGCCAGCAAATGCGCGAAGTTCTGCAAGTGCATGAAGGGCTACAAGGCTCTGCCGCCCGACAGCGATGCCTTGAATGGCTTGACCGTGTGCGTATCCCCGAGGCAAATCGGCGTCTCGATCAATACCCACATGAACTATCGGGCGGGATGCGCCAACGCGTGATGATCGCCATGTCCATGCTGTGCAATCCAAAACTGCTGATCGCGGACGAGCCAACCACTGCGCTAGATGTCACGGTTCAGGCCGACATTCTGGACTTGATGGTGCGGCTGCAAAAAGACGAAGGCACCGCAATTGCCCTGATTACACATGACATGGGCGTCGTCGCACGGATGTGTGACCGAATACAGGTCATGCGTCTGGGTCAGTTTGTCGAGGCCGGAGACGCGCGTGAAATCTTCCGCGCGCCAAAGCACGAATACACACGAACTCTGCTGGAGGCGATGCCCCGCATTGATGCAGGCGATGCGCCCAAAGCGCTGGAGAAAACCGAAGAACCTCTGCTGAAGGTCGACGACGTCAAAGTCCATTTCCCGATCCATGTCTCGGGCGGGCTGTTCGGCCACAAGGTGCCGTTGAAGGCCGTGGATGGCGTGAGTTTTGACATCCGCAAGGGTGAAACGCTGGGCGTTGTGGGTGAATCCGGTTGCGGCAAATCCACCCTCGCCCGCGCCGTGCTGCAACTGATTGAACCCAGTGCGGGGAATGTCAGCTGGCTAGGACATCCTATCGTCGGATTGAAACGAGCCGAACTGAACAAATACCGCAAGGACCTTCAGATCGTGTTCCAGGACCCGCTGGCCAGCCTTGATCCGAGGATGACGATTTCCGCCTCGATTGCGGAACCTCTTAAAACCTATCGCCCTGACCTGACGGATCGCGAACGCAAAGACATGGTCGCGCAGATGATGGAGCGGGTGGGCTTGCAATCCAACATGATCAACCGATATCCGCATGAATTGTCCGGCGGGCAGAACCAAAGAGTCGGCATTGCCCGGGCAATGATCAACAAACCCAAGTTAATTATCTGCGACGAAGCGGTTTCGGCGCTAGACGTGTCCATTCAGGCGCAAATCGTGGAATTGTTGCGAGAACTGCAACAAGAGTTCGGGCTGTCGATGATTTTTATCAGCCATGATCTTTCTGTGGTGCGGGCGGTCTCGAACCGGATCATGGTCCTTTATCTTGGCCGGATTGTCGAACTTGGGGATGGCGAAGTAATTTGCTCTGATCCGATCCACCCCTACACCAAGTCCCTGATCTCGGCCGTTCCAATACCGGACCCCGACGTCGAACGCACGCGGCGACGGTTGAAGCTGCCTGGTGAGCTGCCCTCGCCCATGGATCCCAGGGCGGCATTGCGGTTTCTGCCCAGTCGTTTAGCTGCGGGTCAGTCCGATTATGTCCCCCAATTGAGCGAGGTGAGACCGGATCACTTTGTGGCCGAGCACGATCCGCTGGATGCCATTTTGAACGGTGTTTGAGGGCCCTGCCCCGAAGCCAATTTACACAGCTTCGGGGCGTCTTTGGTCCCGCTTACAGAACGGTAGTTAGTAGAACGACCTCGGTACGCCGGAACTTGATGCCTTCTTTTGCCGCATATCGCAGCAAAACACCGCTGGGTTTTCGTGGTCGAAACGTGATCGTTTTGACTTCTACCCCCTTGGGTGGCACCATCTTTGGGAAATTTGCACGGGTTGATTGTGGGCGTTGATTGTTAGCAGTGTAGCCCCTAAGAGGTCCGCGTGGGACACTAACCAACGACACTGTTCTACTAGCTTGAGAGGTTATATGGTACGCAAGGTCACAAAGGCGATCTTTCCAGTCGCAGGGCTTGGCACCCGGTTCCTGCCCGCCACGAAGTCCGTTCCGAAAGAGATCATGACTTTGGTCGACCGCCCACTGGTGCAGTACGCTATCGACGAGGCTCGTGCTGCCGGCATCACCGAATTCATTTTTGTTACGTCGCGCGGCAAGTCCGCACTAGAAGACTATTTCGATCACAACCTGGTTCTTGAACAGGAGCTTAAAGCCAAAGGCAAAGATGACCTGCTGGAGACGTTGAGCGCCACCAATATGGAAAGCGGGGCCATAGCCTATATCCGCCAACACAAGGCGCTGGGATTGGGCCATGCAGTCTGGTGTGCCCGTCGCCTGATTGGTGATGAACCTTTTGCGGTAATGCTGCCCGACGACGTGATAGCCGCCGACAAGCCATGTCTGCAACAAATGGTCGAAGCCTATGAGGAAACTGGCGGCAACATGGTTGCAGCCATGGAGGTCCCTTTGGAAAAAACCAGTGCATACGGTGTGCTGGATGTGGGTGAAAATATCGGCCCTGTCGTACGCGCGCGGGGCATGGTCGAAAAGCCAAAACCGGAAGAGGCACCCTCGAACCTCGCCGTTATTGGTCGCTATGTGCTTGGTCCGTCGGTTCTGTACAACCTGAACCAGATGAAAAAAGGCAGCGGCGGAGAAATTCAGCTGACCGATGCCATTGCCGAAGACATTGGCAACGGCGTGCCGGTCTTTGGTTACAAATTTGATGGTCAGCGGTTCGATTGCGGCTCGAAATCCGGGTTCTTGCAAGCAACGGTTGCGTTTGCCTTGGCCCGAAGCGACCTGCGTGATGACCTGAGCCAATATTTGCACGATATTGTCGCCACAGGGCAGGCTGCTGAGTAACCGACGCATTCTCCGCAGCACATGCGCGTTTGCGGTGAATGTGCAAGATGCTCCGATGGGCTAAAGCGTTCTGCGCTTTGGCCCATTTTTTATCGCCCAGAACACGGTTAGCAAAATGTTTATTAGGCGTTCGCCCCGGTCAGACGGGATTCATCCACCACCCGGTAATGTGGCGCGCAATTCAATTGTCGCACCGAAAGCCACTGGAGGACGCTCTTGTCACAGAACTCACCCCGATTGAACCTACCGTTTCTGCAACCATCGCAGGCACAGAAACACGTGACCCATAACGAGGCATTGCGGCAGTTGGATCTTGTTACCCAACTTAGCCTAGCCTCGACAAACGCATCGACCCCTCCGACCGTTCCTGATCAGGGTGAGGTTCACGCCCTCGGTTCTGCTCCGACCGGGGATTGGACGGGCCAGGCCGGGATGCTTGCCGCGTGGCTGGACAACTCCTGGCATTTCGTCGCCCCCCGCATCGGCTGGCGCGCGTGGGATGAAACCAACGGGCAACTGACTGTCTGGGATGGCAGCGCGTGGATCGAGCCGCCGGTCGCGACGCAGAATCTTGATGGCGTGGGAATTGCGGCAAGCTTTGACAGCACGAACCGCCTGTCCGTACGGTCGCCAGCGACGTTGCTCAGCCACGAAGGCGGTGGGCATCAGCTAAAAATCAACAAGGCCAGCGCAGGCGAAACAGCGTCTTTGCTGTTTCAGTCCAACTGGACCGGTCACGCCGAGATGGGTTTGTCCGGCAATACCAGCTTTTCGATCAAGGTCTCGCCTGACGGCGGCACCTGGACCGACGCGCTCAGCTTTGACCCGACCACGGGTACCGCAAGCGGTGCCGCCGTTCAGAACAGCCCTGACGACACAACTGTTGGTCGCCTGATGCGGGCGGATTTCGGCTATGGTCCGGGTAACCTTATCGGTCTCGTATCGGAAAGCGGCGGCGTGCCGACCGGTGCCGTGATTGAACGCGGGTCGACTGCCGATGGAGACTACGTACGCTTTGCAGATGGAACACAAATATGCACTACAAAGCTGCCTGCAACGGGATGTGCAAATGCCGATGGGGCGTTGTTTACAAGCGACGCCGCAGTCTGGGTTTTCCCGATTGCTTTCGCATCCGGCCCGGCGGTTTCGGTTAGCGGCGGAGGTGGGGCAAGCACCCGGTTCATCGGCTTTGACGCCCCGACCGCGACAGATGTGGGCTTCAAGGTCATGGCAACCACACTTGATACAACAGCACTGGCCCCAACGGGCGTCGCAATAGGCCGCTGGTTCTGATCTGAAATTCTGCCCGGACGCCTGTCCGGGCCGTCACTTGGCCCGAAGATCCGCATCTGCCTGGGCAAGGTACCAGGCATAAGTTTCTCGAATACCGTCTTCCAACCCGATGCGCGCGCGCCAACCCATATCGGCCAGACGGGACACGTCCATCAATTTGCGTAGGGTGCCATCTGGTTTGCTGACATCCTGCGTAATGCGCCCGGTAAAGCCGGTCGTTTTAGCCACCAAAGCTGCCAGTTCCGCGATCGAAACATCCTCGCCACACCCCACATTAATGTGGCTCAACATGGGCTGGGTGTTTGCTTCGTAGACGTCGCGCGGAAGATCGAGCACGAACAAAGATGCCTCGGCCATGTCATCCACATGCAGGAATTCACGGCGGGGTTTGCCGGTGCCCCAGATCACCACCTCTGCTAACCCGTCCCGCTTTGCCTCGTGAAAACGGCGGATCAGGGCGGGCAGGACGTGGCTGTTTTCAGGGTGGAAATTGTCCCCGGGACCATAAAGGTTCGTCGGCATGACCGAGCGGTAATCGACACCATGCTGCCGGTTATAGCTTTCACACAGCTTGATCCCTGCAATTTTAGCTACCGCATAAGGCTCGTTTGTGGGTTCCAAAACACCGGTCAGCAGAGCGTCTTCTCGCATCGGTTGCGTCGCAGCCTTCGGATAGATGCAAGAGCTGCCCAACTGCAGCAGGTTCTTTACCCCCGCCGCAAACGCCTGATGGATCACGTTACATTCAATCATCAGGTTGTCGTAGATGAAATCCGCCGGAAAGGTGTTGTTCGCGTGAATTCCACCAACCTTGGCGGCGGCCAGAATCACCACATCCGGTCGCTCGGTCTGCATGAAGTCCCGCACGGCGGCCTGATCTGTCAGGTCCAATTCAGCATGGGTGCGGGTTATCAGCTCAAGCGCGTCACCCGCGGCCTGACGATCCTGCAAACGTCGAAGAATTGCGCCGCCGACCATTCCGCGGTGGCCAGCTACATAGATCTTGCGCATGGCGCTCTCCTCAGCCGTTTTCCAGGCTCACCGGCAATTCATACCCATGCTCTTTCAAAAGCGCATGGCGTTTGGCGGTTTTCAGATCCTCGACGACCATCTCGGCGCACATTTCCTGCACTGTCAGCTCAGGCTCCCAGCCCAACTTGGTCTTGGCGTTCGATGGGTCCCCCAGCAGCGTCTCAACCTCGGCAGGGCGGAAATACTGCGGATCAATGCGCATGATCACATCCCCCGGTTGGAGCGCCGGAGCATTTTCACCCTGGATCGCTTTTACAGTCGCAATTTCATCGACGCCCTCGCCCGTGAATTCCAACGTGATACCAAGCTCGGCAGCCGACCATTCGATAAACTGCCGCACCGAGTATTGCACGCCGGTGGCGATGACGAAGTCTTCGGGTTTTTCCTGCTGCAGCATTAGCCATTGCATGCGTACATAGTCTTTCGCGTGGCCCCAATCGCGCAGACTGTCGATATTGCCCATGTAAAGACAGTCCTCTAGGCCCTGTGCGATATTCGCCAGCCCGCGTGTGATTTTGCGGGTCACGAATGTCTCACCACGGCGCGGGCTTTCGTGATTGAAAAGAATACCGTTGCAGGCATAGATGCCATACGCTTCGCGATAGTTCACGGTGATCCAGTAGGAATACAGCTTGGCAACCGCGTAAGGCGAACGTGGGTGGAACGGCGTTGTTTCGCGCTGTGGAGTCTCCTGCACCAGACCATAAAGTTCCGACGTCGAAGCCTGATAGAACCGTGTCTTCTTCTCCAGCCCCAGAAACCGGATCGCTTCCAGCAAGCGCAATGTGCCAATGGCATCAACATCGGCCGTGTATTCCGGCGATTCAAAACTGACCGCAACATGCGACTGCGCGCCCAGGTTATATACTTCGTCCGGCTGCACCTCTTGGACGATCCGGGTAAGATTCGACGTGTCGCTCAGGTCCCCGTAATGCAGATGCAGTTTCGGGTTCGGAACATGCGGGTCCTGATAGATGTGGTCGATCCGCTGCGTATTGAATGAAGACGCCCGGCGCTTGATCCCGTGAACCTCGTATCCTTTCTCAAGCAAAAATTCTGCAAGATAAGATCCGTCCTGCCCGGTAATGCCGGTAATCAACGCCTTTTTTGTCATCTTCTTTTCCCGCGGAATCCATTTTGAAGCATTGCCATCTCAAAAACAGCAAGACGTCCCAGAATGCAACCCAAGGCTATGAACACCACGAGTGTCAGCGGCTGTTTCCTGCCTGTAAACCCATCAAGAAATTTGACCTATAAGATAGCTTTCACAAAACATGAAAGGACAGGCCGGTTCGGCCTGTACGGTCGCTCAGGGCGTGTCAGGTCCCTCCGTACAGCGGGACAGCGTTTTTTGCACCAGCTGCCAACGCTTTGCTCTGATCGCGGCGCACCTGTTCATACAAGGCCAGTGACTGCTCTGAAAACAGTTCTTGCGGAGGGCCAACCGCCACAAAGTTCGACTGCCCGTCCCGACCGCGTGCCAGCATCGCATAGTCGCGATCGGCAACCAATTGTCGCGCATTCGGGTTGAGATACCGGATTGCCAAACCAATACGACGGTCATCGGACCGGTTCGGCCCCGAGCCATGGATGGTCAACCCGTGATGCAGCGACATTTGACCGGGAGCCAATTCAATATGGGTTTTTTCCTCTTCTGCGACCTCAACAGCAATTTCCTGCCCACGCGACAACAGGTTTGTGTCAGAATACGTGTCGGTGTGCGGAAGGATCGGGTTCTTGTGGCTGCCCGGAACGAAATCCATGCATCCGCTTGCGACCGTGGCGGGCGACAGCGCGATCCAGGCTGTCACCTGATCCGGAGTTTCGCCCATGCCCCAATAGGTCAGATCCTGATGCATGCCTACAGTGTGTTCAGTATGGGCCTCTTTGACAAAAAACTCGGCGGACCAAACCATGATGTCAGGTCCCAAAATGTGCTCAACCACGTCCAGAACCCTTTTATCCAAGGCGATCTGTGCGGCCAGCGGTATCACAAGGTGAGCATTGACGCGTTTGTACGTGTTCAGCGGCAGCGGCAGATCGGCAGACAGCCAGTCACGCTCAAGCCGTTCAAATTCTGCACGGCTCTCAGCGGCTTCTGCTTCCGAGAAGACCGTCATGGGAAATAGATAGCCGTCTTCCCAGTACTGCGCGGTTCGGTCGGCTGTTAGGGCGTGTGAAGATTGAGCGGTTTGCAGCATGGTGAGCCTCATGAAATTTGGTCCACCCAGCTTAAACCGAGATAATTACAAAGCAGCGTGGCACCTCTTGCCGGTAAGGCTAAGTTCAGCTTAGCCTGTCTGCATGTCGTCCCGTATCCCTTCCCTCAACTGGCTCCGCGTATTCGAGGCTGCCGCGCGGACCGAAAGCTTTGCCCGTGCCGCCACGCAGTTGAACATGTCAGCGGCGGCTGTCAGCCAGCAGGTCAAAGCGCTAGAATCCCGGCTGGGGACACCGCTTTTTCACCGTCACGCACATGCGGTGACGCTGACCGAGGCTGGCCGCGCCTATCTGCCGTCCGTTCAACAATCCCTGCTCATGCTGGAAACCGCCACCACAGGCCTTTTCGGGGAAACCCGCGAGCAGCGGCTTTTCGTGCAATCCGTTCTGCTTTATGCGCATGGGGTTCTTGCCAATGGCCTGCCCGATTTCCGCGCAGCACATCCGCAGATCGGTTTGTCTCTGACCACTGGTAACCTGGTATCGGATTTCGCCAACCAATTCACCGATTTGCAGATCGTGTTCGGGAACCCGACCCTGTTTGGTACAGAAAGCGATCCATTGTTGCACGAACACTTGTATCCGGTTGCTAAACCTGATGTCGCAGCGCAGATACGCCAGCCCCAAGACCTGTTCCAATTCCCTTTGATCGAGGTTTCGACCCATCGCGCAAGTTGGCCGCATCTGTTCGAAACTCTGCGGCTGCCCACCGGTCAGGCGCGGTATTTTTTCGCCGACAATTCGATCATGGCGGCCGAGCTATCAGCCAGCGGAGGAGGCATCGCCCTGGCCCGCGCGCCTGCATCGGATCGGATCATGCACCTGTCCGGCCTTGTTCCCTGCCTGCCCGACATTCACGTTGCAGGGCAAGAGGCGTATCACTTGGTCTACCCATCCCGCACAGCCTTGCGACCACCCGCGCGCGCCTTTCGCGACTGGTTGCTGGATCACAGCGCGGCGGTCCAAACCCGGTAACGCCCCTGCCCCGTTACCTCGCGGATCAGGCCGCGTCGGGTTAAACGGTCAATGTTGCGTTGCACTGCTGCACGCGACGCCTTTGTCAATTCTTCGGCCAACGGCGCGGACACCATCGGCCACGCTGTGAGGACGTCGATCAACAACGGCGGTGTCCTGCCGCTAAGCCCATCGGTTGCCGCGCGGGCGCGCTGTTCCCATGCGCTGACACGATCCAGGTGCATCAACGCCGCCAAAGCTGCCTGCCCCGCCCCGCGAATCCACGCAGCAAGCTTTTCGTCAACCTCGCCCACTCCGCGCAAAGCGCCTGGCCCAGACAGCGCCAATGGCATGAATTTTGCCCCGCCCCGCCCCATGGAGGCCGCGTGACGTGCCGCAATAATCGCGGCCTCAGTATCCTGTCCAATCCCCGGGGACAGGGCACGCCAGGCGTGAAACCCGATCGCCGCCTGCGTGACCGGGTGTAATCCTTCGGCATTTCGCATCACCTCGGCCAGGTCGGCCACGGCTTCGGGGATATCCTCAATGCCTTGCGCGAGGCGATCCAGAAAAGCAGTAAGCCCCGAGTCCCATCCCCCGTCCGAAGGGCCAGGACCGGATGTCAACCGACGCACCGCCCATCCAGCCCGGAACAAGGCCTGAACGTCGTCTCCGGTTGCACCGATCCGCAAACCAGTCCACAGGGCAAGACGGTCCACGCTGATCCGGTCGCCCGTCCACCAACCCAGATCGGATACGTCCATAAGGGCTAGTCGATGGGTCCATCCATCCGGCCCGGCCCTTAGCCGTTCATCCAGGGCGCCAAAGATCGCCGCCAGATCGGCCAGCTCGAAAGACAGATCCGCTTGCGCCGCGCGCCAGTCTCGGGGATCGAACAGCAAACGCCGATCGGCCATCGGACCGGGAGGTTGAAAATCCTCGATCCGCTCTTCATCCTCGGGCGGCAGAAACCATAGATCGTCATCTTCTGGCGGATCTACATCATAAATACTGCGAGGGCCGACGTTATCGGCATCTTCGTCCGGATCAGGTGTGACGGGCTTGATTGTCATGGCCTCTATAGTTCGGCGATTTGCGCAAGTTCACAAGGCGTTTTTCCGGCCAATAGGAAACGGATTGTGTCAACAATTCCCGCTTACAACATGCCGTGTGTCGTTCGGATGACCCGCACATCGTCTGTCCGGTTATTCAATATCAGGCGAAGTCTCAGGAATGATCACGTATCTTATAGAAACCTTGTTCCCTTTTCCCATCCTGCCGCGTTATCCCTAGTCGCGCGCACGGCAGAGGAGGTGTAGAGCATGAGCGAGATTGTCAAACTGACATTGGATGAGGTTCGGGCGCTCAGCCTGTCCATCCTGACCAAGTCCGGGTTTGGGCCCGAGCATGCCGCAGCTATCGCCGATACGTTGACCACCTGCCAGACCGACGATTGTCAGTCTCACGGTCTGTTCCGTCTGTTCATGTGTCATGACACTATGAAGTCAGGCAAGGTCGACGGCCATGCTGCCCCGGTTCTGGTGCCATCGAACAATGCCATTGCTCGGGTGGACGCAAATGCGGGGATGTCTTTGTTGGCGTTTGAAAAGGCGCTGCCGCTCTTGATTGAAAAGACCCGCGCCCACGGTATTGCCGCCATGGCAATCAACCGCTGCTTTCACTTCTCGGCCCTTTGGCCCGAGGTGGAACGCCTGTCCTCGGTCGGTCTTGCAGCGATGGCGATGGTTCCCAGCCATTCCTGGGTTGCCCCCGCAGGTGGCACGCGCGGTAGCCTTGGCACCAACCCGCTGGCCTTTAGCTGGCCGCGCAGTGGCAAAGATCCGTTCACCTTTGATTTTGCCACCAGCGCCTTTGCCCGCGGTGAAATCGAACTCTACCGCCGTGCTGGAAAGCCCCTGCCAGAGGGTGTTGCCATTGATAAACACGGCAATCCGACCACCGACCCACAAGCGGCAATGGATGGCGCGATGCTGACATTTGGCAGCTACAAGGGCTCGGCCTTGTCGATCATGATCGAGTTGCTGGCAGGCCCGTTGATCGACGACCTTACCAGCCTTGAGAGCATGGAGTTTGCCCAAGGTGCAGGCGGCGCGCCCTATCACGGCGAAATCATCCTTGCGTTCGACCCTGCGCAGTTCAGCGGCGGCCGGGCGTCCGACAACGATGCCCGCGCCGAGCGTTTGTTTGCCGACATTACCGATCAGGGGGCCCGCTTGCCCTCACAAAGACGGTTCGCGGCGCGGGCGCGGAATACCGAACGCGGATATGTCGAAATCGCCAAAACCCTGCATGACGATCTGCAAGCATTGGCCGAAGACGTCCGGGCAGTGTAAAACCCTCTTCCCCTTGGTGATGCGGCTGGCTAAGAAGTGCCTCCAGTTACTTGCAGGAGGCCCCCTTGGACCGCATCGCCCGCACCATCGCCACCGAGATCAACGCCCGCCCGGAACAGGTCGGTGCCGCGGTGAGACTGTTGGACGAAGGGGCAACCGTGCCCTTTGTCGCCCGCTACCGCAAAGAGGTGACAGGTGGCCTCGACGATACGCAACTGCGCACGCTGTCTGACCGCCTGACCTACCTGCGGGAATTGGATGCGCGGCGCGCAACCATCCTTGGCTCAATCAAGGATCAGGGCAAGTTGACCGATGAGTTGGCCCGGTCCATCGCGCAGGCTGAAACCAAGGCGCAGTTGGAAGATATCTACCTGCCATACAAACCCAAGCGTCGTACCAAGGCGATGATCGCTCGGGAAAACGGGCTGGAGCCGCTGGCTGATGCCATTCTGGCCGATCGCTCAGCCGACCCCGAAGTGATGGCGCAGCGCTATATGTCCGAGGCTGTGCCAACCACCAAAGACGCGCTGAACGGCGCAAGGGATATCATCACGGAACGCCTGACCGAGAACGCCGCACTTTTAGGAGAGCTGCGCAGCTTCATGCAGCGTGAAGCTTTGCTGACATCCAAGGTGATCGACGGCAAGGAACAGGAAGGCGCGAAGTTCAGCGATTATTTTAGCCATTCAGAGCCTTGGGCCAAGACCCCCTCGCATCGTGCGCTGGCGATGCTGCGCGCTTCGAAAGAGGGAATAGTTACGCTCGATATCGCGCCAGAGCCTGAGACTGGAGCCGCCCGGGCCGAGGCCATCGTTGCGGCCCATCTGCAAACGCGTGGTGACGGGCCTGGCGATGTCTGGCTGCGCAAAGTGGCAGGGTGGACCTGGCGGGTAAAGCTGTCTCTGTCCATGATGGTTGAACTTATGGCCGATCTGCGCAGCCGTGCGCAGGAAGAGGCTATTCAAGTATTCTCGCGCAACCTAAAGGATTTGTTGTTTGCCGCGCCGGCGGGGGCACGGGCGACATTGGGTTTGGACCCCGGCATTCGAACGGGTGTCAAAGCCGCGGTTGTCGATGCCACGGGCAAGGTTGTTGCGACGGATACGCTTTATCCCTTCCAGCCCAAGAATGACCTGCGCGGTGCACAGGCGACCATTCTGAACCTGATTGCCGCACATAAGATCGAGTTGATCGCAATCGGCAACGGCACGGCCAGCCGCGAAACCGAGAAGATGGTGGCTGACACACTGAAACTGTTGCCCAAGGCCGTGACCGCACCGACCAAGGTTGTCGTGTCCGAGGCCGGTGCATCGGTGTATTCCGCCTCAGAACTGGCAGCGCGCGAGTTTCCCGATCTTGATGTGTCACTGCGCGGGGCGGTTTCGATCGCGCGCCGGTTGCAGGATCCACTTGCCGAGCTGGTCAAGATCGAGCCTAAATCCATCGGGGTTGGCCAGTATCAACATGACGTTGATCAGCACAGGCTTACGCAATCTCTTGCCTCTGTGATCGAAGACGTGGTGAACGCGGTGGGTGTCGATCTGAATACAGCGTCTGCCCCCCTGCTCTCGCATGTCTCGGGCCTTGGGCCGGGGCTGGCCGAGGCCATCGTGATGCACCGCGATACGAACGGTGCGTTTCAATCGCGCAAAGAATTGCTGAAGGTGGCGCGCCTTGGCCCGCGCGCCTTTCAGCAATGCGCAGGTTTCTTGCGTATTCGTGATGGACAAGAGCCGCTGGACGCATCGTCGGTTCACCCCGAGGCCTATGACGTCGCGCGTCGGGTTGTTTCGGCATGCGGCCGGGACATCCGTCAAATCATGGGGCACGAGGGTGCGTTGAAAGGCTTGCGCGCTGAGCAGTTTGTTGACGACACCTTTGGCCTGCCAACCGTACAGGACATTTTCGCAGAATTGGAAAAACCGGGCCGTGATCCCCGCCCCGGTTTTGTCACCGCTTCTTTCACCGATGGCGTCGAGAACATCACCGATCTCAAACCTGGAATGGTGCTTGAGGGCACTGTGACAAATGTCGCGGCCTTCGGCGCGTTTGTCGATATCGGGGTGCATCAAGACGGGTTGGTTCATGTCAGTCAACTGGCGGACCGGTTCGTCAAAGACCCTCACGAAGTGGTTAAAACCGGCCAAGTGGTGAAGGTGACCGTTGTCGAGGTGGATGTGGCCCGCAAACGGATTGGCTTAACTATGCGCAAGGACGGAGGGAGGTCCGCGCGCGAAGATCGGGCAAGCCGGGGCGCAAAAAAGAATGTCTCGCAGTCAAAATCCAACAGACCACAACACGCAAAATCTGCAAACACAGCGCAAAACAATGCAATTGCCGATGCGTTGAAGTCAGCACTGAAAAACCAATGATCTGTTGCAAAGTTTTGCCAAGGGCCGTCTAAGCTTTCACGGGAAATCCGCACGTTCCGTCAACTGGCGGAACGCGATCTTGGCCCTCCCCCATCCATGCATATTTTGACCGTCGCGGCGCGGAGCGCAGGACGCAGAAAGACGGCTGACACTGATCAAAGGTTTTGGGCCTGGTGGTTAGTATATTGCGCAACTCCATTGCCCAACGACCAGTTTTCTTTGACCCCCTCCACGATGTTGAAGAAAACATCCTCGGCGCGCATACCGGGGTTTTGGCAAAGCAGTTCAACCGTCCTCGCGTACAAAGCCTTTTTCTGCTCGGGGGTCCTGCTGTTCATTGCACTGATCTGGATATAGATGACATCATAACTTCGAGCGATGTTCAGGTAACTCGCGCCGTAGCGAAAGTTTGATGGATCGTACTCTGTGATCGTCATGAACTGATCATCTTCCGGCACGCTAAACGTGTCTCGCATCGCTTGGTAAACGCCATCGAAAATAGCTTGGCGGTAATGATCGGACTTCCCTTTGCGAAGCGAAATTTGAACTAGCGGCATTTCTGTTCCTTTCTGCTTGCAGTTTGTTGTTTCGGATTGGGAGATTTTGATGCGGCGATGATCAGAGTTCGATCGTTGTGACATCAATTGGATGGCACTTAATTTTCGCAATTGCAGGGTATGAAGCACCAATCATGTTTCAGGTCACTTTTGTCTCGCGCATCTTATTGGGGCGCTCATCATCTCGATAATCTCTGGCCCACAGGATCAAGAGCTTATACATTAAAAAACGCGATCCATAAGAACATCAAAGATAAGTGTGGGAAATGATAGAACGCCGCCTTGATCTCGATGCTGTGCAGGCATTTGTTTACATAGCCGAGCTGGATAGTTTCACGCGCGCAGCCGGCGCTTTGAGCACGACGCAATCAGCAGTAAGTTTGAAGCTTAAGCGCCTGGAAGAAAGACTTGGCTGTCGATTGATCGAAAGATCCCCCCGTCACGTGCAATTGTCACCGAAGGGAGAGGCATTCCTTTTTCATGCCCGCGAGCTTTTGGCGGCCCACGACCGCGCTTGCGCAGCCTTTGCCGAGGCCAGACAACGGATTGTCATTGGAATAAGCGATCACGTTGCTGGTCCGGAACTTCCGACATTGATTGCAAGAATGAACGCACAAGACCCTCGGCTTTTGATCGAAGTACGGATCGGGTCTTCAGGCGATCTGCTACAGAGTTATGACCGCCGCGAACTTGATGCGGCGATTTTGCGCCTGCATGTCGGTCGAAGCGACGGTCAGCTTATTGCCCAAGAAAAATTCGGCTGGTATGCGGCACCAACTTGGAAGCGCCGCGCGGGAGAGCCGCTGCCCCTTGCAACACTGGCGGAACCTTGTGGCGTCAGGGTCTTGGCAGGACAGCTTTTGGATGATGCAGGCGTTCCCTGGACCGAGGTTTTTGTTGGGGGCGGCGTAGCTGCCGTTTCAGCCGCCGTGACAGCCGGGCTGGGTGTTTCAGCGTTGGCGAAAAGGATGTTGCCGTTGGGCGCAAAAGATGTCGGAAGAGAACTGGGGCTTCCGGAACTGCCGCGCTTGCCCGTCCTGCTTCACTCCAGACTCAAAGATGGCAAGCCCAAAGAAGCGATCGCGGCGCTTGCTGCGGCTTTTCGAAGCGTGGTGCGTGATTAGCGCATTGCGGCATGCTGTGTGTCGAGTTAAGGCCTTGGGGGACTAGCCAGAGGTGGGTTCTACTGGCCTTAGAACAAAAAGATGGGCGAAGGCGGGAACCGCCTTCAACCTGTGTCAAAGCATTTGCTTATTTAGGGACCAGAACCGAGGCCACTACGTGAATGACGCCGTTGGACTGGTTAACATCTGCAATTGTGATCTTTCCGGCGTTGCCGCTTTCATCGTAAACAAACAGAGTGTTTCCCCGCACCTGCGCTGACAAAGCATCACCGGAAAGGGTGTCCAGATGCACAAAGCCGTCTTGGTTTTGCTTGGCCATTTTCATCAGATCAGCACCTGACAATTTGCCCGCAACGACATGAGCGGTCAGCACTTTAGTCAGGGTGTCTTTGTTTTCGGGTTTCAAGAGCGTTTCGACCGTACCTTCGGGCAACGCATCAAAAGCGGCGTTGACTGGGGCAAATACAGTGAACGGACCTTCACCCATCAGAGCGTCGACGAGATCTCGTCACAGTTAAGCGGGCTGCCCAGTGGGTCGGTCTTTGAACTGTGGACAGTGCAGGACGGTGCACCGCCTGTTTCGCTGGGAACTTTTGTTGACGATGGGTCCCTGCCCCTTCGTTTAACGCTTATAGAGGGTTCAACGCTTGCCGTAAGCATTGAACCGCAGGGCGGTTCACCCACCGGAGCACCAACCGGCGCCGTCATCGCAGTAGGAGCGTTGCAGGATGTATAATCTAGTCTGGGCCATTCTTTGGGTTTGCATAGGTGCTTTGCCGGTTACGGCCCATGAAATGTGGATCGAGGCCCCCGCCATGACTTCGCCTCAAGGCCGCTATACAACACCCGTTGTCTTCATTGGCGAAGAACTCGAAGGAAAACGCTATTTCTTTGATCCGGTCAAGTTTGAACAGGCCATCTGGGCCGGGCCAGAGACAACAAATGATTTACGTGCAAACGCGCGATCGCAGGGGGACGTGCAACTTGTTGCTTTTGGGGATGGGCTGCACATCCTCGCATTGCAAAGCTATCCGGGCAAGCACTTGTATCCTACCGAGAGCGCGTTTCTGAAGTTTATACGATCTGTCGGGCTTGAAGGCCATGTGAACACAGCCCAACCAAGCGTCACAGAGGACGGGTACGTTCACGAATCTTACCAGCGCTATGCAAAGACTCTCGTACGTTTCGATGGCAAGAACCAGTCTGACAAACGCGTAGGGCTGGAAAAGGAGTGGGTGCGCGAGCAAGTCGGGTTCCGGCTCTACTCTGGGCGAAAGACTGTCGAAAACCAGCCTGCTTGGCTGTATTGCCGCCCGTCAGAGGGCGGAGAGGTGAAAACAGCCCTGCTGGAAACAGACGATACTGGCCTGGTGCATCCTGAGCTTCCTGCGCAATCTCAATGTTTGTTGAATGCGGTCATTCTCCGCCAACAAGCCGATGGCAGTTGGTTCAGCGAATGGATCTCGACCTTCTTTGATACCATCTAACGGATTGTGTAACCTGTATCAGGACAGCTGGCGCGTTGTATGACGACGCAACCGCCACATATGCCGGGCAGAAGATGGGAAACGGCCGCAAAAGTGATCGTACCGGCTGTGGCCCGTCACGAAGTCAATACCGTGCAAGAAACTCACAAGCCAGTTGCGTGATATTCGGAATTCAAATTTCTGAAATTGGAAGGACCCATTTCTAAAATTTCGACGGTGACCTTACCTATGGTGTAACGCATTCAAGGACAAACCGCTGCACAGGGGTTTGTCATCTCGCTCGCGATGCGACTGTTGAAGAACCCCATCTTGAGGGAACAATGCATGTTTTGAATTGGTCGAAGACTGTGTCAGTTTGCGCTGCCTACACAGAGGGTCGCGGAACCGACTTTGAAGCTTGTACCGGCGCTAGATTATTTTGCATTCTATGGCTTGCAACTGACAAAGCCTTTCTGTCCGTGGCCTTGAACGCCGGTAGTGGCAACAGATACACAGCCGGACCGATGCGTCCCTTTGGGCAGTATTGCGCTTGATGGTATCAGAACCTCAACCTTCTACAGGCTCTTCACTATCAGGGTCGTACGTCCGGGCAGCGATTTGGACACTGCTGGGTGCGCTGTTCTTTGCCTTGATGAATGCGGTAGCCAAGCATCTTGGCGTTTCAGGTCAGCAAACTGCATCAGAGGTCAAAGACACCGTCGAGTCGATACCCGTTTTCCAGATCACCTTTGCACGCTATGCCGTCGCGGCCTTGGCCATGCTACCGTTCATGTTTTTCCGGTCCAAGCGGTTCCGTATTGTGTCACCATCGCGGTACCTTGTCCGGACAATTGCGGGATTTGGGGGGATTGCACTCATGTTTGCAGCGATTCAAACAATCCCGCTCGCGTCTGCGACTGCGATTGGTTTTACCAGCCCGATCTTTGCGATGGTTTTTTCCGCCCTTTTCTTACAAGAACGTGTACCGAAACTCAGGTGGTCGGCAGCAGCCATCGGGCTTATTGGCGCATTGATCATCGCATCGCCGTCTTCCGGTATCGAAATCGGTGGTGCCTTCATCGCGCTTGCTGCGGCGGCATTCATGGGTGCCGAAATCGTCAGTGTGAAATGGTTGGCTCAAACGACGGACGGGCCGGTTACCATATTGTTTTTCAGCAATCTAACGGGCGCCTTCGTTTCGGCGGTGTTCATGCTTTCGGACTTTGTTTGGCCCGCGCTGCATCAAGTAATTGTTCTGGTGCTGCTTGGTTCAGTCGCGATCCTTGGCCAAGCCTGCTTTATCCGCGCGGCAAAGCTTGCGGACGCAAACTTCCTGGCCCCATTCTTCTACGTTTCCCTGTTCTACGCGGCAGTCATCGGATACGTCGGTTTCGGTGAAACACTGTCGTGGCCCGTTGTCAGCGGGTGTCTGATCATACTGTCAAGCGCCGCAGTGATGCTAATGGTCGGGAAGAAAACTCTCTCCAGATAAACAAGTTTGCTATCACCACCTCAAGCCTCTGAGATTTCATGGGCCTTTGCAGCATCCGTGCGAATTTCACATCACCCAGCCGAACACATATCCCGCCAGAAGTGATCCCAGAACCGCGAGCAGAAGGTAAAGCAAGAACGGTTTAGGCTTGAGAATGGGCGCAATCGCCAGTGCCCCCCAAATACTGACAACACCACCCGAGATCAGGAAGGCCATGGCGGCACCGGGTGACATTCCGTTGTCAAGCAATCCACGCGTCAACGGTAACGCCGCATACCCATCTACATAGGCCGGGGCACCGATGAAAACTGCAACCGGTATCGCCCACCACTGATCCTCGCCCACATAAACAGCAAGCGATCCCGGGGTGAGCGCCGCATTCAAGGCATACTCTGCCGCGAACGCGGGGATCAAACAGATCAGTATGAGCCGCGTCGTCGCCCGGATTTGAACAAAAAAGGACCGTTGGCGCGTCTCTGTTCGCCAAACCCACGGATCAAAAGGTTCTTCACCGCCACAGCGCGCAGCGCTGAGTTGTCGTGCCAATCCGTTGTCGCGCAGCGCGTTCAGCGCCCAAGGTGATCTGGCGAACAATCCTGTGATTGCGCCGCCGAACAAGCCCAACCCTACTGCTGCAAGGGATTTGCCAATTGCAAAGCTCAGACCAAGGGTCGCAGCCGTTGTTGCAAGCATTGCTGGGTCTGTAATCGGGGAGGACAGCCAAAACGCCATAATCGGGGCAAGCGGTACACCCGCCGCCAACAATCCTGCCATCAACGGCAAAACGGTCACACCGCAGACGGGTGTAATAGCGCCAATCAAGGATGCCGCCACTACGGTTCGAAACGTCTTTCCCTCAAACGCTTTGGATATGTGTGCATCGGCTCCGCTGGCGATGATCCATGCTGCAACAAGAATTCCCGGAATGACGATCGGGGCGACGACAACAAGGCTCCAGAAAACGAATCTTGCAACACTCCCGATGTGGTTCGGCCAGGTAAGGCCAAGCGCCGCTAAAAGTACAAATGACAGGCCCCAAAGGACATATTTCCTTGGCGATTTCTTGAAATCAGCGGTGATATCGGTCATTGGCTTCCCCTTCGGCATTGAAAAGTAGTAACGAGACTGACATTTGAGAAACGCATAATTCTAATTTCGGCTATCGAGAAAACGAATGGAACATCTGGACAGCGATTTATTGCGCACCTTCGTCGCCGTGGCGGAAGCCGGCAGCGTTACCGACGGTGCCAGCCGTATTTTCCGATCTCAATCCGCCACCAGCCTTCAGATAAAGCGTCTTGAGGCCATTCTCGGGCAACCGGTCTTTGAACGACACGGGCGTGGAGTTTCGCTGAGCGATACTGGCCGTCAATTGTTGCCGGTCGCGCGGGACGTGACAGAACGCCTTGACACGCTGCTGCAAGAAATCTCGCTCAATGCGGTAACCGGGAAACTGCGCCTTGGCATACCGGACGATCACGGCAAGGCGAAGCTGACCGAAATCATAGCCGCATTCACCCGGCAGCATCCGAAAGTGGAATTAGAGGTAACTTGCGCATCAAGCACGGGATTTCCGGACGCGCTGGCGAAAAGATCGCTGGACCTTGCAATTTATGAAGTGGAAAATCCGGCACAGAATGAAGAGGTTCTATTCGAAGACCCGACGTCCTGGGTATCATCTGTGCATAGGGACTTTACCACAGAGAGCGTCCTGCCGGTGGCCTTGTTCGACCACGCCTGCTGGTGGCGTGACGTGGCGGTTAAATCCTTGAATAAGAGGGAAAAACCCTATCGGGTGGTGTATTCAAGCCCAAGCGTCCATGGCGTCATGGCTGCAGTTGAAGCGGGGATTGCGGTCAGTCTGATGGGCCGATCCGCGCTTCATCCTGGTCTTTCCATTGTAAGCAATTCCCTGGGCTTCGGTCAGGTGCCGACATCGAAACTTGTCATGGCGGCAAGCAACTCGCAGGATACCGGGCCTCGGGACGCCATGAAAGCAGCTATTCGCAACACATTCATGGCTACCGCTTAAAAAGTAGTCGCGGCGAAGATTCCGGTATCACTTTGTTTGAAGCCCCACCGAGTGATCCAGTTGAAATGAATTTTGATAACCCGAACAAGGTCATGGGCCAGCCGACCCCGTCGCACGGCCTTTCATAACCTGCCGCAGGTCGTATTCTTTTGAACAAGGATGTCTCTTTACGTGTTCTTGGCGTCGATAATTCATCTTTGATTGGCTTTGCACCCATTGAATGCCGGGATACAGTAGACCTCAATTTCTTGACAATAATAGTCAAGTTGACTATCGCAACGCCTGCAAACAAAGCCAGTCCAGTATTTAGGCAAGCAGGACTTGCAGGGCCCACCGCACATTTGGCAACAACGGTGATGTGGTCGATGGCGCGAATACATTCAGCACATCTGAGGTGAAAAGAGGGGCACGGCAAGTTATGAAAGTCACAACATGGGCGCGCTTAATGGTTGCAATCGCGGTTCTGTGCGCGGGCGCTGCGCATGCCCAGGAAACTTCTGTCTTGCCCACGGAACCACAAGTACCACCAGAGGCGCCCCTGACAGAGCAGCCCAAAGCTGTAAATCCTGCGGAAATTTTGATTAATCTGGGTGAGGATGCGGCTGGGGAAACTCTGACACAAGACAATCAACAGCAAGTTCCGAGTGAACCTGTTTTCCAAGCTGAACAAGCCATAAAGCGGATGATGGACTTCCTTCGAAACGGTGGCCCGGCGATTTGGGCCATTTTCGCCCTTTCGGTTGTTACGCTTGCGCTTATCTTTTGGAAAACCTGGCGATTGGCGCTTGTCGGCGCATGGTCGCACGGCAAGGCGATCGACGCGGTCGAAGCCTTTGAGCGGGGGGACAAAGCACAAGCGCTTGGGTTTGTAGAAGGACGCCGCGGAATACGGTCGCGGGTTGTGGAAACGACACTCAAGAGTTTCGAAGGCCTGCCCGAAGACAGCGTAAGAGAAGAAACCGCACGTGTTGCCAAGCGAGAACTGGCATCGGCGAGGGTCGGCTTGGGTGCACTGGAACTGATTTCGACAATTGCACCGCTATTGGGCCTTCTGGGCACAGTGCTTGGCATGATTGCCGCGTTTCAGGCGCTGCAGGCAGCAGGGTCGCAAGCTGACCCGGCATTGCTGGCCGGTGGCATCTGGGAGGCGTTGCTGACCACCGCCGCTGGCATGGCTGTGGCGATACCTGCATCTGCGTCGCTGACATGGTTTGAGGCAGTCATCGAACGTATGCGAAGAGATGTGGAAGACAATGCAACGCGCATTTTTATTGCGGCTCGCCCAGACAAAATAAGTACAGCGGCAGCGTGAGTCATGAATCTTACCGAACCCGCTCGTCCCCGGCGCAAACCCAGCTTGACCCCCATGATCGATGTGGTCTTTTTGCTGTTGGTGTTTTTCATGTTGGCATCCCGTTTTGGCGTTGAAGCGATGTTGCCGCTGCCCTTGGCCTCGTCCGGAGGGGCAAGTTACAATGGTCCGCCCCGCCTTGTGGATATTTTGCCGGATGGTGTGATGTTGAATGGGCAGCCGGTTGCTAACCTGCCTGAGGCACTCAAGCCATTGATTATGCAGCCCACGGACTTGATCATCCTACGCGGAAAGGACGATGCGACCCTGCAGCGTGTGGTTACAGTCATCGAACAACTGCGTGCGGCGGGGTTCACATCGCTGGTATTGGTGGAATAACCGGGATGGATCTGAACGAACCACCAAAGAAGCGACGTGCCGAATCCATCGTGCCGATGATTAACGTGGTTTTTCTGCTGTTGATTTTCTTTTTGATGACATCACAGCTGTTGCGCCCCGAACCATTCGAAGTCACCCTGCCAGAGGCTGCCACCCAGGCCGAGGTGAAGGCCGAGCCGATTTTGTTTGTCACCTCTGAGGGGCGGCTGTCTTATGAAGGCGCCGAAGGCGAGGATGCAATTGCCGCCATCGCCGCGCAAAGCCATGCATCGGATGTCATCCGGATTCGCGCTGATGCAAATCTAAAAGCCGCTGTGCTTGCGCGAATTCTACAAAACCTTGCTGCTGTCGGGCTGTCCCGCGTTGAACTCGTGGTGTCAAAGAAATGAGCCGGTGGATCGAAATTGCCGTTTTTGTCGCCCTGGCGCTGTCCATCCACGTCATATTGTTCGGCTTGAGGCCCACAGGCGGAGTTGAGGCCGGTGGCGTCGACGGTGATGCCACTATCTCGATCGAAGGGGCTACACCCGCCATAACAGAGATGGTCGAACAGTGGGAACGCCCTGTTCCCCAAATTCCACAGCCGATCAATGCACCTTTTTTACCTGACCCTTTGGACTCCCTCCAGGCTCCCAATCTTGAACTTCCCGAGGCCCCGCGCGCTGATCTGAAAATTGCTGCTTTGCCTACGCTTGAGCCGGATGAGTTGAATCTGGATATTCCACAACCACCTCCACCGCCGACCGAACCCCAATTCGAAGTTGAAGAAGCCGCAACACAAGAGCCTGACCCACTTTCGCCCCCAACCGAGCGTGAACCATCGGAGCTTGCTCCTGACTCGTCTCCGAGGCCGTCGGAGCGGCCCGAACAGCGGGTAAAAAAGGAACCTGAACCGCAGCCTGAAGCAGCACAGAAAGCCAACCAAGCCAGCGCGGGGCGCGCAGCCCAAAAAGCCGCCGGGACAGGGGGTGGCGCCCAAGCCGGCAATTCCGGCTCGGCGCAGGCAACGACTGCATCAACAGGAAAGCAGGCAGAGCTTGAGGCAATCTGGGGGGCTAAAATTCGATTACGGATTGAGCAGGCCAAGCGCTTTCCACGCGGCGCGCGCGAGCCAGGCGAAGTCAGTTTGACAATATCCATAGGCAGCGATGGTCGTCTTTTGGCTGTTAACGTTGTCCGGTCGTCAGGAAACACAAAACTCGATCAAGCCGCCGTGGCCGCAGTTCAGCGCGCTGGCAGATTCCCAGCTGCACCAAGGGGGCTGGCGGGCGACTCGTTTACATTCAGTTTGAGTGTCATGCTCCAGAGGAATTAGGTCTGGCGAAAAGGCAACCCGACCGACCGAGTAATTTCCGACTCAACGATGGAAGGTGAACCGATAGCGGCCGAAGACTTTAGAAACCAAAGCATTCGTGAACCACCGTTCCGTGACAGTCTCACCATCGCAACCTGCTGATTTAAATATAATAACGTTACTGGGATTGCAGGGCCATTCCCCTCAGCTCACCATTGGTCACACTGTTTTCGGGCCTGTGATTGACAACATTAATCGTTTAAGTTAATTCACCAAAACTCACCCAACGTAGACCGCCTAGCATGAAGGCAAACAGTTTAACCGATGAAGTCCTCCTCCGATCCCGCCCGACGGATAAAGCTTGGCGACATCGCACAGCGCCTCGGTATATCGACTGCTGCGGTCTCGATGGCGTTACGTGGCGGCTCGGGCGTCTCTCAGGCGACGAAACAGCGGGTCGAAGCGGTAGCGCAGGAACTGGGCTATGTCTACGACAGGGGCGCAGCGCGTCTACGCACTGGTCAATCAAATACCGTTGGGGTCGTGATTGGGACGTTGTCCAATAGCTTCTTCGGTGAGCTCGTTTGTGGTGTCGACGAGATAATCGGCGAAGCGCGAAAAATCTCGTTTCTTCTGAACACCCGCGAAGACGCAGGGCGTCAAAAAGAATTACTTGTCAGGATGCGTGAGCAATCGGTTGATGGGCTGATCCTGTGTCCGGCCCCTGGAACACGCAGCGACCTTCTTGATACGATGCATGACTGGGGCATACCCGTCATTCAGATGCTGCGTTCTGTTTCTGACACTAAGGGTGACTTCGTCAGCGCGGACTACCAAACCGGCATCGAGACGCTGTGCGCTCACCTGATCCGACTTGGCCACAAGCGTATCGCATTTCTTGGCGGAAACCTTGATCACTCGGCCACGCGCCAGCGCATCAAAGGCTTCAAGGCCGCGCTCGACCGGGCTCAACTGCCTTCGGATTTGATCGTGAAAACGGCAAGCGACAGTAGCGGAGGGCGCGACGGCGCGGCCAAGTTGTTGAGTTCCAAGAACCCACCCACGGCCATCGCATGTTTCAACGACCGCGTCGCACTTGGCGCAATGGCAGCGGTACGTGCAGCGGGCCTTGTACCCGGGCGCGACATTGCAGTGACAGGCTTTGACAACATCAATGCCGGTGCCGAAGCATACCCCGCCCTCACGACTGTCGAAACACATGCGCGTGATATCGGGCGTGAGGCCGGGCGGCTTCTGTTGCGTCGTATTGAAGGCCCCACCATGTCGAATGAAAGGATCATCGTGCCCACACGGCTGATCATCCGAGAGTCCTGCGGCGCGACGCTTGCGTCCAGAGACATTGAGGGAACAGGCGAGACCTGATCCAGACCGACACACCGCACTTTCGCTTAGGCAATAACGCCAATCCACAAGTAGGGAGGACCCACTGTGAAATTATCCAAGAAACTCTCAATGCTCGTTGCGAGCGCGACGCTGGCCTTTGCCGCTGGCAGCGCAAGCGCAGCAGACCTGACGTTGCGATTTGGCCATCTTGGCGCCGAAGACACGGCTTACCAGGCGGGTGCGCTGGAGTTCAAACGGCTGGCCGAAGAGTATTCGGATGGTGCCATTGAGGTTCAGATCTTCCCAAACGGCGTTCTGGGTGGTGAAAGCCAGATGTTTGAACAACAAATGGCAGGCGCTCTTGATGTCTCGGTCATCAACCCAGGAAACATAACGGACTTCGCGCCGACCGCGAACATCTTTACGTTTCCTTTCCTTTACAAGGACGAAGCCCATTGGAAATCCGTTCTTTCGGGTGAAGTTGGCCGCGACATTGCCGACATTTTGAAAGAGGAAAGCAGCGTTCAGGTCATCGGGTATTTCGGTGGCGGTAAGCGGCAGGTCGTGTCCAACCGTCCGCTCGAGTCGCTTGAAGACCTGGCTGATATGAAACTGCGGACCAACCCGACCGACCCGCTGATTGCGTCCTGGAGTGCTTTGGGCACCCGTCCGACGAACTTTGCCTGGAAAGAAATCTACACAGGTCTTCAACTGGGCTCGATCGACGGGCTGTTGAACGAAGCCGAGTGGATTCACCGGATGCGGTTCCACGAAGTGGCACCGCATATCGGGTTGTCCGAACATGACATCACTGTGCGTCTGGTTACATTCTCGGGTGCGACCTGGGACCGTATGACCGACGAACAGCGCGACGTCGTCCTGCGTGCAGGTGCCGAAGCGTCTGCCCTCGCCCGCGAGGTTCAACTTCGCCAGGACGCAGAAGCCATGGAGCTTTTGAAAGCCGAAGGCGCAATCCTGTACAAAATGGATCGCGAAAAAATGCAGGAAATGGTTCGCCCCGCAGTGCTCGACGTTGCCGGACGCATGGGGCTGGCGGAACTTTATGATCGGATTCAGGCAAGCGCGGCTGACGACGCAAGCGGCAGCTAAGTCGTCCTGATCTTTCGGGCTAGCCCCAGATGCGGGTTGGCCCACTTTTCATAACAACGAAACTTCGCGGACGTCTGCACATGCAGATGACAAGGAGGGTGCGTCATGCTTCGTGGTCTCGACGCCTTTAACAAATGGCTGGAAAAAGTCTTGGAGTGGGTTCTGCTCGGCCTGCTGGGACTGTTTCTAAGCCTCATTCTCTATCAGGTCGTCAGTCGCAACCTGCCGGTCCTGCCTACGATCTATTGGACCGAAGAGTTTTCGCGCTTTTCCTTCCAATGGGCGATCATGTTGGGCACGGCGCTTGGTGTTTATCACTTCGACCACTTTGTGCTGGATGCTTTCCCAAAGAATTCGCGGATTGACCGGTTCACGCGGTATTCACGCGAAATCGTCCTTGTCATCATCGCGGTCTTTTTCATCTGGTGCGGCTGGGAATTCGCCGAGACCGGCTGGCGGCGTCGGTCTACTGCGGCACAGCTTCCGATGTTTTGGGTCTATGTCTGCTTTTTCGCATCCGGCGTTCTTATGGCTTTGTTCTCGCTTCAAAGACTGCTGACGCTTGTGACCAAAGGGTTGGACGCGATGGAGCATGAGCTGAACGCGTCACCACCAGAAGAAGTGGCGTTACAGGAAAGCGATGCAGTCCCCAGCATTGCCGTTGACACTAAATCAGAGGATCGCTGAGATGTTGGGTCCTGACTTCTACTTCATCTTTCCATGGCTGCTTTTTGGCCTGCTGTTTCTATACATCACGCTTGGTATTCCGATTGCCTTCAGCCTTGTGCTTGCGGCGATGTCCATGGTGTTCCTGGATGATCGCGTCACCGCCTGGGTCGTGTTTCAACGGATGTACAACGGTATGGACAGCTTTGTCCTTCTGGCCGTTCCAATTTTTCTTTTGGCCGGAAACCTGATCAATAAGGCCGAAGTTACCGACAAGCTCATCCGCTTTGCCTTGAACATTTTCGGCAGGTTCAAGGGTGCGCTTGCGAATGTGAATGTCGCTGTTTCGATCATGTTTGCGGGGGTCTCGGGCTCGTCCACCGCGGACAGTGCCGGGGTTGGCGCAATCCTTATTCCGTCGATGAAACGCGAAGGATACCCCACCGCATTTGCCGTTGCGGTAACGGCCGCTTCTTCGGTGATCGGAATTATCATACCGCCCTCAATTAACATGATCGTCTGGGGCGCGTTGACAAACACGTCGATCGGTGGGTTGTTTCTGGCGGGAATTGTGCCCGGTCTCTTGCTAGGGCTATCGCAATTTGCCGTGAATTACTGGTTTGTCGGCAAATACGACGTCCCGGTTCACGAACCAGCACCCATGCGCGAGGTTCTGTCGTCGGCGCGCGATGGTCTGCTTGCTGCAGCTATCCCGGTTATCATCATCGGAGGTATCCGGATCGGTATATTCACCCCGACCGAGGCTGCCGTCATCGCGGTTCTCTATGCGTTGTTCCTGGGCTTTGTCGTGTACCGCACCTTAAACGGGCGCAAGGTTTTGGAAGCATCCAGTGCAACGGTACGGCTGGCGTCGCTCTCGCTTTTCAGCTTGGTCGGAGCGTCGGTCTTCGGCTACCTGATTTCCTTCTATCAAATCCCCCCGATGCTGATGGGTGGCATTGAGATCGGCAACCCAACGGTTCTTTTGATCGTCATGGCGCTTGTCATGTTGCTGATTGGAACCTTCATGGACAGCTTACCTGCCATGGCTATCTTGGCACCGCTGTTTCTACCACTTGCCCTGTCTGCCGGGATCCATCCGGTTCATTTTGGCATCGTTGGCGTCATGGCTTTGGGCTTCGGGCTGATTACGCCGCCTTACGGGCTGTGCCTGATGATAGCGTCCAAGATCGGAGGTATCGCACTGCTCAAATCAATGGGGCCGACATTGGTGTACCTGACCGGCATGCTGATCGTTTTACTCGCGATCATCGTTTTCCCCGAGATCGCACTCGGCCTGCCCAGATGGATTGCACCTGAAATGATTGGACTGCGCTAATGTTAATGCTCCGCTCACCTTTGCAGCCGCCTCAGATCACGGATGAAATCCGCGCGCGCTTTGATACGCGTGACGAGGCCGAGGCCTTGGCAATGCCCGAAAGAATCACCGCAGTTGCAACCAAAGGTGACATCGGGCTGCCTGGCGAGGTTATGGCAAGACTCCCATCTTTGCGCATGATTGCGGTTTATGGCGTGGGTGTAGACAAGATCGACCTTGCCCAGGCACAGGATCGGGGTATCGCAATAACCACGACACCCGGTGTGCTGACAGACGCAGTGGCCGAGCAGGCAATTGCACTCATCCTCGCTGCGACCCGGCGCATCGCGGAAGGCGACCGCCACGTGCGGACAGGGGCGTGGACCCAGGGAAAACTGGGGCTTGGCCGCAGCATCCGCGGGCGCACCTTGGGCGTGTTGGGCTATGGCCGTATCGGTCGGCGCATCGCTGAACTGGCACGGTCCATGGGAATGGATATCTTGTACACCGATCTTCAGGCGGTTGCTGGGGAAGAGGATGCCTTTCGATCCAACCCCGCCGAACTAGCGCAGGATAGCGATGTCTTGGTGATTGCAGCAGCTGGCGGTTCCGGAACGGACGGGCTTGTCGACCAAGAGGTTCTGTCGGCATTGGGGCCAAATGGTCATCTCGTAAATGTCGCACGTGGCAGCGTGGTTAATGAAATCGACCTGATCGCCGCCCTGAACACCGGTGACATTGCTGGCGCTGCCCTTGATGTGTTCCAGAATGAACCAAACCCGCGCCACGACCTTTTGAAAATGTCAAATGTCGTTCTAACGCCGCATCTGGCGTCTGCGACTATTGACGCTCGGATCGCAATGGGACGACTTGTTATTGAAAATCTGGCGGCGTTTTTCGACGGTCAGCCGCTTGTTACGCCTCTTGAGGTGCTGTCATGAAGACAGTGATCGCCATTGGGGAACCCCTGATCGAATTCACCCAGTCTGACGCAGACGCAGATATTTATCGCCGAGGCTTGGGCGGCGATACTTTGAACACCGCCGTCTATCTCGCGCGGCTGATTGGGCCCGGTGCTATCTCGTACATGACGCGGCTTGGCAAAGACACGCAGTCCCGGTGGATTATTGAGACGCTGTCCCAAAATGGCGTCGGCTGCGGCTTGCTTCGTCAGTCAGAGACCGGTGCGCCAGGTATAAGCATGATAGAATGCGACGCGACCGGAGAGCGTTCGTTTACCTATTGGCGCAGCCAAAGCCCGGCCAGACAGATGTTCGCCCTTGATGATGGAGAGGACCTTGCACTGGACGAGGCGCAAGGGCTTTTTGTGTCTGCTGTGACGCTTGCCATAATCGAGCCGACAGGTCGCGAGCGGCTATATAATGCTCTGAAACGGGCCCGTGCACGCGGCGCGGACATTTGGTTGGATCTCAACTATAGACCGCAGCTTTGGGACTCCGCCACTGTCGCACGTGAGACTATTGCACGTTTCTTTACACTCGCCTCGACCGTTCTTCCGTCTTTCGACGATGTTGCAGCGCTTTGGGGTGCAGATAAACCCGAGGCGGGTTTGGAAGTGCTTTCGTCCCTCGGTGCAACAGAAATTCTTCTGAAAACTGGCGGTGGTCCTGTCTATCACCGTGACCCTCACGGCACCCTGAAAGTTCCAATGTTGCGCAATGAGAGACCCGTCGACACTACCGGCGCAGGTGACAGCTTTAACGCAGGCTATATCGCCGCAAGACTTTCCGGCAAATCCGTTTCCAAAGCGATAGAGTTGGGGCATGAGTTGGCTTCGGTCGTTATTTTGCACAAGGGTGCAATCATCCCGCTTGCCGCCATGCCCGCAATGTCAGAAGAAAGCGAGGCTGTGTGATGGATCGTGTCAGATGGGGCATCATTGGATGCGGTGACGTAACCGAGGTTAAAAGCGGACCCGGTTTTCAAAAGGCCTCAAATACGGCGCTCACGGTGGTTATGCGGCGCAATCGCGATCTTGCGGCGGACTACGCAAACCGTCACGGGGTTCCCGAGTGGACGGACGATGCCGAGAAGCTTGCATTCTCACCCAATGTGGATGCAATTTACATCGCAACTCCGCCAGACACGCACCTTGCGCTGACGGAACTTGCAGCACAGGCAGGTAAGCCGATCCTCGTTGAAAAGCCGCTTGCCAACCGCCTTGCCGATGCCGAGCGCATGGGAGAGTACTGCGCCGAACGCGGAGTACGCCTGTTTTGCGCATTCTACCGACGGGCGCTGCCAAGATTTCTGAAGATTAAGGACTTGCTTGATACAGGGGCCATAGGACAACCCAAGTCCTTCAAAATCATGCATGCAAAAGCCCCGCCGAGCGAAGAAGAAGCCGGGTGGCGTCATGCACCGGGCGCAGGTGACGGTGGAATATTCATGGACATGGGGAGCCATGCGATTGACCTTACCCAGTTTTTGCTGGGGCATTTTACCGAATGCAGAGGCACTGCTAGAAACATCTCGGGGCAGTTTGACGTACCCGACGAGGTGACAGCCTCATTTCAGACAGAAGCGGGTGTGGCAGGCACCGGCGAGTGGGTGTACCACAAACACACCCACGCTGACTGCATACACATAGAAGGCGAGGCCGGATCACTTGCGTTTTCGGTGTTCGACTCCGACCCGGTACTGTTGACCTCAGTGGATGGTACGCGCCGTATCGAGGCAGACCTGCCGCCGCATGTGCACCAACCGGTGATTCAAGCGGTCACCAACGCCATCGCAACTGGCGCTTCCAGTCCAAACGATTTCTCGGAATCTATACGCACATCGCGTTGTCTGGATACGATTCTCAACGGATACCGCTGATCCTGAAATCCAATCGGTAGGGCAAAGGAAATGACTGGATAGAGGTTCGGGCAAGACGACCCCGAACCCGGCTGGCGGTGTTTTCGCAGCCCTCATACATATCGCCGAAGCTACGTAACGGAACGGTGGTGTGCCAGCGGTTCCTGTATTTAGTCTGCCTCAAAGTCAAAGTTGGGGTCAGGCCGGTGTGATCGGCTGGGGGGCGGTATGTTTGGAAAAGCAACAACGATCTTTTTTGGTGGTTTTGTGGGTATCGCCGTGGTTTCGGTGGGCTACCTGCTGCTTTTCCCTCCGGATCTTCTGCGGGTTGGAACGAACTACTCGGCAAAGATTGTTTGTTCGAACGTGTTCATCGCCGACCGCGATCCAGACGAAGTGCTATCGGTTGACGTCCAGGCACCGGGGCACCCCTTGCTGAAACAGATTTCTATCGACGTTGACCGTGAGGCGCAAATCGTTGAGGCACGGTTATTCAAGATCTTTGCACCTGCCATTTCGCAATTTCGCGCAGGTCTTGGGTGCACGAACGTGCATTCAGCCTGGTTAAGCAATCAAACGCTGGCCGCCTCATCTGATTTGCCAGACGGGATTTGGCCCCTGGGCAATGCTGTCGAACTGTCCGAAAACCCACGGATTGCCGAAGCAATTTCAGATGACGCCCTGTTGGGAGAAGGCTATCGCGCAGTTGTCATTGTGCGAAACGGACGGATCGTCGGGGAACGCTATGCAGAGGGCTTTGATGAGACGACACCTTTGCTTGGATGGTCGATGACAAAAACAGTGACCGCCGGTTTGATCGGAACGCTGATCCAGTCGGGTGAAATGAGCCTGGGCGAAAGCCTGGTCGAGAGCTTTCCGGATTGGACACAAGACGGGCGCGGCGACATTACCGTCGCAGATATGTTGGCGATGTCGAGCGGGCTGGAGTGGAACGAAGACTATGGCGATGTTTCAGACGCTACGAGGATGCTCTATCTAAAAGACGATCTGGCGGGTTTTGCGTCGGAGCGTCCGGCGGAAAGCGAAACCGGACGTGTTTTCAACTATTCGTCTGGCACATCAACAATTCTGTCGCGTGTCTGGCAGGACAAGTTGAACGATGGCGGGTTAAGCTATCCAAAAGAGGCGCTATTCGAACCTTTGGGCATGACATCGGTTGTGTTGGAGACGGACGCCACCGATACATTCGTTGGCTCAAGCTATATGTATGCTACCGCACGGGATTGGGCGCGTTTCGGTCAGTTTTTATTGCATCAGGGCGTTTGGCAGGGTCAGCAAATCTTGCCTAAAGGTTTTACGAATTGGATGTTTGAACCTGTGGCCGCGTCAGACGGGATTTATGGTAAGGGGCATCTTTGGATCGAAGCTCCTAGTGACCTACCGCCATTTGAGGACGCTGTCTGGCTACAAGGTCATGACGGACAATCAATCGGGATTTTCCCCTCGTATGACATGGTGGTTGTCAGGCTTGGATTGACGCCCTCCAAGCTAGGCTACTCTCCGCTCCCATTGGCGAAGAAACTGATCGTGGCGTTTGATAGCCAATAGTCGCGGCGTTTGCCCGAGGGCTGAGTGATTTAAACACTCGGGCTAAGTTAAACTGCTTACGACCCCAGCCTCGCAAAAGCGCAAAAGGTTTTGGATCAAGCCATCAGCGTCGGGCTGAAGTTCGGACCCACCAAGCGCCGAAATCCGCCAGTCTGACGTACACAGCGCCAGCATCGAGGACACGGCAAAAACTAACGCTCCGGCAACTCGTATCGGATCAGCTTCTGGGTGCTTCTCACACAGTTTTTGCACAACCAGCGTGGCGACGGGGTCGAAATGCGTCGCGGCCAAGGAACGCCAACGCGTGTCAGCCGAGACAATCGCCACGATGCGCGCATAGGCCAGCCATTGGGGGTCTTTGCCAAAAGCGCGCGATACGAGCGGGAGCATGAACGCGGACAAGAGATCACCAACGCTCCACTCGCCATGCGCTTCCAGAAGCCTGATTGCGTCAATACGTTCCTGCGCCAATACCGAAGCGCGTCGCGCAACGATGCGTTCGAACAATTCCTCTTTTGGCCCGCCGTGAAAATTCACGTTGGCCTTCTGAACCCCTGCCCGTTCGGCGATGTCCCGGATTGAGGCGCCGTCGAACCCCCTCTCGGCAAAAACCTGTTCGGCTGCATCAAAGATTCGAGCCCGCGCAGCGATAGACCGCTGCGACGGTGCCCTTTTTCTTTCTGTTACAGCATGTTGTGCCATTTCAACAACTAGATTGCCTTATTCCGAACGTTCGTTCAAGATAAACAATGTCGCAGGAGGAGAGACGAATGGAACAGGGGCAGGTAGGAGCGGGTCAACCGATCGCGGTGAAGGCCCGCCCACAAGAGTGTTTTGCACTGATAGGTGCCGGGCCGATGGGTCTGGCCATGGCAAAAACACTGATTGAGCAGGGCGTGCCATTTCAAGGGTTTGAATTGTCCGATGATGTGGGGGGGCTGTGGAACATCGACGCGCCGCGGTCCACGATGTACGAGACGGCCCACCTCATTTCCTCGAAGCGGATGACCGAGTTTGCAGACTTCCCGATGCGGGACGAGACGGCAGAGTATCCCTCGCACCGAGAAATGAAGTCATATTTTCAAGACTTTGCAAACGCGTTCGACTTGTATCAACACTTTTACTTTGGTGCAGAAGTCCTTAACACCAAGCCGCTACAAGATGGTGGCTGGGACATAACCTGGCGCGACAAAACAGGTGCGCAGCACACCCAAACTTTTGCAGGCCTTTTAATCGCAAACGGCACCTTGTCAGAGCCAAACATGCCAGCATTCGAAGGCCAATTTTCAGGTGAGCTCATCCACGCCTCGGACTATCGGTATCCGAGCCAGTTCACGGGCAAGCGTGTGCTTGTCATCGGTGCAGGAAATTCCGGGTGTGACATCGCCGTAGATGCGATCCATCACGGGGTGTCGTGCGACTTGTCTATGCGACGGGGCTATTACTTCGTGCCAAAATACGTGTTTGGTGTCCCGGCCGACACGATGGGCGGGAAAATCCGCCTGCCTATGTGGCTGAAACGAAAGATCGACGGGATAATACTCAAATGTTTCGTAGGTGATCCGCAGAAATACGGTTTTCCGAAACCGGACTATGCGCTCTATGAGTCGCACCCGGTGGTCAATTCGCTGATCCTGTTTCATGCCGGGCACGGAGACCTGCAAGTACGCCCGGACGTCGAGCGATTAGACGGCAAAACTGTACATTTCCGCGATGGCAGCTCGGCCAACTATGACATGATCCTGGCCGCTACAGGATACAAGCTGAACTACCCTTTCATTGACAAAGAGCTGCTGAATTGGAAAGGCAACGCACCGCATCTTTACCTGAACTGCATGCACCCTGACCGGGATGACCTGTTTGTACTTGGCATGATTGAAGCAACGGGTCTGGGATGGCAGGGCCGCCATGAACAGGCCGAAATGGTCGCCCGGTACATAGCCGGATTACGTTCTGGCAATGCGGCGGCCAATTCAATCCGTGACGCCAAATCCAAAGGCTACGAGAGAGCGACTGGCGGCATGCACTACATCGATCTTCCCCGTATGGCCTATTACGTCGACAAGGCGACGTATAGGAGGCAAGTCACTGACCAGATCGCTGCTTTGAAGGCAGCCGAAGAATGAACGGAATTGATGAAGTCGCCCTGAACTTCAATGCCGCAAACCTCAGGGTGTTGAATGCCATCCTTGCAATCGTCATGTTTTCGATTGCCTTGGATCTGCGCATTGACGATTTTCGACGCGTCTTGCGCGGGCCCAAACCGCTGATCGTTGGGCTTTTGTCCCAATTTTTGGTTCTTCCGGCACTGACGATTGTAATGATTGTTGCGCTCAAGCCCATACCCTCGGTTGCGATGGGCCTTATTCTGGTAGCAGCATGTCCTGGTGGTAACATTTCGAACTTCATGACGCACCGCGCCAAGGGCAACGTCGCCCTGTCAGTTTCGATGACAGCTTGTGCCACGGTCGCCGCCATTATCGTCACACCGGCAAACATTGCCTTTTGGGGCAATCTCTACGGCCCCACGCGGGACATCCTGCGGCGAACAGAAATCGACCCAGTCGCAGTGGCGATTACGGTCGGGTTCATGCTGATCTTGCCGCTGATCGTTGGAATGGCCGTAAATGCACGCTACACGCCTTTTGCTGATCGCATACGCAGACCAATGCAATGGCTTTCCATGGGCATATTCGTCGCGTTCATCGTGCTCGCGCTGGCTGCGAATTGGGGCAACTTTCTTCAGTTTGCCGGGGCCATTATCGGATTGGTCGTTCTTCACAACGCACTGGCATTTCTTGGTGGGTACGTGACCGCAACTCTGGCCGGTCTGCCCGATCGGGATCGTCGATCTGTCACGATGGAAACGGGGATACAAAACTCGGGCCTTGGGCTGATCCTGATCTTTGTCTTCTTTGGCGGGTTGGGCGGAATGGCCGTCGCGGCGGCGTTATGGGGCATCTGGCACGCCATCTCGGGCATTGTGCTGGCAAGTTTCTTTGCACGGCGGGAAATACAAGAATGACCCGAATACTGATCACAGGCGCAGCCGGGGCCGTCGGAACGGCGCTTCTTCAACTTTTGGGCCAGCGCACCGAACTTGAGGTGATCGCGACAGATATCCGCGAACCTTCAAATCTGCCGTCAAACACGCGCTTTGTGAAAATGGACGTGACCAGCGACGATCCACAGAGCGTGATCCTGGCTGAGCGCCCCGATACAGTTGTGCATCTGGCTTCGATCGTAACACCCGGCCCCAACTCAACGCGGGATTTGGAGTATCTCGTTGACGTAGACGGTACGCGCAATGTCCTTGGTGCCGCGATTGCAGCCGGAGTACAGCGACTGGTCGTAACGTCGTCTGGCGCGGCATACGGCTATCACCCCGATAACCCGGTTCCTTTGTCCGAGACCGACGCCCTACGGGGCAATAAGGAGTTTGCCTATTCATGGCACAAGCGATTGGTCGAGGAGATGTTGGCGGAGGCCAGGGAAACCGCCCCGGACTTGGAACAAGTTGTTCTACGCGTGGGCACAGTGCTTGGTGATAAGATCGAAAACCAGATCACGGCGTTGTTCCACAAACGAAGACTGCTTGGCCTGATGGGTTCAGACAGCCCTTTTGTGTTCATCTGGGATCAAGACCTTGCACAGATACTGGTTCGCGCTGCTATTGACGGACCGGCAGGTATTTACAACGTCTCAGGTGACGGCGTGGTGACTGTTTCACAGATCGCAGCTGCGATGGGCAAACGCGTTCGATGGCTGCCGCCTGGATTGGTCAAAAGCGCTCTGACGCTTGCCCGACCCTTGGGTCTGACGCGATACGGCCCAGAACAGGTGCGCTTTTTGCTGTATCGGCCAGTGCTGGACAACACCGCCCTTAAATCCCGCTTCGGCTATCACCCCAAGCTTTCAAGCGCCGAGGCATTCCAACGTTGGTGGGAGCATGCACAATGAAAAAGACAGCAGTCATAACCGGGGGTGCTGGCGGATTGGGGCAGGCGCTTTCGGCCGCGCTATGTGACCAAGGATGGCACACGGTGCTGATCGACCTGGCCGGGTCTGAGCTCGATAGGTTGGCCAACGGGAAAAATACCAGCGTTTATGCCTGCGATCTGATCCGGCCGGATCAATGTGCTGCGACATGCGAGGACATAATACGCAACAGGCCATCTATTGATCTGGTCATCTACAATGCCGGCGTCTCACAAATCTCTGCCTTCGCCGACAGTGATATGAAAACGCATCGTGACCTGTTCGAAATCAATTACTTTGCGACCGTTGCATGCGCAAAACACTTTCTACTTCCGATCCGGTTGTCGAAAGGCACGCATTTGGCAGTGTCTTCTGTTGCTGGGTTTGCCCCTTTGCTCCATCGAACGGCCTATGCTGCCAGCAAACACGCGCTAGAGGGGTTTTTCAAATCCCTCCGGGCAGAGGAAATGGCGCACGGTGTTCATGTGACCATTGCAGCCCCTTCCTTTGTTGCGACCAATATTGGTCGGCCTCAAGCGGCTGAAATGGGCTTTGTCCGACCGGGATCCGCGACCGACGGCGTTGACTACATGGAACCAAAGGATGCCGCGCGCATTATTCTTGACGGCTTTCGAAAGCAAAGAGACTTCGTACCCGTTGGGCGCATCGCCAGGCTGTCGAGTGTAATGAACCGCGTAGCTCCAAAATTTTACTTTCGGCAGATGATGCGCGCAATTGGAAAGGATTGATCCGCTAGGTATCCCACCCATAAAAGCTTGTCTGTCGGCCCCGAACTGAGTTTCGGCATAACTGTCACATATATGCGTTTGACTGACCCAATGGTCTGGATTTTCGCAGCTTTACCAAAAATTTGTCTAATTTGTTGCACAGCCTACGTGTAGTAGTACAAGCAAGTAGTGTGATTGGGTAACGAATGAAAACGCTTGAATGCAATTACCAAGGAAAAGTTGACCTACCGGATCTGAAGGCCGCCCTTTCAGAAGGCTGTTGTGATCACTGCGGGGTAACCGCTGTGGAATTGGCGCAACAAGGAGAAATACTAGAGATCTGCGGTCGGGAATACTGCTTTGATTATGAAACTGGCGAGGCCACTGAAACTCCGGTTGCGTTATGTCCCGCCTGCCATGCAGCCAACCACCTTGACGCAAATCAGCAACATAATCCTTGCCACATTTCTGCGCGACGGAGTCGGGAAGATCTCGAATAAGCGAATAAGTTTTTAGCGCTGAAACCCTGAGGTACGAGCAGCGTTACTCCAGTTCTGCACTGTCATGACGTGCGACTTACATTCGGCATAGCCCGGCATTGGTGTTCAGCAGAAACTGTCTAAAAATGGGACTGCTCGCTGCGCCGATACCGCGCGCGTTTTGCCCAACTGCACCCGCCTCGACCACCGGAGGGATCAATCCGCGTTTGTCCTGATTGGCAAGATAGCGGCGCACGCGCGCAACCAGTTCCTCGCGCACCTCAGACGGGAATGCGCCATCTATAAATATGGCCTCAAAATCGATGACGGCGCAAATAGACAAGGCAGCCTTGGCAAGCTCCTGTGCCGTTGTTCCGATCCACGGCTCGACATAGCGGGAAATGCTGCTCCAATCCTGTGGTTTTCGCCACAGAATACCCCGGTCAACGCCTGCCTCGATAAGCCGGTCTTCCAGCAGGAACAAAGAGGCGACATCAATCAATTGCTGGCTTTCGCCCAAAGGACCCGTGGTGCGCATTGCACCTAAAGCGCCGGCGTTACCTTGGTTGCCTTCGAAAACAGTGCCGTTCAATGCGACACCTCCGCCAATCATCGAACCGATAAAAAAGTAGAAATAGTCGCGGTACTCGGCCCCTCGACCATAGAGATGTTCAGCGTGACACGCCGCCGTGGCATCATTGACCACAAAAACCGGAAGATCACTGAACTTGGCGACCTCGGTGAAGAAATTCACATTCTTCCAGGATCTGAATTTTTCCGCTGCAAGGCCCGAAAGATCGTGCCATTTCCAAAGTTCAAAAGGTGTTCCAATTCCTATGCCGCAGACACGATCGCGCAGTCTCTGGGGTTCATGGGCCAGAAGCGTGTCCAGCCCTGATTTCAGGAATCCAAAAACAGCTTCTGGCAGAGGATAGTCATAGGTTGTAGAAAGCTGCCGACGTGGCTTGCCCGTGAAATCGATCAAAAGAAGGTCGGCACTGCGCCGGCCGATCTTCATTCCGACCGAAAGGATACCCTCGGGGTTCAACTCCATCGGAATGGATGGTTTACCAACCTTACCGCGCAATGGCGTCCCGCGCTTGAGAATCTCATCTTTCTCAAGCTTGCGAAAAATGATTGAAACAGTCTGAGGAGAAAGCCCGGTCAACCGCGCCACATCCGCACCGGCAGCCGGTCCGTGGCGTTGTAAAACAGTCAAAATCAGGCGCTCATTGTGGTCACGAACACCGCTTTGACTGACGCCACCGGTCAGCATTTTCAGCGCTTCTTTCTCCATAGGGTTAAGCATAAACACCTCTTTTCGTTATGAAAAGATACTAGATCCATTTAATAAATAAACTTTATTTATTTATTGACAGCAGTGGTAGAATCGACTTTTGTTCAAAAAAGGGTCTGCATTGTAAGATGTAGGAGCGTCCGGTCCGCAATCAGGGCTGGGCAGAAATTAAAACCGGGAGGAAATGATGAAACATCTACTGAAGATTGGCGCGTCCGCTGTTGCACTGACCATGGCTGCTGCATCCGCGCAAGCCGCCGGCGAAACCGTCTGCCTGATCACGAAGACGGACACCAACCCATTCTTCGTAAAAATGAAAGAAGGCGCCACCGCAAAGGCCGAAGAGCTTGGAATGACTTTGAAAGCCTTTGCTGGGAAAATCGACGGCGATCATGAAACACAGGTTCAGGCCATTGAAACCTGCATTCTTGACGGCGCAAAAGGAATTCTGCTGACTGCATCTGACACAAGTTCGATTGTCCCGGCTGTTCAGCAGGCGCGAGATGCAGGTCTTTTGGTTATCGCTTTGGATACCCCGCTCAGCCCGATTGACGCGGCTGACGCAACCTTCGCGACAGATAACTACAAAGCTGGCCTGCTGATCGGACAATGGGCCAAGGCGAAAATGGGTGATGCTGCCGCCGACGCAAAGATTGCTACGCTTGATCTGAATGTCAGCCAGCCAACTGTGGACGTTCTGCGCAATCAGGGCTTTCTGGACGGCTTCGGCGTTGACTTGGCTGACCCCAATGTCATCGGTGATGAAACCGATGAACGTCTCGTTGGCAGCGATGTGACCGACGGCAACGAAGAAGGCGGACGCCGCGCCATGGAAAACCTTCTTGCCAAGGATCCAACGATCAACGTCGTGCACACGATCAATGAACCGGCTGCGGCGGGTGCATACGAAGCATTGAAGTCTATTGGTCGCGAAAACGACGTTCTGATCGTTTCGGTCGATGGCGGCTGCCCCGGCGTGCAGAACGTACAGGCCGGTGTAATCGGTGCAACTAGCCAGCAGTACCCGCTGTTGATGGCCTCGCTTGGCGTTGAAGCAGTCAAGAAATGGGCCGACGAAGGCGTAAAACCCGAAAATACGCCGGGCAAAGATTTCTACGATACGGGCGTTTCGTTGATCACGGATCAACCCGTAGACGGTGTAGAGTCTATCTCGGTTGAGAAGGGTCTGGAGCTCTGCTGGGGCTAAGACCGCAACAAAAGGTGGGGCGCGGGTGCGCCTCACCAATCGTTTCACCAAAAACCAAAACTTCCTGTAAACTAACTTCGTGACTGCAAGTTTGGCCGCGAAAGGGAGAGATATGTCTGACGCAAACCAAGGCGCCGAGGAATTCGAATCTGCCGCTCGTCCAACAGAAACTGTTGCAGAATTTGAGGACCATCGGAGTGGTCTATTGGGGAAGTTTCAGCATCTTCTCCACGTCAATCCATCGTTTGTTCCGCTCATCGTCCTTGTGGGGGCGATTATAATTTTCGGCCTGCTTCTTGGCTCGAAGTTTTTTTCACCCTTCGCAATGACGTTGATCCTTCAACAGGTTCAGATCGTTGGCATCGTGGCCGCAGCCCAAAGCCTGGTTATCCTGACGGCAGGCATTGACCTGAGTGTCGGCGCGATCATGGTTTTTTCTTCAGTCATAATGGGGCAGTTCACCTTCCGCTATGGTATCCCGGTGCCGATAGCCGTCATGTGCGGTCTTGCTGTTGGAACGCTGATCGGCGCGGTCAACGGTTGGCTCGTCAGCCGCGTGAAGCTTCCCCCATTCATCGTAACGCTTGGGATGTGGCAAATCGTTCTGGCAACGAATTTCCTGTATTCCGCGAATGAAACAATTCGTAGTCAGGACATCGAGACCAACGCTCCGTTCCTGCAGTTTTTTGGCACCAAATTCAGCATCGGCGGTGCGACCTTTACAGTGGGCGTGATTTTCATGCTCGTTTTGATTTTTGTCTTGGCCTATGCGCTCAAACATACAGCTTGGGGGCGGCATGTTTACGCGGTCGGCGATGACCCCGAGGCTGCAGAGCTGTCCGGTGTAAACGTGCACGGAACACTTATGTCTGTGTATATGCTGTCCGGTTTAATCTGCGCCTTCGCAGGCTGGGCTTTGATCGGGCGCATCGGATCCGTATCGCCAACATCCGGCCAGTTGGCAAATATTGAAAGTATCACTGCTGTAGTTATAGGTGGCATATCCCTGTTCGGCGGCCGTGGTTCCATTTTAGGAACACTGTTCGGAGCGCTGATCGTTGGCGTGTTTACTCTTGGGCTCAGACTGCTGGGGGCGGATGCGCAGTGGACCTACCTGCTGATCGGGCTTCTTATCATCGCAGCCGTGGCGGTGGACCAATGGATCAGAAAGGTTTCGGGCTAATGTCAGACACAACACCAGTCGTCCAGGGCCGTGGCATCGTAAAGCGATACGGGCATGTCACCGCCATCGACCATTCCGATTTCGAACTGCGACAAGGTGAAATCCTTGCCGTAATCGGGGACAATGGCGCAGGCAAATCCTCAATCGTCAAAGCAATTTGCGGCGCAACGATCCCGGATGAGGGCGAGATTCTGATCGAAGGGAAAAAGGTCAATTTCACCTCTCCGATCGACGCCAGAAACATGGGGATCGAGATCGTCTATCAGCAGCTGGCGATGTCCCCTGCCCTTTCGATTGCGGACAATATGTTCATGGGTCGCGAAATTCGCAAAAAGGGTCCCATGGGCAAATACTTGCGTCAGCTTGATCGGCCCGCCATGGAGAAATTCGCAAGAGAAAAACTGACCGAGCTTGGCTTGATGACAGTGCAGTCGATAAATCAGGCCGTTGAAACGCTGTCGGGCGGTCAGCGCCAGGGCGTTGCCGTGGCACGCGCCGCAGCCTTTGCAACAAAGTTCATCATCATGGACGAACCGACGGCTGCTTTGGGCGTCAAGGAAAGCCGAAAAGTTCTTGAGCTTATTCAGGATGTACGCGCACGCGGAATTCCGATCATTCTGATCAGCCACAACATGCCGCATGTGTTCGAAGTAGCCGACCGCATTCATGTGCATCGATTGGGGAAACGGCTGTGTACCATCGACCCAAAAGACTACACGATGTCTGATGCGGTTGCGTTCATGACCGGTGCCAAAGAGCCTCCGAAAGAGGACGCGGCGTGATCGAACAAGACGTAGAACGCGTTTGTAACTTGATAAACACGCGCACGCAGGTTGGGGGCCGGACGATTGTAGCAATTGCCGGCCCGCCTGCCTCGGGCAAGTCGACCTTGGCTAAGGCCGTTGTGGAAGCCCTAAATTTTCAACAACAGTCAGCAACCCCTTGCGCCACCTTGGTGCCGATGGACGGCTATCATCTGGACAACACTGTGCTTGAAGCGCGGGGCCTGTTGGCTAAAAAGGGCGCTCCGGAAACGTTTGATGCGTTTGGATTTTGCAACGCGGTCAAAAACCTTCATGTAGCGCGGCACGAAAGTTTTTTTCCCAAGTTCGACCGACAGAGAGATTTGGCGATTGCCAATGCAATTCCGGTTCACCCTGACACACCCGTCGTCGTTGCAGAAGGCAACTACCTTTTGATGCAAAGCGATCCATGGTCGACTTTGGCCGATATTTTTGCCGTTACGGTTTTTGTCAACCCAACGTTGGATGCGCTGAAAACCCGGCTGCAACAAAGGTGGATAAATCACGGGCTTGATCCGGCAGCTGCGCTGCAACGTGCGCTTGGGAATGACCTGCCCAACGCTGAACGTGTTCTGAAGAACAGCCGAACTGCCGATCTTACGCTCAATCAGAATTACACAGACATTGGCGCAAGCGACACGTTGTCAGACCACACACCCAAGCGCACGTGAACAGGGCTAAAGCTTGTGCTTTGTCTGCCATCCAACAGGGCTGAAACACGCGAACAAAATCGCTGCAACACAGACAATCGACGGACCTGCTGGCGTGTCTAGTACGTAGGCGGCCCGTAACCCGGCTACGGCGGAAAACGCGCCGATTGCAGCAGCGATCAAGGCCATCGACTCGGGCGATCGTGCTAAGCTGCGGGCAGCAGCCGCCGGAATGATCAGCAGGGCCGCAATCAACAGGACGCCCACGACCTTGATCGCCACTGCAACGGTAACAGCCAGAGACAACGTCAGGATCAATTGCTCGCGCTTGGGGTCGTAGCCGCTGGCATAGGCCAGTTCTTCGTTCAACGTCGCTGTCAAAAGCTGCGACCATCGCCATATGATCAGGGCCACGACCAGCGCGGCGCCACCCCAGATCACAAGCAGATCAGAACGCGAGACTGCCAGGATGTCGCCAAAAAGGTACGCCATCAAATCAATACGAACGCCGGACAGAAACGAAACGGCTACAAGGCCGAAGGCAAGCGCAGAATGCGCCATAACGCCCAGCAAGGTGTCCATGGCGTAGCCACGCCCAGACAACAGCGTGACAGTCATCGCCATAAGAAGTGCAACTGCCAGTGCTCCGGTAAAGACCGACATCTGGAATGTCAGCGACAGCGCAACACCCAGAATTGCGGCATGTGCTGTTGCATCGCCAAAATAGGCCATCCGGCGCCAAACGACGAAACATCCAAGGGGCGCTGCGGCAAACGCAACACCAATGCCAGCAAGCGTGGCGCGTGTCATAAAATCATCAAGCATTATTCAGCAGCTTCCCGCGACTCTTGATTGTGATCATGTTCATGATCGTGATCATGGCGGTAAAGGGCCAGCGCACCGCCCGTACCGGTTCCAAACAAAGCCCGGTATTCCGGGGCCGACGCCACGACCGCGGGTGACCCCTCGCAACACACGTGGCCGTTGAGGCAAATAACCCTGTCCGATGCGCTCATGACCACATGCAGTTCATGACTGATCATCAAAATGGCACAGCCGGTTTCATGCCTGACACCTTCGATCTGATGGTAAAACGCTGCGGATCCCGGTTGATCAAGGCCTTGGGTCGCTTCGTCCAACAGCAAGATGTCGGGCCGGTTGATCAACGCGCGTGCCAAAAGCACACGTTGGAATTGACCCCCGGATAATTGTGACATCTGGCGCCTCAACAGGTCCTGCACACCAGCCGTTTTCAGCGCCTCAACGCAGTTCTTCCGCGAAACGCGATTGGTCAGGCGCATGAACCGTTCAACAGATATCGGCAGCGTCGGGTCGATATGCAGCTTTTGCGGAACATAGCCGATTTTCAGTCCCGGTTTCAGCGTCACCTGACCAGCAGAGGGTTTGGTCGCTCCGATTATGGCTCGCAGCAGGCTGGTCTTTCCCGAACCGTTGGGGCCGACAATCGTGACGATCTCACCGGCCTCGATTACCATGTCGACATGGCGCAAGACAGTGTTTGCGCCATAAGACACGCTGAGGTTTTCAACAGTAATGAGGGTCATTTCTACGCCTTTTCGGTGCAGTCCGGGCAGATTCCCTCGGCTTCTACTACCGTTCTCTCAATCTCGAAACCCACTGCGCGCGCTGCAGCCCCCAGAATACCCTTTGCCGGAGCAGACTTGGCTTCGGCCACGGCGTCACACTTTCGGCAAATCATAAAGGCCGGAGAATGTTCAGCGCCCGGGTGTGAGCATGCAACGAATGCGTTCAATCGCTCAATCTTGTGGACGAACCCATTCTGCACAAGAAAATCAAGTGCACGATAAGCAACCGGTGGCTGCGATCCAAATCCTGCGTCGCGTAAACGATCCAGAATGGCGTAGGCGCCAAGTGCCCTATGTTCCTGAAGCAGCATTTCAAGAACCTTGCGCCGGACGGGCGTCAGGCGGAGGCCATCCTTTTTGCACTGAGCTTCCGCCGCCGCCAGGGCGGTCTGGACGCAATTGTCATGGTCATGTTTGTGGAACCCGACCGGGGCTGTTGCGTCGACCGGAATAGGGTGCGTCTCACTTGTCATGTTATTCCATATCATGTATGTCGCTCGTAACGTTATAAAATCACACAGAGGGTCTGATGTCCAGAAAGCTTCTCCCACTATCGATCACCGCCGTATTACTAGGTGGAACGGCTATGGCGGATGTACCGAACGTAGCGGCCGACATCGCGCCTGTTCACTCGCTTGTGGCGCGGGTGATGGAAGGTGTCGGAACACCTGATTTGATTGTCCCGCCGGGTGCTTCACCGCATGAGTACAATCTGCGTCCATCAGAAGCTGCAGCCCTGCAAGAGGCTGATTTGGTGTTTTGGATCGGCGAAGACCTGACCCCGTGGCTGGAAGGTGCGGTCGAAACGCTAAGCGAAGGCGCGACTGTCACGACCCTGCTTGAATCGGACAGTACAGTTCTTTTGGATTTCCGGGAAAACGCCCTGTTCGAAGCACATGATCACGGAGGTCAAGATGATCACGGACATGACGACGAAGACCATGGAGACGCGCATGCGGACGAGGCAGCGCATTCACATGACGACGAACACGGCCACGATGATCACGATCATGTTGAAGCAAAAGGGCATGACGAGGAACATGTGTATGCCCACGATACGCACGAAGAGCACGCCGGACATGATGATCACGATGACCATGCCGATCACGGCCACGAGGGTCATGCGCATGGTGAACATGATCCCCATGCTTGGCTGTCGCCAGCAAACGCGGAAATTTGGCTGAACGTGATTGCGGCCCAGCTATCGGCCGCCGATCCGGACAACGCTGGCGCCTATTTCGCAAATGCCGCTGCGGCGCGCGAAGAAATGACCGCACTGTCGGCTGAAGTGGCACAGACACTCGAACCTGTTCGCGATGGCAGCTTTATCGTGTTCCACGACGCGTATCAGTATTTTGAGAATGCGTTTGATTTTCCGGCCTCGGGCGCAATTTCAGTTAGTGATGCGACGGACCCAAGCCCGGCCCGCATTGCAGAGATTCAGGCGCGCATCAAGGACGAAGGCGTCAATTGCGTAATGGCCGAACCGCAGTTCGCCCCCGGGATCGTTGCCACTGTGCTGGATGGTACCGAGGCGAACATAGGTGTCATGGACCCTCTTGGGTCTGATCTGGAACTTGGAGCGACCCTGTACCCCCAAATGATCCGGAACCTGGCCAATACGCTGGCTGAGTGTCTGTAATTTAGAAATCGGCCCGGTCGAAACGCAGTTTTCGGCCGGGCTTTGCACAGCGACAAGTTTTGTTTCTACTTTTTCGTGCTGTTTTCTTGCTCAAGCTCGTAAACACTCCGCCAGCACCGACTCCGGCTTCAGGACAGGTTGTCTATTCTCATAATGTTATGTTATCACGTCATAAATCGAGGAGAAAGCAGTGATTGCCCAAGGAGCATATGGCGTCGAACCCATCAAGGACCGGCATATCCCTGTCACTGTTCTGACAGGCTTTCTTGGTGCCGGGAAAACAACATTGCTGAATACTGTGCTGGCGGAAAGCTCTGCTGGCAGAAGCGCGGTTATCGTTAATGAATTCGGTGAGGCAGCGCTGGATCACGAACTGATCGAATCTGTCGAGGACGAAGTCATTTTGATGCAATCGGGGTGCCTTTGTTGTTCAATTCGCGGAGACTTGGCCGAGACGATCGCTGATCTGGTTGAACACCGTGATGACGGTCTTGTCCAGTTTGATCGGATCGTCATCGAAACCACCGGGCTTGCTGACCCCGCCCCGATTTTGCAGACGCTTTTGATCGACCCGGAATTGGCGCGTGCAACCCGTATGGATGGGCTGGTCACGGTAGTCGATGCGGCTAACGGGTCCGAGACCCTGGATGCACAGTTTGAGGCGGTCTCGCAAGTCGCCATGGCTGACCTGATCCTTCTCAGCAAAACGGATCTGGTTTCTGACGCTGCAGCCCAAGCCTTTTTCAAACGGCTGAGCGGCCTGAACCCCACGGCGCGGATTGAACGACCAGTCGCTGGGCAGTTCAACCCTAAGAAGCTCTGGGGCTTGAGCGGCCTGCGCAAAGGTGTGGACCAGCAAGACGCAATCGCGTGGACCACGAAGGTTGCCACTCCAAACACCGGCCCGCTGGCCAACCTCTTTGGATTGTCCAAGCCAAAGCCTGCACCTTTTGCGCCGACGCTTCACGATGCACGCATCAGTTCCGCGTCAATCGTCTTGGAGGCCCCAATCAAGGATTCAGTTTTTGACCTTTGGCTGGACACCCTGATCGCCCTAAAGGGACCAGACATTCTGCGCGTTAAAGGCATTGTCTTTCTTGAGGGCGTTGACGTGCCGTTTGTCTTCCACGGCGTGCAGCATATTTTCGACCCGCCTGTCCCACTGAAAAACTGAACCGGAGATGACCGTCGATCACGCATTGTAGTCATCGCCCGTGACCTCAGCCGACCCGAATTGCAACGCAGCCTCGACATGCTGCGCGCGCATCAACCCAAATCCGCAACGGCGGAGAATTTCTGAACCATGTCTGAAAATCGTCTTCCCGTCACCGTATTGCCCGGCTTTCTCGGGGCCGGCAAAACCACCCTGCTGAACCGCGTGCTGAACAATCGTGAAGGACGACGTGTCGCAGTTATCGTCAACGATATGTCCGAAGTGAATATCGATGCCGATCTGGTACGTGCCGAAACCGAGCTGAGCCGCACGGATGAAACGCTAGTCGAAATGTCGAACGGCTGCATCTGCTGCACCTTGCGTGACGACCTTATGGATGAAGTAAGGCGGCTGGCGGCAGAAGGACGGTTCGACTACCTTCTGATCGAGTCCACTGGCATATCTGAGCCATTGCCCGTCGCGGCAACCTTTGATTTTCGCGACGAAGCAGGTGAAAGCCTGTCGGACGTTACCCGTCTCGACACGATGGTGACGGTCGTGGATGCCGTGAACCTGCTTAACAATTTCTCAAGTCACGACTTCCTCCACGACCGTGGCGAAACCATGGGGGAAGAGGACAAATGCACGCTTGTCCACCTGCTGACGGATCAGATCGAATTTGCGGACATGGTTATTCTTAACAAAGTCGACGACGCAGGACCCGAGCGTACGGATGCGGCGCGCAAAATCATCCGCAGCCTGAATGCGGACGCAAAGATTATTGAAACAAGTCACTCAGAAGTCTCCAGCGACGCCATTCTGGACACCGGTTTGTTCGATTTCGAAGAAGCTTATAAGCATCCCATGTGGGTGAAAGAGCTTTACGGCTTCGCAGATCATGTTCCGGAAACCGAAGAATACGGCGTTGCATCATATGTCTATCGGGCACGTCAGCCGTTTGAGCCAGAAAAAATCCTGGCGGTGCTTAACGGTGAATTGCCCGGTGTGATCCGTGCAAAGGGGCATTTCTGGATTGCAACACGCCCTCAATGGGTGGCCGCGTTCTCTCTGGCCGGCGCCTTGTCCAGCGTTCAACCGATTGGTACGTGGTGGGCGTCCGTCCCGGATACCCGGTGGTCGGACCACCCCTCGGTGCTGGACTACATCAAACAGCACTGGATCGAACCATGGGGCGACCGACGGCAAGAGATTGTTTTTATCGGGGTTGGAATTGACTGGCCAACGCTGAAATCCCGGCTGGACGCCTGCTTGATGTCCGAGGATGCCGCGCCCGGGCCGAACTCTCTTCCAACCGACCTGCCCGATCCATTCCCGGTATGGCGAAAGGTGGAGGATGCGGCATGAGTTTTGTTAGCACTGAAATCAAGAATGCCGCTGCGGGTGTTGGTGTCACTCACACCCCGGACGGCTTGGCAAAGATCGAGAGGCCGGAGTGCGCAGCCACAATCTGGCGACGACAGCTGACTTCAGAGTTTCAAATATGGATTGACGGGCTTGATCCCATACACCTGCCCAAGGGGCGGCTTGCTCTGCGACCCACCGCAGTCCGCGATGCCATCGGGTATCTCTGCGATATCGCTGGTATGGAGGACACGGTCGAACGTAGATGGCTGGAAAACGATATCGCTGATCTGGCCGCGCGCTTTGCAGACTTCATGCGGGTACCTTTTCTGCGTGTTCGGCTGGATTTAATCAATACGAACGCATGCCGAAAATTTCACATTGACGCCATTCACGTGCGCCTGATCTGCACCTACCGGGGTACCGGTACGCAATATGGTGTTTCAACCGTCGGTGAAGACCCAGAACGCGTATTCACTGTCGCGACAGGGGCGCCGATGGTCATGCGCGGCACGCTCTGGCCGCAGAACCCGCCATTGGGTCTGCTACATCGCTCGCCCCCAATCGCCGGTACGGGTGAAACCCGGCTTGTTCTGGTGCTTGATCCAATTTTGATCTTGATGAGGCCGACTAATGGGTCGAAACTTGGGTCAGACAAAGCTACGGAAACGACGTCGCCGTGAAAACCCCATGCGCGAATTTGATCGTCTTCCGTCGATCTTGCGGTCTTGGGTTTCGCAGGCGGCCTTACCCTGGAGGCCACGTTCCGTGCTGCGGGCCTACAACACTGCCTTGGCCAAGACAGGCGATCAAAGTTGCGCGTTGGAAGAGTTAAGGCGGCTTGAAGCCGCCCAACTGGCGAAGGACACGCAGATTGAAACTGCTGTTTGACAGCGCCTTGCGGCTCTGGGATTGCGTGGGGTGATTTGATCATGCGCAGACAGGTAGCGGCGTTAGCCTTGGCGTCTCTGCGCTACGTATCCCGGTTTAGGCCCCGTCACTCCAAGGCCCGTGAAAGACGCCGGGTTTATCGACACGCGCGACCCCGTGGCGGCCGAAAAAGTCCCGTTGACCTTGTATCAAATCGGCGGTTCCGCGCGCTTGGCTCATTGCGTCCAACCAGCCTAAGGCCGCCATCATGACCGGAACCGGCTGAGCCGCGGCGATAGCGGTGGTGACGACTTGGCGTAGCGCGGGAAGGCACAACGCAAGCTCACCCGCAAATTCAGGGCAGAAGGCCAGAGTGTCAGCCCGGTCACGACCGCGCAACGCGGTAGCGATTTCATCCAAAAGATCTGAACGGATGATACAGCCCGCCCGCCAAATCTCGGCACAGCGCGCGAGGTCCATAGACCAGTCGAATTCGCAGGACGCAGCTTGCAACAAATCGAACCCCTGACTGTGGCAGACGATACGCGTCGCAAGGACGGCCTGATGCAGCACCGCCGGGTCCAGATCGACCTTGGCGCGTGGCTGTGCAAACAGCGCAGCACCTGTTGCCCGGCCCTTGCGGTCCGCTGACCAAACCCGCGCGCCAACCGCAGCCTCGATGGTAGACACCGAAACACCCTGGGTTAGGGCTTCAATAGCCGTCCACCGGCCAGTTCCTTTCTGGCCGGCACTGTCGACGATCAGATCGACAAAGGGCTGGCCGCTATCTGGGTCCTGAGTACGCAGAACCACGCCGGAGATTTCCATCAGGTAGCTTTTCAGGACACCCTTGTTCCAATCGTCGAACAGGTCCGCAATCTGCGTGGTAGACCACCCCGCCCCGTGACGCATCAGCCCGTATGCCTCGGCGATGAGCTGCATGTCGGCATATTCGATCCCGTTATGTACGGTCTTGACGAAATGGCCCGCGCCGTCAGGGCCAACCCGATCAACGCAAGGATCACCCTGGAAATCTGCGGCAATCGCTTCGAGCATCGGGCGAACGCCATTCCAGACAGCCTCGGTTCCGCCGACCATCATGGCTGGACCGGTTCTTGCTCCGTGCTCGCCGCCGGATACGCCCATACCCAAATAGGCCAGTCCCTGTTTCTCGAGCATCGTTGCGCGACGCCGCGTGTCGTGGAAATTGGCATTCCCTGCATCAATTATCACGTCACCGGGTTGCAGATACGGTTGCGCCTCGGTGATCGATTCGTCCACCGCCTGCCCCGCCGGTACGAGCAATATGATCGCCCTTGGCGACGGCATGGACTTGACCATGTCCGCAAGACTGCGGTGCCCGGTGAAGGCATCACCAAGACAGTCCGCACGGGCCAGAAACTTGTCCGTATCTTCAGCTACAAAAGAGGCGACATGCAGGCCATAGCCCTTTTCGGCAATGTTCAACGACAAAGCCGAACCCATCGTGCCCAGACCATAAAGGCCAAAATGCGTAGTGCTCATCTAGGGGTCTTTCGTCTTATTCCCGGGTTGCCTAGTGGATTGCGATGCCGGGGAACAGGATCAGCAAGCCGACTGCGGTGATCTGAAGCATGATGAACGGCAGCAGCGCGCGGAAAATCTCGCCCAGACTGATATCAGGTGGCGCAACACTTTTTAGGTAAAAGGCGGCTGGCCCAAAGGGTGGCGACAAAAAGCTGACCTGCATGTTCATGGCGAACAGGACACCAAACCAAATTGGATCATAGCCCAGGTTTGTCACGATTGGGACAAAGATCGGCATGGTCAGAAGAGCCACCCCAACCCAGTCCAAGAACATGCCAAGCACAAACAGGATCAGCATCATGAACAGGATCACAACGGTCGGGTTGTCAGAAATCCCCGTGATCAGCGCCTGCACAAATCGGATGCCACCCATCAGGTTGAACACACCCACCAGAGCCGATGCTCCGATACCAATCCAGACGATCATTCCAACGGTAGCCAGCGTTTGACGCGCGGCGCCAAGGATCAGGGAAAATGTGAACTCACGCCGGATCATGGTCGAAAGCGTCACGCCCAACACACCCACGGCAGAGGCCTCGGTCACGCTCGCGATACCGCCATAGATCGAGCCGAGAACAAAGATCACAACCAGAACCGGCAGGACCAACCCCTTAAGCAAGCGCAGCTTTTCGGCCGTGGAAATTTCGTCCGGTTCCGGAATCGGCGCAACCTCGGGGTTGGTATAGGCCCGAAAAAGGATGTAGGCGGCATACATACCGGCAAGCATCAGACCCGGCAAAAAAGAGGCGGTGAACAGGTCGCCGATTGATACGCTGGCGGTCAATCCATAGATAATCAGAACGATTGATGGCGGGATCATGGTGCCCAATGCGCCACCCGCGCAACAAACGCCGATCGCCAGGCGTCGGTCGTAGCCCAGCCTCAGCATCTGCGGCAGTGCGATCACGCCCAAAAGAACGACTTCGCCACCGATGATGCCGGACATCGCCGCAAGAACCACCGCGACCAGCAAGGTCTGTATCGCCACGCCGCCGCGCAAGCGTCCACCGACGATACGCATTGCATCGAACAGATCGCGCGCAATGCCGGAACGGTCGAGGATCGCCGCCATCAGGACGAACATCGGCACCGAGACGAAAACAAAAGAATTCACAAAGCTGAAGATACGGCTGACGATCAACGGGATCGCGTTTGGTCCAAACCAACCCAGTGCAAAAATCAGCGCCACCAGCAGCGTCACAAAAGCAAGCGGCATGCCGGTCAGCAGCAAAAGCAGAAGCGAGCCGAACATCAACAGCGTCGCGGTTTCGATCCCAAGTGACTTGAGATCGGGAATCAGGGCAAGCAGTTCGGTCATTTCCGCCTCAGGTAATTTACGGCAAGAACAGCGAATTGAACGGACATCAGGATCAAGATGCCCATGAGAAAAAGTTTCATGAGACCCGGTGTTGGCGGGTCCCATGCGGAACCTGAGGTTTCAAGGCGGAACTCACCCGCAGGGGTCCAGACCGCACGCTGAACAACGAGCCATGCAGCCCAGGAAAACAAGGCTGTAGCGGTCGCACAAATAAGAGAGATGCCGATGTTGAAGGCGCGCCTAAGCTGTGGTGTCAAAAGGTCATAGATAAGAACGACGCGAATGTGCTTGTTGGTCGCAGCCGCATACAGGCCACCGAACACAAAAGTGATCGCTGTCAGGAAGATCACCGTTTCATGCGCCCATTTGGTCGGAGCGTTAAAGCCGTAGCGCATGACCACTTCGAAAATCAAGGCACAGGCGGACAGGACGATAGCGATTGCGAATACATCGCCCAGACGAGTTACCAGACGACCCAAAGCTCCGGCCTCGGGTATCGATTCCTGCCTGTTTTCTTTGGCTTCGGTCGGCTGTGCCATTTGCTTTTTCCAACTTGAAGACCGACCCGACGGCTGTGGTCGGGTCGGTCCATTGTTACGTTAGGTCGGGGTTATTCAGCCAACAGCCCCTGCTCGACCAGATATGCTGACAGTACGTCGTATACGCGCTGCGCGTTATCCGATTTTCCCGCGATTTCTGCCCACTGCGACTTGGCGATCGCGCGGAACTTAGCGCGCTCTTCCGCGGACCAGTTGTGTACGGTGATGTCAGGATCGGCGATGGCTTCGGCCACGGCGACCGCATCCCGCATGGCCAGCTGGCTGGTCATGTCACGCGCAAAGTCACGCACCGACATTTCAAGGATCGCCTGAAGATCCGGCGACATGCTGTCCCATGTTCCCTTGTTGATCGATACTTCGACCAGCGGCATTGAGTGGAAACCAGGGTAGACCGGGTGGCCTGCCACATCATGCATGCCCTGCTGGTGGTTGGTCGAGAATACGGTGTAATCCGCCGCGTCGATGACGCCCTTGTCCAGCGATGTAAACACTTCGGACCCCGGCAGGTTCACCGGAGCGGCTCCCGCGGCCAGGAACACATTCTGCACCAGACCTTCGGGCGCGCGCATCTTCAAACCTTTCAGGTCATCAACGCTATCAAGCGGCACTTTCGAGATGAATGCCTCAAGGCCCGGTGTGGTTGCGCCGATGAACTGCAGACCATAGGGGTTCAAGAGATCATTCATGAGCTCTTTACCGCCGCCGTATTCGATGAAGTTCAGCATCTCGGAAGGCGAGCCATAGGCGCCAACCGGGTTTGCGATCAGGCTGAAGGCAGCATCCTTGCCCGCGAAGTACGACGTGTCAGTCACGTGCCCATCGATGATGCCGGAGGCGACGGCGTCCTGTGTTTCGGTATGCTGAACAATGGAACCCACCGGCAGCATCTCGACCGTGACGCGGCCGCCGGTCAGAACGCCGACCCGCTCGGCCCACTGCTGCTGCAGCACGAAGTTGGGGTTGCCCGATGGGTCCGAAGACTGAAAGCGCAGCGCAAAGTCTGCGGCCAGTCCGGCCGTCGCCGTGCAGGCCACAACCGCCGTGGCGGCAATGGTTTTCAGAAATGTCATGGTTAGGTCTCCTCCTGTTGAATTTCCGTAAGGCATGGCCCCCCGTCGTGGGCGGCCCAATTAAGTTTGGCTAAAACGTCATCGACGATGCGCCCCTGGCTTAGGCTGGCATCCAAGGCGATGTGATCTTCGGCCGTTGTTGGCGGTTCCAGATCGGCAAGCTGGCTGTCCAGCAGCGTAAGCGGCATAAAGTGGTTGGTCCGGGCCGTCATGCGCTCGGCTATAACGTCTCGCGGGGCAGTCAGAAAGACGAATTTCGCGTTTGGCAAATCTGATCTCAGGATGTCACGATAGGATTGCTTGAGCGCTGAGCAGGCAACAACGATATCCTTGTCAATATCTGCCTCGTGCTGTTGTCTGACCTCACGAGCGATCCCTCTGAGCCATGGACCCCGCATCGCGTCGTTCAATGGCACGCCACGCCGCATGGCCTCAATGTTCTCTGGCGGATGGAACTCGTCGGCCTCGACATAAAGCCCTGACATGCGATCAGCCAATGCCCGCGCGACCGAGGTTTTGCCGACACCGCAAACCCCCATCACGACCAAGGTCAGGCCACATTCGCCGTTCATTCACGTTCCTCCTGTTAGGGACGATCATTAATGATTGCGCAATCATTTTGCAATCAGATTTTTCTGATTATATAATTTCCTTTAAAAACAAGGTGAGATGCGATGACAAAGCCAACTTTGGTAGATGTTGGAAAAGAAGCAGGAGTTAGCGCAATCACGGTTTCGCGCGCGCTTCGCTCACCCGAGAAGGTGTCCGACTCGCTACGGGCGAAAGTCGATGCGGCGGTGCGCAAGCTGGGCTATGTACCAAATCAGTCTGCGTCAACGCTGGCATCGAGCGAGACCAACTCTATCGTCGTCATGATCCCGTCCATTTCCAACAATGTGTTCACGGATGTTCTACGCGGAATTGAGGATGCGCTTAAACATACGCGCTTGACCCTACAGATCGGCAACACGGGTTACGACCCGATCGAAGAAGAACGCGTGCTGCGATCCTTCCTTAATCCGGCGCCAAAAGGGGTTATCCTTGCCGGTATCGAACAGACGAATGAAACCCGGCAGATGTTGGCCAATGTCGGAGTGCGGGTGGTGCAGATCATGGACCTGAGTGACGCGCCGATCGATCAAATCGTGGGGTTTTCTCATGAAGACGCGGCTTTTGCGGCTGCGAACCATTTGATCGACAAAGGCTACTGCAACATTGGGTTTTTGGGCGCGCAAATGGACCCGCGCTCACAAAAGCGTCTGGCCGGGTTCCGAAAGGCATTGCAGAACGCCGGTATGTACGATGAGCGGTCTGTCGTGGTCACGAACCGGCCGTCCGACGTGAACATCGGCGCCATTCTCTTTGGAAAGCTTACAACGCAGTACCCGGAATGCGACGCGGTGTTCTGCAACAACGATGACCTTGCGCTTGGCGTCTTGTTCGAATGTCAGCGTCGCGGCATCAGGGTTCCGACCGAGCTTGGGATCTGTGGATTCAATGATCTTGGAGTGACGTCGCAATGCGTTCCCACGATCTCAACCGTGCGAACACCGCTTTATGATATGGGTGTCACGGCCGGTGAAATACTGGTCGGCGGCGGCGCGGGCACCAAGGACAGGCAAATCGATCTGGGCTTTTCGCTTGAAGTCCGAAACAGCTCGCTCCGCTAAACTGCAAATATCGTAGTTGACAATCCGATGAGCCCGCTGACCTCGTTCAGTTATACGGTGGTCGCAATGACCCACCCAAATCGAAAAAACGCAGGTAAGGTAAAGCGAGTACGTACAAGCCCTGCCCACGGTTACCCCACTGCCAAGCCTTTATTGCGACGTCCACCCACCATCGACGGGAATAGTTGTTCCCGTCACGTTATGCGCGATCGGATCACATAGCCAAAGGGCCAGCGCGCCGATTTCAGAGGGGTCAGATGTGCGGCGCGACGGTTGTTTTTCCGCAAGAAGGTCGGCAATCCCTTTTTCGCGATCCCCACCAAACTGTGCTGCGCGGGCCTGCACTTGGGGTTCGATGATCGCAGTTTCTGTCCAACCCGGAGCAATGCAGTTGACCGTCACTCCGCCGCTTTGTTTGTTACCGGCACGCGCATATTCCAACGCAGCCACTTTACTTAACCCGACAATCCCGAACTTGGAGGCAACGTAGGGGGCCTTGTTCACCGACGCAACAAGCCCGTGGACCGATGCAATGTTAATCACCCGACCAAAGCCACGTTCAGCCATCGTTGGCATGGCAAGGCGCATTGTGTGAAAGGCACCTGACAGGTTGACTGCCAATACAGCGTCCCAAGTGGCGGCGTCGGCCTCCGCGAGGCTGACGGTCTTTTGGATTCCAGCGTTGTTGACAAGAATGTCTGCCCCGCCCCAATCCGCGACATCACTCATCATCTTTTCGATCGCAAAAACGTCGCGCATGTCTGCGTCGAAGAACCGGACCTCTGGGCTGCCGGCATCTTCCAAAACCTGCGCTGCGGCGTCGACGTCATCTGCGCTTGCCAAGCCATGAAATGCGATGCGCACCCCGGCACCCGCAAGGGACTTTGCGATAGCAAGACCAATGCCTTGGACCGACCCCGTAACAAGCGCAGTTTTTCCCTTGAGCTGACTCATTAGATTGAATCCTTCTGCAACGTGGCGCGTAGTTCAGTTTTAAGAATTTTACCGTAGTTGTTCTTGGGCAAAGAACTGGTAAAGCGATAGATTTTTGGACGTTTGAAGCGGGCGATCCGATCCAGGCACATTGCGTCCAGATAATTTTCGTCCACTTGCTCGCCACTACGGCAAACAACAAACGCAACAACGATTTCACCCCATTCGCTATCTGGTTGGCCCACAACGGCGACCTCTTGCACGCCGGGATGTGAAAGCAAGACTTCCTCAACTTCGCGCGGATAAACATTCGACCCACCGGTAATGATCATGTCCTTGGAGCGATCCTGCATGGTCACATAGCCGTCTTCATCCATGCGCCCCATATCCCCGGTCCAAAGCCAGCCATTACGGATGGCCTTTTGCGTTGCTGCCGGGTTTTGCCAATAGCCTTTCATGACCGTGCGACCGCGAACTACGATTTCGCCAATCTCTCCAACAGGAACCTCGTGCCCCTCTGCATCAACGATTGAAACCTGCACTTCGGCTTGCGCATACCCTACGGAATTCAGGCGTTCGCGCCAGCGTGGATGCGTTCTGTCCGACACGTCCTCACGCGGCAGCACGGATATGCCCATAGGGCATTCGCCCTGACCATACACCTGCACGAAACGGGACCCCAGGGTTTCCGTCGCCTCAAGAATATCAGCCTCGTACATGGGACCGCCGGCATAAACGATGGTCCGCAAGCCTTCGCCTGTCTGCCCGGACGCGCGCGCCGTGTCGACCAACCGCTTTACCATGGTCGGAGCCGCAAACATGGACACTGAACCAATCTGCGCAGCGAGACCAAGAATCTCAGCCGCATCAAACCCACCGCTTTGCGGCACCACATGCCGCGCACCTCGCAGCACGTGCATGAAGTTGTAAATGCCTGCGCCGTGGCTCATCGGTGCGGCATAAACGATCGCATCTTCGGGGCGGACTTCATCTACGTCCGCAAAATAACTCAGCGTCATTGAGGTCAGATTGCCGGCTGTGATCATCACGCCTTTGGGGCGACCGGTGGTACCAGACGTGTAGAACAACCAGATCAGATCGTCGGCGTCCCGCAAAGCCGGAGCGTCCGACCCCGCGGTATCTCGCAGGTCCTGGAAAGTGTCGCTGTCAAAAGACAGAGGCACGACATCATCCGGCAGGCAATCGACCAAAGCCGCGGCCGCTTTTTTGTCGACAAAAACCGTTCGCGCGCCCGAGTCGGCAATGATCCAGGCGGCTTCTTTTGCGTGCAGCTTGGCGTTGATCGGCACTGCGATCGCCCCCAGCCACCAAATGCCATAAAGCGCCTCAAGATATTCGGTTCGGTTTCCACCAAACACCGCAACGCGGTCATCTTCTCGAACACCCTGCGCTTTCAAAGCTTCAGACAAGGACGCTGCGCGTTTGGCAAACTCAGCGTAGTTGGCCACACATTCGACACCACGAAACAGCGCCGGGGATTGCGGCATCCGCTTCGCCGTTCGTTCTAACCAGATAGCCGGATTCATGCGACGGCCTCCAGGATTGAGCAATAGTTCGCAACGCCCGAACCGCCCATATTGAACACAGCCGCCAGTTGCGCACCGGGAACCTGCATAGCGTCGGCAGACCCGGTGACTTGCCGAGCTGCAAGAACATGCATTGAGACACCCGAAGCACCCACCGGATGCCCTTTGGCCTTCAAACCGCCCGACAAGTTGACGGGCAATCGCCCACCACGTTCCGTCACACCGTTTTCGACCAGCCGTCCGCCCTGCCCTTTAGGGGCGAGCCCCATAGCTTCGTAGATGAGCAGCTCAGCGATGGTGAAACAGTCGTGAACCTCGGCCAGATCAAGATCTTCAACGGAAATATCCGCCTCGGCGAACGCCGCGGCAAAGGTGTGTTTCGCTGCGGTGAGTTCAGTCAGGTCTCGCTGTGACATCGGAAGAAAATCATTCATTTGAACTGCCGCCCGAAACCCGACCGCTCGGGGGAAATCACCGGCTAGATCATCAGCAACCATGACCATTGCAGCAGCGCCGTCACTCACCAAAGAGCAGTCGGTCATCCGCAGAGGCGCCGCGATCATCGGGTTCCTATCTGAAATTGTGTTGCACGCGGTAAATCCCAGATCTTTCTGTAAATGCGCCAACGGGTTGTCCAATGCGGCCTTGTGGTTCTTGGCTGCTATCCCCGCCAGAGCGGCAGACTGATCGCCGTAGGCCTGAAAGTAAGACTGAGCAAAGCGCGCAAAGATTTGCGGAAATGATACTCCGGCCTCTTCGGCCTGATAAGAGGCACCGGCCAAGGCTTCGGTAACACCTTTTGTATCTCGACCAGTCATCTTTTCCGCGCCGATCACCAGCGCCCGGCGCACGCGCCCAGACCGGATGGCATCGCGCGCAGCATAGATCGCAGCAGAACCGGACGCACAGGCGTTTTCAACCCGCGTCGCTGGAATGAACCGCATAACTGGATCAAGTCCCAACACCAGTGACGACCCAAAGGCATCCGGCACCAGCCCGTTGTTGAAATGCCCCAGCCAAATTGCGTCAACGTCCCCGGGGGCCAGCCCCGCGTGTTCAAGCGCCTCGCGCGCGGCGTCAATGATCAGGTCTTCAAAGCTGTTGTCTTTGAGCGCACCAAAACGGGTGTGACCCCAGCCAACGATCTTCGCATCCATGCTTGCCTCCCTCATTGCGGCAATGAATACTACGTTGATCGGGGCTTCGCCAATTCCGGTAAAATACGTAAAGGGCATACACGACGGATCTGGCTGATATCGCATTCGAGAACGCGCCGGTCGGCCTGATCTATTCCGAGGACAGGATCATTCGGCGCTGCAATCCCAGCTTTGCGGAGATGTTTGGCTATCACCCGGATGAGTTGCACAACACCTCGCTGTCGCGCCTTTACCCGTCAGTTGCTGAATTCGACCATATCGGAAAGATCGGGCTGCGAAAAATGGCCGGAGGAGGCCAGTACACTGACGAACGGATCATGCGGCGCGCTTCGGGAGAATTGTTCTGGTGCCGAGTACGGGGCCAATCGCTGACACCCAATACACCGTTCAACAAAGCAGTCTGGACGTTTTCAGATTTATCAGAGGTCCGCCCAAGTACAGGTCTGACATTACGGGAAAGGCAAGTTGCAAAGCTGATGATTGACGGCGTCACGACCAAGGAAATCGCACATGAATTAGGAATTTCCCCTAGAACAGCCGAAGTGCACAGGGCTCGGCTGTTAAAGAAAATGGACGCGAAGAACGGCTTGGAGCTTGTTGCGCGCCTTGTTGGCATCCCTTTGTGAAAAAAGCCCACTATTAACACGAGGACGCTTTTTTTCCGGGTAACAATAGTGACCGGGTCTGGATGTATTGGTATCAAAGCGCTGGCCTTTGGTGGGCATTCGACTTGTGCCTAAACTTTTTTAGTTCAGATGCTGGCCGCGTTCCTTTCTGCTGGATAAGAGATGAACGCGCGAAACTACTTTTCTGCTGGTGGCAGGCTTGCGTCATCTGTAGCCAGCCATCCGGCTTCTTTTTCACGCGAAAGATTTGCGCCAAAGTAAACGACTCTTTAAACTCGCTTTGGGCTTAGGGGTTAAGAGGACTCAATCGAGGCAGGGGAATTCTATGGGATTGGTCATCACCTCGATTTTCGTGCCTAATATTGGTGAACGATGCTAACCTGCAAATGAAACTTAGTTCTAGTTAGTATCGTGTGCGCAAGTCGACCTCAAAACAGCACGAGCTGACTTTTTTGAGGCTGAGCCGCTTTACGATTTTCCTCATCAATCGCGGGATATTGGTGACTTGTCACAAACACCTGCTTCACACGTCCGCTTGCAGGGTGAAACCGAATGCGCCGTGCTTTGTTTCCGCCAACCGATGACGAAACACACTCAATCCCTTCTTCGTTTAAGTACCTTTGAACGAAGTTTGTGTTTTCCGCTCCGACATCGGGTAGATTGGGAAGCATGTTACCACCGCCAAAAATCTTGGCACGAAGATTACTGCGTGTCCCACCGAGTTTCAGGATGCCATTGACCAAAAGCTCCATCGCGTTGATACCGTAGCGGCTGCTTTGATCCTCGACCGAACCTGCGGCAAGAAGAAAGTGGTTCATTCCACCAACTCCTTCCTTCATGTCATACAAACACGCTGAAATGCATGATCCCAATATCGTAGAAAAGACTACGTCGGCCTTGTGAGTCACTTTGAACTCGCCCTGCAGCACACCAACTGCGGGCGCTTTTTCGAGATAGTCCGTCAATGCAGTTCCTATTCTCATTTTTGAATTGCGCTTGCGCCCAACAACGTTGACGCCATTCGGACAAGAGGCACTTGACGTTGGGCTGCCCCGAGCTGCCAGGCAGCGCGCGGCATACCATATACGACCGAGCTGCGCTCATCCTGAACAAACGTGGCGGCACCCGCCCGTCGAAGCGCCAGTAATCCTTCGGCCCCGTCCCGCCCCATGCCTGTCAAAACGGCTGCGACCACTCTTGAAGCTATGGGGCGAGCGGACAAGAACACTTTATCCACGGAAGGAACATGCCCTGACACAGGAGGTCCTTCCGTCAGTCTTGCGCGCAGTGGCGTGCCCGAACTCAATTCAAGATGTTGCCTGTAGCCAGCAGCAATGCACACCAGACCGGATTCCAAAACCAAACCATTTTGGGCCGCAACCACGCGCGCGGGGCAAAGCCGCGACAAAAGGTCAATCAACCCCCCGCCAAAGTCTTCACCCGTGTGTTGAACAATGACTGTCGGTGGGCAATTGGCAGGAAAACGTTTGAGGATCGTACTCAGTGCATCTACCCCGCCCGTCGAAGACCCGATGATAATGATCTTGGAATCCTTATTACTTTTCGACGAGTCTTTGGGACGTTTCTTGTGCGTCGCGTTTTTTACTTCTTTGATCCACGACATGTATGAGGCGGCTGTGTCGCTTTTGCGGAAAACCCGTGGACCTGCGGACGTTTTGGCAGACCCTTTTTCTCCAACAAATACGCAAACGGATTTTAACTCATGAAACAGTGTCTTCATAGTTTCGAACTCTGGAATATCCGTAAATCCCTGCTCGACAATGACAGCCGAAGGCTGCAACTCCTCACTCGTTGCGTAGGCCGCCATAAGATTGTCCACTATGAGAATCCGAACGCCGGGCGCCACTTCGCCGAACTGACTTTTCAAGCGCGTCGCCCAAAAGGGATCAGTGCTCACGACCAAGATATTTTTCACTTTCAAACACCCACACTGCATTTGGCGTCAATAGCCCCTTTCACCCAAAGCGCGGAGAAAGGGGCCAAACAATTTCAAAACTCCTGCCAGACCTCAGGGCCGTCCAACTGGCCATTGACTGCGATTGGCCGTGCTTCCACTTTTGTGTTTGGGCCCCAATCTGCACCGTGGGCCGTTGGGCGCTTGATCTCGACAACTGTGGACTGTGGGTCATCAAATTCAGTTTCAACTCGGAACCGGGCCACAAGTTCAGACAGTTTTGCCGCATCCGAATTCAACAGGTGACTTGAAGCAGAAGACTCTTCAACCATGGCAGCGTTCTGCTGAGTAACTTCGTCCAGCTGAGTCACGCCGATGTTGATTTCACCTAGCCCTGTGGACTGTTCCGCTGCACCATCGGCGATTTCCGACACCATTTGCGAGATATGGCTGACCCTATCCACAATTCTATTTAGTGCTTCCCCGGCCTTTCCGACAAGATCCACGCCACGTTCAACCTGCTTGGAGCTATTGCCGATGAGTGTCTTGATTTCCATCGCAGCTTCGGAACTGCGCTGAGCCAGGGCTCGAACTTCAGAGGCAACAACTGCGAAGCCACGCCCCGCGTCGCCTGCGCGTGCAGCTTCGACCCCGGCGTTCAAAGCCAGCAGGTTAGTTTGGAACGCAATGTCGTCAATGACACCGATGATCTGGCTGATGTGGCTTGCGGATTCTTCGATTTCCGTCATCGCTGCAACAGCGTTCTGGACCACTACCCCACTGTCTTCGGCTTCCTTGCGCGACTCTGTCATCGTCACCTCGACCGACTTTGCACCTTCAGCTGCGGATTTGACGCTTGCGGTCATTTCATCCAGTGCGGCTGCAGTCTGCTCGAGCGTTGCAGCCTGGCTTTCCGTCCGGTGTGAAAGGTCTTCGGAAGCCTGCGATATCTCAGCCGCGCCCTGGCGGATACTGTTAGACGTGTTGATCACTTCGACCACGGTTGCATTCAGCGTTTGCATTGTTGTGTTGAAGTCTTGACGAAGCTGTTCGTGATCGGACCGGAACGGTACCGTGATGGGTTGCGAGAAATCGCCAGCAGACAAACGTCGTAGACCGATGCTCAACTCATTTACGACTTCTTCTTGCTCACGTTGATGCTGCTTACGTTCATCTTCGGCCTTTTGGGCCTCTCGCAAATCATCGCGCATTCGGACAAGTGTCTTTCCGATCGCTCCAAAATCGTCGCGGCGCGTTGCCTCAGGCACTTCGACATCAAGATCGCCTTGGGTCACCTGTTCCATTGTATGGCGAAGCGAATTGATGGGTCCGGTAATTGTACGGGCAAAAAGCCAGCCGACCACCGAAAGAACCAGTGCGCAGGCGATTGAAACCAAAATCTGGAAGTTTCGTTCCGCCTTTACAGGCGCCAGAATTTCATCCAGCGATTGCTCGGCAACTAAAGCCCAGCGGTCGTTGTGAAAAACGATCGAGGACACATAAGAGGCAACCCTGTCGCCGTTGATACCGGTTGCATTGGGGAAAAAGCTGGTGTTGCCGCTCAGCGCGAATTCAATCTGCTCGCTGAACGGCACTTTCTCCAGAACCTTCACACCATTCTCAAATCGGGACGCAATGCGTGTATTGTAATCTTCTCCGACAAGAAGGACTTCACCGGTTTCACCCAGTCCAACCGGGTTGTTCACAATGCCGTCCAAGACGGAGATTGGCAGTTGAATGACCAGAACACCGACATAGGCGCCGTTTTCGTTGATGACCTTCGTCGCGACAAAACTGGACGGAACGTTATTGCTTGGCTCGTAAGGAGACAGGTCTGAAAAGTGAACAGTGCCGGGTGCGTCGGTTGCCGCATCCCTGAAGACTTGCCCAAGCCCCGAGTCCCTGAAACGCCCGTTCAGCAAATTGGTTGTAAAGTCTTTTTCTTTTTTTACCGAGTACACAACATCCCCCTGCGGGCTAACCAGCAGAACATCATAGAATCCCTTGGAATCAACGATCGACAAAAAGGGGGGATGATAACGACCGTGGTGCATGTGGTACACTTCAGACCCTTCGGCTTTGCTCAATAACTGGCGCTCGCCGACGGGATATGGGTTTCCTGAAATGTAAGCTGTGGTCAGGGCTTGCCGTGGATCGCCTTCCGATGCGCTCCAGGTTGCTGAGAACCATTCAAGCGCCGTCGATGTAGAAGGGACCGCCGCCAAGGCCAAAACATCCGCATCCAAGCCTTCCAACCAGCTTTGCAACGTTGCTTCACGTTCCAAAACCAACGTTTTGAAGTGTTCTTCGACGTTTTGTAGGGCGGTGTCCCGAAATCGGAGATCGCTTAATGTCACCAACACAACGGTAACCAATGCGCAAAACCCTACAATCGTGAGTGGAAGTTTCAACGCCAGTTTTGGCGACAAAATCATCTTCATTTTGTTCTCCAACAGTTATCGCGCAGGGGCCTGCCCGCCGCATTTCCTCCTTTTCTCAGCTCAGGTGTTAATTTATCGCTTAACGTCGTCCTTTGGTTTGATCGGAAATTGATTAGACTTTTCTCTTTTTGGTGACTTCAGATCGGTTCACTTCGCGCTGTGCCGATCAGCGACGGCACCTTTGTGATCCCCGGCGATTAGGTAAAGTCACTGACTGTTGACGTTTTCGACCGGACGACCTGCCTCTGAAGGCAGGTTACGTGTTGCTCATAGCCATAGCCGAACTACGTCCCGTGGATGAAGACAAACTCGTCAACCGCCAAAGACGCCCGACTGCTGTTGATTTTGGGCGATCAACTCAGCTTTGAGATCTCCTCGTTGCGCGCCGGAAAGCCCGACCGTGATATTGTCCTCATGGCAGAGGTGCAGGACGAAGCGAGCTATGTCCCGCATCATAAAAAGAAGATTGCGTTCGTTTTTTCCGCCATGCGTCATTTCGCAGCCGAATTGGAAAACGCTGGGTGGTCAGTTAAATATGTAAAACTGGACGACTCCGACAATAGCGGCGATCTGCCTGGTGAACTTGCGCGCGCCGTGAAAGATCACGGCATCGACCATGTGCTGATGACAGAGCCGGGAGAATTTCGACTGAAGGCTGTATTGTCGGATTGGTCCAAAGACGCGCAGACCGAACTGGAAATGTTGGATGACGACCGGTTTGTTGCCTCGCATGCCGAGTTTCGCGACTGGGCCAAGGGGCGTAAGCAGTTGCGGATGGAATACTTTTACCGGGAAATGCGACGCAAAACCGGGCTGTTGATGGACGGGGACGCTCCGGAAGGCGGCAAGTGGAACTATGACAGCCAGAACCGCAAGCCCGCCAAATCGGACCTTTTCATGCCGCGGCCGTTTGAAACAGAACCCGACGCCATGACGGAGGAGGTTCTGAAGCTGGTCGAAGACCGGTTCGAAAATAATTTTGGAACTTTGCGCCCTTTTTGGTTCGGCGTGACGCGTGCGGACGCGCTGAAAGCATTGTCGATGTTTGTGGAACAGGCATTGCCGCGTTTCGGCGACTATCAGGATGCGATGTTAGAGGGCGAGCCGTTCCTGTATCACTCGGTTCTGTCGTTATACATCAATGCAGGGCTTCTTGACCCGCTTGAAACCTGCGAACGCGTTGCACAGGCCTATCACGACGGTGATGCCCCGTTGAACGCGGTCGAGGGCTATATCCGCCAAATCATCGGATGGCGCGAATACATGCGCGGCATCTACTGGCACAGCGGGCCAGAGTACACGCAGCAGAATTTTTTTGGGGCAAAGCGGCCACTGCCGGGTTTCTATTGGACCGGGCGCACAGACATGGCGTGCATGGCCGCTGCGATCGGACAGACAAAAGAAGAAGCTTACGCGCACCATATTCAGCGCCTGATGGTGACCGGGAACTTTGCCATGTTGGCCGGTATCGACCCGCACGAAGTGCATGAATGGTATCTGGCTGTTTATGCCGACGCCTACGAATGGGTCGAGGCACCGAACGTGATCGGAATGAGCCAGTTTGCAGATGGCGGATTGCTGGGTTCAAAACCCTACGCAGCCAGCGGAAACTACATCAACAAGATGTCGGATCACTGTGCCAACTGCAGCTATGATGTGAAACAAAAGACAGGGCCCGAGGCATGCCCGTTCAACCCGCTCTATTGGGATTTTCTGTTGCGCAACGAAGAAAAGCTGCGCGGTAATCCGCGCCTTGGTCAAGTGTACCGAACATGGGACAAAATGGATGAGGCCAAGAAAAAGGAATACCGTGACAGCGCGCGGGCGGTTTTGGACGGGCTTTAGACCGCGTAGCCTAAAGACCTAAGAATAGTGGGGATTTTCTTTCTCAGGCCAAAGAAGCCGCGCGCCGCATGTGGCCACGCAAGGCTGTCATAGTCCCGGCGAATTTGACACAGCTTTAGTCCGGCTCTCTCAAGTCGGGTGTTTTGCAGTTGCGTGGCGACTGGTCCGACGGGTGCAAAGCCAGTGACGACGGTTTTTACTCCTGCTGTTTCGGCCGCTGCGATTATCTGTTCATCCCAGCTTTCATCTTCGGTCCCAACCGCGCCAACGGCGTCCGAGACCGCGCCCGCCGCGAAAGATTGTACAATTGGCCCGATCGCTAAAGGTGATCGCAGCTGCGTGGCAAGCAACCCGGTCTCCTCTTTGGGCTGGCGCGGCAACGTTGCATCAATTTGACAATCGTCTTCAGTCACCAGAAGCAGAAAATCCTCGTCCGGCATGGGGTCTGGCAAGGGAACTGGAACACGAGGATGCGTGAATTCCTCAGTCAAAGACTCGGCTGTCTTTGACAACTGTCCCTCGGGGTTGAACCTGCCATTCGTGTATTTGGCGATGTTGGACGGCCGTGCGAGATAAGTTTTTCCCTTGGTGTGCAATCCGGCAACCCAACGCCAGCTTAGCGTGTTGGACGCCGGGTCGCCGTCAAGCAGATAGCGCAGGAAGAAGTCGGCGCCCAATTCCCAAGGTAGACGCAATGTGAACACCCAGATCGAAGCGAACCACATCCTTGTATGGTTGTGCAGATAACCCGTCTTGATCAGTTCGCGGACCCAGTGATCAAAGCACTCGATACCAGTTCGCCCTTCGACGGCATCATTGTAGTCGGTCGTTTGTGTACCGTCGTCCAGTGCGCGTCGAAGCCCCTCGTTGTAAGACGTCCAGACGCTTGGGTGCTGCTGTAACCAGCCTTTGAAATAGGTGCGCCAGAAAACCTCGTGAATGAATTTTTCAGCGGCTGAATATGAGTGGCGCGCCAATGTCGCGTTCAGAACCTCCTGCTCTGTGATCAGGCGGTGCCGTATCCATGGGGACAGGGCTGAAACGTTGTTGCGTCTGTCCGGACCAAAGTCGAAATTGCGCTGGCTGGCATAGTGCTTGCCGGTGCGCGAGGCAAACTGATCCAGACGCATGAGGCCAGCCTGTCGAGTAGGCGAAAACATCGCGGACTCACCGGGATCGTCCTGTGTCTCGAACAAGTCCCCGGTACTCATGCGGCACGCCTGCAACGTTTCGAGCAGTAGCGCACTTCGTCCCAGACTTGCGCCCATTTCTTTCGCCATGTGAAAGGTCGACCGCAGGTCGCGCAGATCTTGCTGGGCAGGTCGTATTTTTTTCGCATTTTCATTATTTTTCCTCAAATGGTAGGGACATTTGGGTGTCTGGTTCCTTTTTCCGGCGCCCACCCCGATTGCGTGTTCCGCTTTTTCGGCTGGCATGTTTGGAAACTATGGCAGCAGCTTCCGCCCGAAAGCCTTCGCCTTTTCTCACAGCCCAGATCGCTTCGCGCGCTGCGCGAGCCGCTGCAATGTGGTCGACGATTGGTTCCGGATAAGCCTTCCCCAGCACGTCCGCGGCATTTTCCGCCTTCCACGGTTCTTGTAGAAACCTATCAGGGATCGCTGCCAGCTCCGGCACCCATTTTCTGGTAAAGCGCCCCGTTGGGTCCTGATCGTGGCCTTGTTTCACCGGGTTGTAGATTCGAACCGCGTTAATCCCCGTGGTTCCGGATTGCATCTGAACCTGGCTCCAATGAATGCCGGGTTCATAGTCGGTGAAACTGCGGGCAAGGTGCAGCCCCGGAGCACGCCAATCCAGCCAAAGGTGATAGCTTGCAGTTGCCATCACCATCGATCGCATCCGGAAATTCAGCCACCCCGTTGCGCGCAGGTACCGCATGCACGCATCCAGAAACGGCAAACCGGTTTCACCCTTGGCCCACGCGTCCAGCTTATCTTGATCCGGGGCAGATGGGCGGATTCCCTTGTAGCCGCGATGCAGGTTCTCATATTCAAGTCTCGGTTCAGACTCGAGCTTTTGGATAAAATGACAATGCCAGTGCAGCCGCCCGTTGAATGATGTCAGTGATCCGCGCCAAGATGATTTTCCTTTTAGCGGAATGTCCCGCAGCGCACGTTGCCGCGCCCATGTCGCCTGAGCGACTTCGCGCACTGATAGTGTGCCCCATGCCAGATGCGGTGAGAGGCGAGAGCAGGCTGTTTCGCCCTCACCCGGCGACGACATCGCGCGACGATAGGGTTCGCCACGCTTTTGCAGAAAACTGTCAAGCAAGCTTTGCCCTTCTGCTCGCCCGCCTTTCTGACGCAGCGGGCAGTGATCAGGCGCAAGACCAAGTGTTTCCTCCGTCGGAATGTCACCTACATCCAGTACCAGCGGCCCAAGATTCGGAGGGTTTGTTATGGCCTCTGACATGAACGCATCCCAGCGCTCGGCCCATCCATTTCGGGATTTCATGCGCCGGACGACGCCGTGATTTTGAACCTCGTTCCAGGGGATGCTGTGCGCGCTGCACCACGCTGCGACGCGCAGGTCGCGCTGAAACGTCCAATCATTCCCAGTTTCTTCATGTGACCAGAGCGCGGTCAGGCCGTGATCCCGGTGAAGGTCGCTTAGGATTTCAACAGTGTTGCCGGTGCGTACGATAAGAGGCTGACCCAGCTTGTGCAGGTCGGCGCGCAGTTGGTGCAACGTTTCTGCGATAAAACTCCATTGCCGACCAGACATGTCGGGCGCGCGCCAGAGCTCAGGCTCGGCCACGTAAAGCGGCAAAACCGCGCCATGCGCCGCAGCCCGCGCCAAAGCGCGGTTGTCTTGAACCCGTAGGTCGCGCTTGAACCAAACGACGTGCATCGTCACTTCTCACATCCGATCCTTTTCGTTCTGACGTAAGGCGATTTTCGTTTGTCTCAATTCTGAATGTCGCCGCGTGATCTGGAACCAGCATTCCCGCCGGCTGTACGGCGTGTAAACATCTGTTCAAGATCGATGGTGCCGGGTATGGCGATAGTGGCGCTGCGACTTCCTAGAGGACTCACACATGATTCACGGCAACCCCGCTCTGATCGATGCAATCCGAAACCGCTTCGCCCATGTCGAAAACTGCCCGTTTCAAGGTAAGCGGATCTTTTTCGAGAACGCAGGCGGTGCGTTGACGCTGAAGACGGCGGTCGAGACTTCGGCCTTTTATGCCGCTATTCCAGACAATCCGGGGCGCATAAACCCAGCGGGCCAAGGCACGCAGAATGTAATCGATAAGGCCAAAGCGGATTTGGCAGTGTTCATGAACACCTCGACCGGTCAGTTCTTCGCCGGGGAAAGCGGTACTGAGTTGCTGTTCCGCTTGATCCGTACCGCATGCCTTGCTGCGCCAAAGGGAGCCAAGGTCATCGGCTCATCGATCGAACACCCCGCCACCCGCAGTGCGGCACGCCGCTGGGCCGAGATTGCCGGTCTGGACTATGTGAACGTCCAGCATGACAACGCAACCGGGTTGGTCACGGCCGAGGATTACACCGCGCAAATGACCCCGGACGTGGCGGTGGCGACGATCCTGCACGCGTCGCCCGTAACGGGTATGGGCATGGATGTAGCAGCGATTTCCGAGGCGATAAGCGCTGTGTCGCCGGATTGTATGATCATTGTCGATGGCATCCAGCACGCGGCCCACGGACAGTTGGATTTGGATAGCTACAAGGTCGATGGCTACGTGATTTCACCGTACAAAGTGTTTTCACGCCACGGATATGGCATCGCCTGGATTTCCGGCCGGCTGGGCAGAATTCCGCATGATATGCTGATTGACGCGCCCGCTATGGGCTGGGAATTCGGAACGCGTGACGCGGGTTCATACGCCACGGTGTCAGATGTCGTGTCCTATTTCGACTGGCTGGGCGGAGAAGTCTCGGATGAAACTGACCGGCGCAAACGGATCGAAGCCGCTGGGCATGCCATCCGCGACTATGAAACTCATCTGACCAACATTGCAATCAATGGCACCGGTAACCTGCCGGGGCTAAGACAGATGCAACACGTCACGATCCTGGCCGGGGCCGACAATCACGCGCGCGAAGGGCTTGTTTCCATTGTGGTCGAAGGCAAAGCCTCAGAAGATGTGGTGGAAATCCTGAACCAACAAGGTATTCGGACCCACACACGCAAAGCCGACCACTATTCCGGCAACGTCCTCAGGCCTCTGGGCTTATCGGATTGTATCCGCATCTCCTTTTGTCATTACAACACCGAACAGGAAATCGCGCGCCTTCTGGCTGCGATCAAAGTGCTGGGTCTGGACGACTGAACGGGATCGCGACGCTTCGGGCTCGTAGTGATCCAGCCTTTGTTTAAAGAGTCCCGCGTTATAAACACGCGACGTTCGTTCAGAAAAAAGACGCCCGGAATTGGGCGCCTTTCGTTTGCCTTTTGGCTTACTCCGCCGCGATGGCGCGGTCGGCATCCAAGCCGGTCTGGATCGGAGACCATTTCAAGTCGCCATCATAACGCCAGGCCAGCTTGCCCTGATCGTCCATTGCGATCAGGTGCAACCATCCATTGTCAAACAATGCGCGTACCTCGGCGTGGCGCGACAGGATGTCGGACATCGCCTCGCGCGGGGCTTCGATGATCACCGACAGGCGCAGTGGATCGTGCTGCAAACGCTCGCCATCGTGCACCGACTGCCATGGAAGGCCCGGACGCGGGGCACCACCATTGCCTTCGAGCACTCCAATGCCGCCAACCACGTTGTGCAACAGCTTGTTACCCCCGCCGAACAGCTGCGGTGCAACGGTAGACCCGTAATATTGCAGGCTGATCCAGCTTACGACCACGACAGGCGCGGTCATGATCAATTCCAACACGCCGAACCCGTCATCCTTGCGCCAATTGTAATTGTGCAAGAACGCCTGCCCCTCCAGATCTGCCCCATCGGTGCGGTTGCGGGGTGCGGCAATGAAGGCGCGGCACCCTGCCAGACCCCATTCGGGGCGGGTTTCGGCCCAGTCCTGCGCCCGCCGCTGAATATCGGTGGCCTTGTTCGCGCGCGGCAGACGGGCCGCACGTTCGGCGCGGGTAAGTTGCCCTGCGGCGGCAAGCCAGTTTTTCAACTGCTCCAGATCGCTGGACCAGTCGCCCTCGGGCAGGTCCTGGTCGAACAAACTGACCCTGTCGGTTGTGGTGAAGTGCATTGCCGGTAGGAAAACCGTGTCAGCAGGGATATCTATCCCCTGCCCGCGCAATCCGATCCTTACATCAGCATCGTTCAGCAGGCCTGCCAAGAGCCGCGCGTTGACGTCGCCCGCATGGCCACCACAAGCCCCGCAATGCAACGCGCTTTCGTGCGGGTTGTTGGTCACGTCCGCGCCATGCCCCGCCAGCATCACGACCCGGGCGAAATTTTCCGTCAGTGACATGGCGTTCAAGACCGTCTTGGCCATGCCAATACGGGTTTCAATATCCAGGCTCGGGTCCAGTTGCGGGGCCGGGTCTGTCTTTGTTTTGCCAACCAAACCCAGCGCGTCACGCATCAGCTTGCCTGCGTATAAAGGCCCGGTTGCTTCGACAAACGCAAACGAGGACACAGCCGCCAACTTGAACCGCCCCCAGGCCCTTTTGGCCCGCGCAGTGTAGCGCCGTGTCAAATCAGCCTTTTCAGGCTCAGCGGCGTGCGAGCAAACGCCGGGCCGCAACAGAACCGGCCCGTGTCGTTCAACTACGTCCGAGCCTGCGGCCTTATGTGCGCTGGCAAGGCCGAAGAATCCTGCAAAGCCAAGGGTTTCAATGCCGCTGTCCTGCGCTTCAAACGCGCGGCGGAACACCTCGGACCGGACGTCGATGCAAAACGCAGCCTGCACCTGCGGGCGATCTGGGACCTTGCGAACGGAACCCGGCAGCAGCCGCGCGGCCAGTTGGCGCTGCTGCGCACGCTCGGCGGCCTCTTGCAGCACTGCGTCGATGACAAAATCGGTAGTTGGTGTAACCGGCGCTTCATGCGCAGCGACAACATCGGCCCATTTGTCAGCGATCTGGTCTTCATAAAGCTCATACAGCGCCTCATCGAATACCATTCGCAGGGACAAAAGCTCGGTTACGGTATTGTCTTGCTCTCCCTTTAGTTCAGCTTCCCACAAAAGGTAGCGCGCGTATTGCGCCCACCCGCCCATGGTGCTGAGCCAACGATGATACGCCGTAGCTGAGGCTTCGGTGCTCAGGCCCAGCCGTTCGGAGGCCCGTCCAATCGCGCGCCAATGCGAGCGGTTCGTATCGGCCACAAAGGCACCAAACCCTTTCAGACCATGAATTTCCGGCGTCAGGTCGCGCGTTGCAAACTCGCGCCACGCGCTGAACGTCCCCCCGGCCCGCGCTTGCTGCCACAGCGCCTGCCCCTGATCGAAATGGCTGGCCGCCCAAACACCGATCCGGTCTTCGATCAGACCGGGCCAGTCTGTACCCGACACGTCTGCCGCCAGCTCGGCCACGGTGGGCAGCGGTTTGGGTTGCTCTGCCTGCTGACGCACAGCGGCAATGACATCGTCAAGACTGGGGGCGTTGAATTTTCCTTCCAGTCCGGACAACGCATCCAGGATGTCGGCCTCGGTGATGTCACCAGCGTCCAGCTTCTCTGCCCAATATGACCGATTTGGCGTGATCCGCGCGCCCGCAACCCGTGCCAAACGAGCCGAAGTTACAGCCAATGGCTCGTCTGCTTGGCCCAGGAAGGGGTTCACTGTAACATTCGCAGAAAGTGGGAAAAGCGGCGGGATTGCCTTGGCGGCTGATTTTGCTTCGGCCACCAGTTCAAGCAGCGGTGCCGGGTAAGATTCGAGTTTGGCAAACATGGTTTTTGTCCCTTCTCAGGCTGCGGACCGCTTGGACCAACCGTCCAGCAGCTTGTCGAAAATCGCATTGGCATATAGGCCATTGGACAGGTGTACCCGCAGGCCCGCAGCCGCAGGGTGCGGTGCCCAGAGCGGGAAGGTCGCTTGCGCCACGGCGACAAAGCCAAAGCTGATCAAGGCAAGTACGATCAATGCCCATTCCAACGGTCCCGGTGCGGGCGTTGCAGGCAGCGCACCGGCAGTCAGGTGAAGGGCGATGACCTGCAACGCGAAGTAGCTGACCGACGTCACCAAAGCATAGACCACCGTGCGCTGCGTCAACTGGCGCGGGGCCGCGTCTGCAAAACCCTGGGCCAGCAAATAAGCGACACCGAAGATCAGAATGACGCCCAACGCGATGGCTTGAATGGATTTGCCGTCAAAGCCCAGAGTTGCGCCAACCAGGGCATAGATGATGATCGCAGTGGCAAAGGCACGCAGAACGTTGCTTGCACTGGGCACCGCGATCGGGCCGGGCCGGTGAATGGCCGCGACATTGCGCACGGCTTCGCCAGAGCTCAGGAAGGCATGGGCCTTGTACAGGGAGTGCGCCACGATATGCAGCAGCGCCAAAGGAAACAGCGCAAGGCCACATTGCATCACCATGAAGGCCATCTGGGCAATCGTTGACCAAGCCAGCGATGTTTTCACAGCGGGCTGGGTCAACATCACAAGGCCGCCGAACAACGCAGTGAACCCGCCCAGCATCACCAAAAGGGCCATAACTCCGGGCGCGACCAGCATCACATCGGCAAAACGGATCAGCAGGAAGCCACCGGCATTGATCACTCCCGCATGCAGCAGGGCCGAGACCGGCGTGGGTGCCTCCATGACCTCGGTCAGCCACCCATGCACGGGGAATTGCGCCGAGGCCAGCACCGCGGCAACAGCAACAAACAAGGCCGCCGTCAGCACCATCCAATTAGCCTGAACCGTGGTCATGATCGTGTGGATATCGGTTGTGCCTGTGGCAGCGATCAGCAGGATAACGGCAGCCGCCAATGCACCCTCGCTCAGCCGCGCCACAAGCGCTTTCTTGCGGGCAGCGCGTTGGGCAGTTGCGCGCTCAGGGTAAAACAGAAGCAGCTTGTTCAGGGCAAGACTGGTTGTCGTCCAGGCGACCAGCAACTGAACCAGATTGCCCGACATGACCAGGAACAGAACCGAGGCAAGCGTCAGCACCATCCATTGTGTGAACATGCCCTGCCGTGCTTCGCCATCCATGTAGGTTGCTGAATAGCGCAGGACGATCCAACCGATAAAGCTGACCAATACCAGCATCACTGCGCTGACCGCGTCCAACCGTACGGAAACCCCGACGCCGAACGCTCCGATCAGGGCCGAGGTGCCGGACCCGTAGATCACAAGGAATACGGCCGAGATCGCGGCCACTAGAAACGCGGCAAATGCAGCCGCTTCGACCACTTGCGGTACGCACCCCGGACGAAGACCCGGATTGCGCCTCGCATAGATCGCAGCGGCAAACAGGATCAGCGGGCTCAGCAGCGGAAGAAAAAGGTATAACATGGTGGCGTTCCCAGCGTCGTAGGTTTGAGCCAACCAGTTAAGACAGATTATTTGACATTAAAAATTCATTGTTCTTTGGAAATCGTTCACTTAAATAGAACAATATGCCTTTGAACTATCATCATCTGCGGTATTTCTGGGCCGTCGCCCATGACGGGAACCTGACCCGAACAGCGCAGCGGCTGAACCTGTCGCAATCGGCCTTGTCGGTGCAGATCAAACAGTTGGAAGAACGGCTGGGGCACGACTTGTTTGAACGCCGGGGACGACAGCTTTACCTGACCGAGGCCGGGCGCATTGCACTGGATCATGCGGATGCGATTTTCTCGACCGGGCAACAATTGGTCGCGACCCTCACCGAAACCGTCCAGACCCGAAAGGCGCTGCGCGTTGGGGCGTTGGCAACACTTTCGCGCAACTTTCAGATCGGGTTTCTCAGGCCCATCTTGTCGCGCATGGACGTCGAGGTTGTCTTGCGCTCGGGCAGCCCGACCGAATTGATGGAGGGGTTGGAGACGTTAAACCTGGATCTGGTGCTAATGAACCGACCGCCCCCAGATGACAGTCTGACCCCTTTTGAAACCCACCAGATCGCTGAACAGTCTGTCAGCATTGTCGGTACGCCCGACCGATTGGACCCGCAGAGCCCGATTAAGGAGTTGCTGCGTACCCAACCCTTCATCCTGCCCACCACTGACAACAGCGTGCGGTCGGCCTTCGATGCTCTGGCCAGCCGGTTGTCAGAGCGACCACAGATCGCAGCCGAGGTAGATGACATGGCGATGCTGCGTCTCATGGCGCGCGAGGATATCGGTCTGGCTCTTGTGGCCCCAATCGTCGTCAAGGATGAGTTGACCTCAGGCCGATTGGTCGAGGCGCAAGAACACCCACGCATCAAGGAAACCTTCTACGCTGTAACCTTGCGTCGCCGCTTTCCCAATCCGCTGGTGCATGATCTACTATCCTACGATCCTGATCCTATGCTTTTGCCCTGACCCCTGGCTGGACGACGGTGAAACGTTCAGGCATGGCCTTGACAGTAGGGATTGGCCACAGCGTTGCCTATCCCGCCGAAGAATCAAGTGAAACTGGGGAGTGTATGAACGCATCACTAACCGACGAAGCCTTGGTCCTGCTGCTCTTTTGGATAAAACCAACAGAGGAGAACAACGGCTTTCTGAACACGGTCGGCATTCTGTTACTCCTTGTTTTGACGAGGTTTGGGGTGGCTTATTTCATGGGCAAAGCCATTCCTGACCGAATAGCAGCAGGAGCCCACAAGGTGCAAATGTAATTGGTTGGGGTGTTTCCTGAACAATGCCTTCTGGATCGCTGCCATACTTAGGGTCGCCGTGCCCTTAAACGAGATATTCCCGTTGCTTAGCTGACCAGGGAAGACCGAGGCTTGTGCTTATCTTCTTAGCTATGATTACGATCACTCCGGCTTACCTCTGTCACCGGTAAAAGCAGGGTAAGCGGTGGGGAAAAGAATTCGCTCTTTTCAATATCTGGTGCAAGTTGCGCTTGGGTCTACCTGCCTGTGCAATCCTTTCGGTGTCCCAGATTGCTGTTGTAATTTACTTCCACCCCTAGGCGCAGCCTTCGAGGCGATTGCAACTAGGGGTGCCGCCGCTCAGGCGCTGATCAAATTGCCGCCGCAATTGCTGCATTGGACGGGGTCAAACTACGCCAAACCGCTGATGGTCATTCCAATGGTGGTTGATGAGGTGAAAAACGTCATTAAAGCCGGGCAGTTCCGCACCCGAGATACGCTCTTCGATAAACAAGACCGGGCGCGCGCCGGCACAGTGACGGCTATCTTGCAATGGATACACCTACGCCTCTCGACCAGACTCCGCCAAGTAGCGCCTGTGTCGGGATAGCCTATTCTAATCGGGCCTAGCAACGTGAGGACGGAGAGATTACTGGATTGTGCGCCTTTACCACCCGGTTCGTTGATCGAATGGGCGCCTCAAATGTTATCTTTCTTCGCGCGCAGGTCATTCTGCTGCCAGTAAAGTCCCTGATGTTTAACTGACGCCATGCTGTGACCAATCACTCCTTTTGGCTTGCTGAAACAGATTGTAACCGCACTGCATATGCGGCACTGCGCACGCAGTTTTTCACAGGGCTGTTGGATTCCCAACACCGGCGCGACTTGAATAGTGCTATCCCTAGTACTATTGTCGGGAATTGTACGAGCAAGCAGTCCCACATCATGATGCAGGCAATCAGTTTCTCAAACACGGACGACTTTCGCGCCACACCCTCTCCGCAATTGGAGGCGCGGACGATGCAGATCATAAACCATCTGCGGATGGTTGCGCTGCGATGCCGGTCTGCCGCCCGGGTAGATTTGGATCAGGCTTGTGCTTTGCTATTGGCTGATCCGTCAGATGAATGGATGCGCCACGCCGAAACACTGATGCGGGGATTTCGTCAGGCTGTAGAAAAGCGGCCTGTGTTCTATCGTCCCGGAGTTGCAGAACTGTCTTTTGACGAGGCATGGCTAGGTCGGCTATTCGAAGCGGTTGAGCAAAAAGATCAGGACAGTTTCCGCTTTCTCATCCGGTCGCGCGTGCCACGTTGGACACAGCGGAATTTTTCCTTTCTGGTTGGGTCGATTTCCAAGAATTTTGGCCATTTTTAGAATTGTTCTAAAAACCTCTTGGAATTTGGCTGCGATCCCTTAATTTAGGGATCAGAATATTGATGTTGCGGCATTCCGGCGCGACGAAAATTAAGAACCAGGGAAATATTATGACGCAAACAGCCATCGACCTGACACCCGATTCCCGTGCTGCGATTGCCGAGGCGCTGAACCAATCCGTGGCCGAAACTGCCGTCACCACCATGCTGGCGCAGAATTTCCATTGGAACGTGACCGGCATGGCCTTTGGCCCACTGCACGATTTGTTCCAGAAAATCTACGAGGATCACTTCCAAGCGCAGGATGACCTTGCCGAGCGAATCAAAGCTCTGGACGCACATGCCGAAGGCACGCTGGCTGGTATGCTGAAGCGGTCGAAAGTGGCTGAACATGACGGATCCGCCACCGACAAAGACATGGTCAAAATGATGCTCGACGCTCAGGAAACCTTGGCCGCGACCCTGGCTGGAGCGGGCGAACTTGCCGCCAGCCACGGCGACGCATTGACCGAGGATGTGTGCATCAGCCGCGGCCAAACCCATGAGAAATTCGCCTGGTTCCTGCGCTCACATCTGCGCTGAGCTAACCATCCAAGGTAACTTTCACCTTGGCTTTTTTCTTCCTCAGTTTCTTCAGATAGGCCGGTCCCCAATGGGTGTACCGGCCCATTTGTTTCTGCTGACAAACCAGAATCTGAACAAATGCCTCTTGCTGATCGGGGCGTTTGATCGCCTCGAACAGCTTTTTCTGGCTCTTTGTCATGGAACACCCAATGCAATGTCCCGCGCGGCGGAACTTGCACACGTCAATGCAGGGGCTAGGGATTTTTTTGCTCATCAATAACTCTGGTTGATGCAGATTGCTGGCATTACAAATTGGACCTGCCGCAAACCCGGAAAAGAGGCCAAAGCGTCGCGGCCAGCTATTTTAAGGTGGATAAACACGTCTAAATCAGTCAGCCAAGCCTCGGTGGGTTCAGAAAAACATCGCCGAGACGTCGTGGAAGAAAGGCGGCGACACAGAAAACAAGGCCGCACGGCGGTTCCAACGGGTCGGCCAACCCGAACGCCATGGATGGGCCCGCGTGCAGCTAGGAGTTTTGTTTGGCAGAACCAAGCTGCTTCCGAATTCATCTAATTCAGAAACCCGTTTAACCCTTTTCGGATGAGGTCCTGGTCCAATCCACCCATAAAAGCATCGCAAAGGCACAGCCCAATGCAAGGACCGCGGCCGACAGGCCGAAAATCAATAAACCCGAAACCTGGTCAATCTCCATGACGATCAGTTTTCTGACCACTGCGAGGATGCCGATCATCAAGACAACCCGGACCTGTTCGTAACCCTTGCTGCCCTTCACCATCAAATGCACGGAATGGGCCAGTTCCAACGCTATTATCGCCCCCAGCAGCAGGGCAAAAGCTGTTGCAGGTCCTCGTATGTCACGCCGGTGCCAGAGGCCATCACAACGGCCGCGGTTTCCCGAAGGAAACTGGCTGTCGCAAGCAGAATGACAATCAATGTTCCTGCCAACAGCATGACCGCCACAGCCGCAGAAAACCAAACATAAGCCCTGTCAACCAGATCGCGCATTTCGAAAAGGTAAATCGAAATGCGCAGAAGTCATCTTGAAACTGCTGAGATTCAAGCGCCGATCGTGTACCTAAAAGACCTAGTCATAGCGCAGCTCCGTCGCCTTGCCGCGAAAGATCGTATATGACAAGGCAGTGTACCCGGCGATGACAGGCAACACAAAAATCGCGCCGATAAGGATGATGAACAGGCTTTCTGGCGCGCTGGCCGCCTCGTAAATCGTCAACTGCTCGGGGACGACATAGGGGTAAAAACTATAGGCCATCCCAAAGAACGCGAGCGTGAACAAAACAATCGACGCCGCAAACGGGAACCAGGCCCAACTGTCATTCCTAGTCGGAAGGTGGCGTAAAGCGTACCACAGCAACGCGATCAAGACCCCGGACATCAGAGGCAGCGGCAACAGCAGGAAAAATTCGGGGAAGGTGAACCATTTCTCGAAGATACGAGGGCTGACCAACGGGGTCACCAACGAGACGGCACCGAGCCCGATAATAAGCCCCCAGATGCCCCCTTTGGCCCATCGAACGGCTTTTTCCCGTAGTTCTCCGTCGGTTTTGAGGATAATCCAGCAGGCGCCGATGAACGAATACCCAACGGCCAGGAAAACAGCCGTAATCATCGCAAAGGCCCATGTGGCCCAATTGCTTTCCAACCCCATGATGTACTTGCCCAGCATGAAGCCCTGCGATAGGGCGGTTATCGAAGAGCCCGCAAAAAAGGCCAGGTTCCAGTAGTATTTGTGATGCGAGGGCGTTTTGACCCGAAACTCGAACGCAACGCCCCTTAGGATCAGACCGATCAGCATGATGGCAACTGGCAGGTAAAGTGACGTCAGGATCACCCCATGAGCGGTTGGAAAGGCCACCAGCAGAATGCCGATGGCCAGAACCAACCATGTCTCGTTGGCGTCCCAGAACGGCCCGATCAAGGCGACCATCCGGTCTTTCTCCGCGTCATCGGCGAAGGGGAACAGGACCCCTACGCCAAGGTCGAAACCGTCCAATATGACATAGACCAGAATCGACACCCCCATGAGTGCCGCAAAGGCGAGCGGCAGCCAGTAGGTCGGATCACCAAAGAGTTCCATCGCGTTTACTCCGCCGGTACCGCTTTGACGCCCTGGGGCGCCGAAGCAGGATGATTTTGCTGCGACAGGCCGGTTCTGGCCGCTTTACGGGCTAGGTAGAACAACACTCCGACATAAGCAGCCAGCAGCAGCGCATAGATCATCAGATATGCCGCCAAAGTGGTTCCCACCATCGGGGCGGGAACGTCTGCCACCGCCTGTTCCGTCGTCAGCACGCCCTGCACAAGCCACGGCTGGCGACCAATTTCGGTCGTGTACCAACCCGCCAGAGTGGCAACCCACCCTAAAAAGGCCATCGGCACCAGCGCCACCTGCATCAGCTTTGGCACCCCACCCGGCCCACGGCCCCGCCGCATGAACCAGAGCGCGGACCAACTGAGCAAAAGCATGGTAATGCCTGTTCCCACCATGACGCGGAATGACCAGAAAACAGGCGCAACCGGCGGGTGCAGAGCGGTGCCATCCTCGGCCACGAAATCGTTCAGGCCCGGCACAACACCATCGGCCTTGTGCGTCAGGATGATCAAGGCAAGGTTCGGGATGCTGACCTCAAGGCGGTTATCCCGCGATTCCTCGTCCGGGATTGCGAACAACACCAGCGGGACGTTGGATTTGGTCTCCCAGTTACCCTCCATCGCGGCCACTTTCTGAGGCTGATGCTCTAGCGTGTTCAGGCCGTGCAGGTCACCCATATAGATTTGCACCGGGATCAGCAGCGCACCAAGCCGCGCCGCAGTCTTGAACGTGGCCCGCACGTCCGGGCCACGGTCTCCGACCAGCCAGCGAAAAGCTGACAGGCCGAGGATCAGAAAGGCCACTGTCAGGCCACTAGCCAACAACATATGGGTCAAGCGGTACGGCATTGAGGGGTTGAAAATGATCGCCCACCAATCTGTCGCAAAGGCCACACCGTCGCGCATCTCAAACCCTGCGGGCGTGTGCATCCAGCTGTTCAGAACCAGAATCCAGAACGCGGACATGGTGGTACCAAACGCCACGAGAAAGGTTGCAGTCGTGTGCAGCCAGTTCGGCAGCTTTGAAAAGCCAAACAGCATGATGCCAAGGAACACGGCCTCAAGGAAAAACGCCGTTAGAATTTCGTAAGCCAGCAACGGCCCTGCGATATTTCCGACAGCCTCCATAAAGCCAGGCCAATTGGTGCCGAATTGGAAAGACATCGTAATTCCGGAAACGACACCCATGGCGAAGGACAAGGCAAAGACCTTGACCCAGAAACGATAGGCTTGCATCCACTTCTCATCCCCGGTTGCGTTGAAGCGCAGCTTGAAAAACAGCAGCACCCAGCCCAGTGCGATCGTGATCGTCGGGAAAAGAATATGAAAGGAGATATTCGCCCCAAATTGAATTCGGGACAGCAGTGATGTGTCCATCTCACACCTGTATTTGGTTCGTTTGATAGACAGTTCGCGTTGGATATTGAGGGTAAAAGACACCCTGCGACAGCCCGTCATGCGGCACAGTATCCCATGCGAACTACGGCCCAATCATACCACTTCTGTGAATGCGATTTTTCGAATTGATGGTGAAAAATCCACCTCGTGTTGGGTTGATCAGCTGACTGACCCGATCAACAGTGCGTCCGAGAACAGGCGGCCACCGATCTTGAGCGCCGTTTCCTCCGAGATTTGCTGAACCAGGGCCGGGTTGGTGATATTTTCTGCGAACAGTGCCGCCGAACCTTCAGCTTTCAGTTGATTAATCAGGACTGCAACGTCCTGTGCCGAAGGCTCAGCCTTGGGATCGATGCCGACGGGTGCAGGGAAGTTCATACCGTGGGCATCCGTCAAGTCCCCAAACGCGTCATGCGAGGTCACACTGTTTGACAAACATTTCTATGCATGCAGGTCAAATTCACCACCGACCTTGACCGGCGTGACACAATCAGTCGCGACAAAGGCTATCGCTTCGGCGCCCAACTCTGAAATCAACGGTCTGACCATGTTGAAAAGCCCAGGCCGTGAACAAGGATGATATCCGCTTAAGCCACACCGCGCGCTGTCCGCAGGGTCGGGGCTCAACTGACTTGCAAGTCAACGCTTTCCTCATCCTTCCGAGGTCTGTGCCCAGTGGACGATCTCGGGACGGCTTTCCGCCTACAGTTGCGGGAACAACTTTGGATTTGGCCAGATGGCTGTACCGAATTCCATTTTTATTAGCACGTCTCGCGCATGGAACCACCGCGCCTTATGCGCTTTAAATCATTCGGTCGGTCAGGGTTTTTCAACATGAGAAGCAGATTATGCAGTTGAGACAGGGCGGTTGGCTCCTTTTTTACGCAGCGTAAGGCTGAGTAGAGTGATTTTGGCCAGAACCGCTTGCGTCAGGCAGCCAGGCACGGGCTGGGCGTATTGGCACGGATTGCCGCTGTGGGCACCTTAGCCCCGTATCCCGTCCTCATAGCGTTTGCGTTCAGCGTCCGCAGCCCTGCGCCATTCGGCCCGCAATAGGTCCATACGACGTGGGATTGGCGTATCAAGAACTTCGGCTTCGACGATCCGCTCGGTCCGGAAGTAGCGAAAGCCTTGGCGCAACTCACACCACGCGGCAATGATACGGCTTTTGTCTCGATAACCCAGAAGGACCGGCCAGATCACTCGGCGCGAATGTCGACTTGTGAAATCTGTATAAACAAGAGAAATCTTCTTGCGGTGCCGAATGGCCCGGCGGATGGATGCAGCCCCGAGCGTCTCCTCCGGCTGGCCTATCGGCGCAACGCTGACCACTGGCTCTAGAAACGAGGTTCGGTATTTGGCTGGTGCAACGGTTTCCAACTTGGTGATCAGCTTTTCAGCGGCCACCGCTAGTTCGGGCTCACCCCGTGTTTTGACCCACATGACCCCGAGCATGACCGCCTCGATCTCATCCGGTGTCAGCATCAGAGGCGGCATGTGGAAACCCGGCTCAAGGATGTAACCGATACCGGCTTCACCGGTGATTGGCACACCCTGCGCGATCAGAGCGGCCATATCCCGGTAGACCGTACGCTTTGTGACACCCAATTCGGCCCCAATAGTCTGGGCCGAGATGGGCGCCTTCGCCCGTCTCAGGATTTCGATGATTTCGAACAGCCTGTCACCGCGTCGCACAAGGGGCCCTTTCGACAACACCACTTATACTGACGCTATGCTGACAACACGCTGTCAGCATAGGGGTTGTAGAGACACGACCGTTGTCAATTAAGGATTCCCATCATGAGATTAGCCCTTACCCTTTTCATTCCAATCGCAGGTGCCGCTCAAACCACAGATGTTGCAGACGACACGGCAATAGCCGCCATGGGTGCCTATGTGCCAAGTGACGACGTGCAGCAGTCTAAGTCCTTCTACCGCAACCTGTTGAGCCGCGCGCCGACAATCGAACTGCCCGATTTTGTTGCTTTCGACATCGAAGGCGGTTGGTTTGCCATCGTCTCTCGGGATCGGTACGCACCCGGGGCCGAGCCTGGGTCAGGCGCGGTCCCCTATCTGCAAGCTGCCGATCTTGAAGTGCTTCGATCCCGCGTCGCGGCAACCGGTGCCGCAGCACCTGAGATACTCAAGGAGCCCGGAATCCACCTTCTCAAGATCACTGATCCTAACGGCCAATTGATCGAGTTCTTCAAGCTGACCGACAAGTGACGACAGCGGAAAACGCAATCGGACATGCCTCAAAAAGGAAATCTCCAATGCAAATGAGCTACTGCGTTATCGGGACGAATGACATTGACGCCGCAACTCCGTTTTACGACCGGCTTTTTGATCGTACCGCGATGAACCGCGTGTCACCCAGTGAAAGGATGACGTATTGGTTGGGCGAGGGTTTTGCCTTTGCAGTAGCCATCCCTTTTGACAAGCAGCCCGCCACCAATGGCAACGGCACCATGGTCGGCTTTAGCGTGGGATCACCCGCAGAGGTCGAGAGGCTCTACACTCTTGCAGTCACGCTAGGCGGGACATGCGCGGGCGAGCCGAAACAGCGTGGCCCACGATTTTCAGCATATGTACGGGATCTGGACAGCAATAAACTGTGCCTTTCGGATTAGCGCATTGAAACACCGCTGGTCGGTTATCAATCAGGTAAAACGCGGCCGGACGTCCGATTGCCGTCACATTTGCATCGTCACTTTGGACACTGAGCGCACGGCGCGCCCACGAAACGGAACATACCCGGTCGTTTGCGCCATGCCAGCCAACCAAGCTCGGGGCTTTACAACGAAGGAAAACGAGAGAGTTGCCCCAGAACAAGTGAACGTTTTACAAACCGCGCTGGCGCTGTTTTACGTAAACGATCCTAAGCATTCACCTTGATGGGTTGTTCTTTGGCCATCTGAAGACTCAAAATCAGGAAGGTCGGCGGAGGACAAACGAAACAATGCGGCGTCATATCGCATCGTTTCACAGTGGCTTTTTGGTTCCTCGGACTACGTTCTTCCGGGACTGAACTGATAACTTCAGGAAGAAAAACCACATGCCCAAGGCTGACGATCAGGCGGTTCAAAAGCAAATCCTTTGCGGAGCAGATGACACTTCCCCGCAACGTGCCACTGTGTATTTTGACGGTTCCTGCCCGCTGTGTTCCCTTGAAATAGGGCATTATGCCTCTTGCGAAGGCGCAAATGGCTTACGGTTTGTGGATGTTTCAAACCCTGACGCACAGCTTGCAGAGGGGCTCTCGCAGGACAAAGCAATGGCAAGGTTTCACGTGCAATTGCCTGATGGAACGCTTGTGTCCGGAGCAAACGGGTTTGTCGCCGTTTGGCAGGCTTTGCCCAAGTGGCGATGGCTTGCGCGCGTAGCTCAACTTCCCGGCGCGGTGCAGGTGATGGAGTTTGCCTATCGCATTTTCCTGCCGCTGCGACCGATGCTGTCACGGATCGCCTCGCGATTGGGGGCTAAGCCGAAGAAACACTCGGATACCACCGTATGACCAGTCCAGGCGATGGTCATTTAAAGCGACTGCTCAGGCTTGCAAACGGTGCATTGAACCCCGAACCGGGCACCGGCAGGATAATGATCGCGCTCGGTTTTGGTCTCTTCACTCATATTGTTTTTGCGTTGGCGGTTGCGGCCATGGTCATTGCGATGTTCTTCGGCATGAGCAAAAGCCTGGGCACGGTGCCATGGCCAACCGCCACACTTACCAACGCCCTACTGATTTTACAGTTCCCTTTGGCGCACTCTCTTTTGCTGACCGGCCGTGGTATGAAGTGGCTGGCTCGTTTTGTCCCCGGCCCGCATGGCGCAACTTTGGGCACGACAACTTACGCCATGATCGCTTCCGTGCAGCTTTTGGCTCTTTTTGTTTTGTGGACCCCAAGCGGTATTGTCTGGTGGCAGGCCGAGGGATGGGTCTTGTACTTGTTCACGGCGTTTTATGCGGCGTCGTGGGCACTGTTGATCAAAGCCAGTTGGGACGCGGGCGCCGAAGTTCAGTCGGGTGCACTGGGTTGGATGTCCCTGATGCAAAATGCAAAGCCCGTGTTTCCCGACATGCCAACAACAGGCTTGTTCCGCGTGATACGCCAGCCGATATACGTTGCCTTCGCATTGACATTGTGGACGGTCCCGATATGGACCCCTGACCAGCTTGCCCTTGCAATCGCGCTTACGACGTACTGTCTTGTGGCACCGATGTTAAAAGAGCGTCGTTTTGAAAAACGTTTTGGCCGCCGCTTTGAAGACTACAAGAGAGACGTCCCCTACGCCGTTCCAAAGCTGAAATGCACTGGTCGCTTGTCGGCGCAGGGTCTTCGGCGTCCCGTTTCCAAGAATTAGAACAGGGAAGGTCCAGAGATGCTTGAATTTGCACTTCTTGTCACCGCTCTGATGTTTGGTGGGACGACGCTCTATTCCTTCGGGTTCGCTGCGTTCGTTTTCACGGCTCTTCCGGCGGAAACGGCGGGGCCACTTATTCGACGTGCATTCCCGTATTTCTACTTTTTCGTACTGGCAACTTCGGCGGTGGCTGCCATCCTTCTGATAGCCATAGACCCGATATCCAGCGCATTCATGGGTGTAATTGCGGTGACGACGGTTTTCGCACGGCAGGTTCTGATGCCCGCGATCAATGCTGCAACGGATTCAGGAGATAAAAGCCGATTTAAGCGGCTTCACACTTTGTCTGTAGTGATAACATTGGCACATATCTGCTGCGCAGCCTTCGTAATAATACGGCTCGCCGGTCAATCCTGATTGTTTTCATCCCACTGGGTTCTGAGCACCGGCAAAAAACATCAACTGCCCATGCCCATCGTAAATCGGACGGATGCGCAGACGGTTTACGAATGGCGTTCCGTCTTTGCGATAGTTCAGAATATCGATTGTAAATCGTGTTTGCGCCTTAAGCCCCATGCGAATGGCTTCGATGGTCCACGGACTGGTGTCAGGTCCTTGCAGAAAACGGCAATTTCGCCCTAATGCCTCTTCAACGCTATAACCCGTTTGTTTATCAAATTCATCGCTGACAAAAATCATGGGATTGTAGGGTTGCGATGGGTCATACTATCATCCTTTATTCAAATATTTGTATTTTATGGGCTTCTCGATACGACTGATCAATGGCATCGGTTGAGCTTCGTGTAGAGGCCTTCGCAAACGAGTTGTGCGCCCCTTCGTCTCGGTCACTCGGCCAACTCATCACACGGTTGCAGGTCTTATTCGCCGACATCCCTGTCCCAAGGCGGCAAATCCCCTCCGAGATGTTCCAGAATGAAGTCAATGAAAACACGCACCTTCGCAGGCAAATGGCGACGCTCTGGATAGATGGCGTAAAGCGTCTGTGACGGGAGTGGACATTCTGGCAGCACTCTCTCCAGCCGTCCCGCCACAAGATCTGGCCCTGCCGTGAAGGTCGGCAATCGTCCGATGCCCGTTCCGCCAAGGATCGCCTCTCGCAGGGCATCGCCGTTATTCACACTGTAGCTGCCGGTGGGGCGAAAGGTTTTGGTCTTGCCTCCAAACTGGAAGACCCATTCCTGAAAGTCCCTGCTGTAGGAATATTGCAAGCAGTTGTGGCCGTTCAGATCACTAACCGTTGCCGGCCTCCCATGCCGCTCCAGATATTCTGGTGAGGCCGCCAGAACATTACGTAAAGGTGCGATTTTACGCGCAACAAGCATCGAATCCGCCAGCGTGCCGCCGCGCAAAGCCAGATCAAAGCCGTCAGCAAACAAATCGATCACCCGGTCATCCATCACCATATCGACGGCCACGCCCGGATACCGCCGCAAAAACGCGGACATGAGCGGCGCGATGTGCAAGCGCCCAAAAGCCATTGGCACGTTCACCCTAAGACGTCCTTTGGGCGAATCCTGAAGGGCCAGAACGCTGTCTTCAGCCTCACGCGCCGCATCAAGCGACCTGACTGCATGCGAATAGAAATGCTCGCCGGCCTCGGTCAGGCTGACGTTGCGTGTAGATCGGTGAAACAGCTGCGCGCCCAGTCGTTTTTCAATCTGCGTAACCCTTTTGCTGACTGCGGATTTGGACACCCCCAGCCGACGCGCCGCAGCAGCAAACCCCTGCGTTTCAGCAACTGCCACAACGACCGGGATATCGCCCATTCCTTCCATTATTCCTCTCCAGCATATGGTGACTTTTTCTCAACATACGGTTTCATATTAGCCGGATTATCTGCGGCATGGAAACTGAATAGATTTACAGCGCCATCCAGAAGAAGCCATGCGGCAGTGCAAAACCGTGCCGCAGATTGTCCCTGTTTTTTTGGCAACCAACCGGGGACGCCCTGTGAAACCTGAACCGGAGAATTCCACCATGAAAATCTTCTCAAAACTTGTCATGGCAGCGGCTGTTCTGTGCTTTCCCGCGCAGGCCTTTGCCAACCCAGAAGACACCGCTGGTGTGTTGAAACTTGAATACACCGATGGGCGCGCCGCAACATTTGGCGTAGAAGACGTGAACGCAGTGCTGCAAAGCATAGGCGTCCGCGTCAGCACTGTCGTGATCCCGGAACAGGCCTTGCCGATACTTGAAGCGTCGCACAGCCGCGCGATCACAGCCGAAGAAGAAGCGCAGCTGATTTCTGATTTCGAGCTGACTCGTACGGACCTTCTGGCCGAGATTAAGGCGGCTGGTCGCACGCCGACGGTCGAAAACGGTGGCTCACTTACCACATTCGAAGAAGGGATGGCACCGTACCCCAAAATTTACGACATGAACAAGATGGACGCCGAAACCCGTGCATGGGTTCACAACAAGTTCGGCCCATTGCACGTCAACCATACGGATGAGGGTGTGGGCATTGACGAGGTCATGACGATTGTCTCTGGCGGACCCTGGGTTTGGTTTTTCGAACTGCCCGGCGATGTTATCGGCAAGCTGACACTCGGCTATGTCGGTCTGGACGGAGAGGCATGGCGCATCAGCTATCCGGGTATCAAGCCCCATGGCGGGTTTCTTGACCCCGAATTCGGCCTCGTTGTTGCCTATGCCCATGGTCCCGACCAATTCGAGATGCGGTTCGACGCGGACAATATTGCCGGGTCACGTCTGAATGGGACAAATGCGTGGATAGATACATCCGGAAGCAAGCCTTTGCTTCTGAACGCCCCACTGAAGACCAACTAAACACCCAAGCGGCTGCGGACGACGGACCTGTCGGCAGCCGCTTTTGCAATACCTCTGTACATCGTGGAAAACGGTTGTGAATTCTCCTGATTGACCAAGCGTCTGCTCAAGATCAACCGGCTGAAACTCCGATGACAAGTGGGTGCAATGTCAAAAGAATTGCAAAAAGAACAACGCCCGCGAACAGGCGCAACAATACCTGCCGCCATGACACTGATATTTGAAACAGCGGTGCACGATTGATCTGGGCCACAACAGCCTCCCGATTCTCCTCGCCTAAGTCACGATGTGTACGCAGGTCAATTATTTTGCGGCCGGCAATGGCAAAGCAGCCCAAAACGCCGAACAACAACACATGCGCAAGATCACCGTTCGGCAACAGGTGCAACCCAGCCCACAACGCCAAAGCCAAGAGGATTGGATGTCTTGTAAGGCGCACGATTCCAGGGTGTTGCGGGTCAAACCGTTCGTTTCGGCGGCCCCCAAACGACAGGGGATTGGGTCGTCCGACACTGAACGCCAGGATCAGGCACACCCCAAGCATACCGATCTGCACTATGTGGCGGTGCCACGGATGCTGGGGCCAAAGCTGCACATATGGGGCCTGACCTGCGGACCAGATCAGCAAGGACAGCATAGCAAGCGACAAGATCGAGTATCCGATACCGAAACCCGCCGGGCCCGTCTGCGCGACGATGCGGGCTTTGACGGCCGGGCGCGCCGGGATCGAATGAGTAACGAAGAACGCGGCAAATATCGCCGCAAAACCGGCCCAACTCATGCCCCATCTACCGTTTTGGGTCGTATCAGGGCGGGGCCGTAAGCCCAGACAAACCCGGCAAATGCGACCAACCACAAGCATCCTGAGATATGGATCATCTCTGGCCAGACAGACGTCAACAGTCGGGTGAACACGGATCCGAAGATGCACAAATACACCAAAACGGTCATTCGATTGGCCCTTAGCTCCTGACCCGTGTGACCCAAAGTGGCCCGGGTCATAACAGCCAGTGTCATGGTACCGATCGCACCAGCCATCCACAAATGCTGCGCTCCTGCAGTGTTTGGGCTACCCAAAATCCGATCAACCCCGATCGCCAGCGCACCCAGCGGGATCAAGAGGTACGACATATGCAAAACCCAAACCAACGGTTCGCCAAATGTCTGATGTCCCTGCCATCGAATAAGCCGGACGAAATGCAGCACACCCAGAGCAATCAAGGCTATTGCTGTGAGCAGATCAAAGGGCCTCAGCGTCCAAAGACCCAAGCCAAGAAGGCTCAGAAGAAGGACAGCTTTGTCAAATCTCTGCATCGGCGGAGCGGGGCGGGCCGGGTTGTGCTGGCGAACAAGCCAGTTGCGCGTGAATGAGGGCACGATGCGGCCACCTATGACTGCGATCATCATGATGGCGGTGGCAACGCCAAGTCTTAAGCCAACGCCTTGCGCCGCATAGCCACCGGAAAGGGCTTCGTAGTGGAAAATGGCATTGGCAACGGTAAAGACCGCCAGCAAAGCCAACACGATCAGGTTGCGCCAGTTTTTACCTGCAACGATCTCACGAAGGATAACCATGCCAAGACCAACCGGAAGGGCCAGGTCGACAATCGGGGCCAACCAGATTGGCAGGGTCGCTGAGAACAGGATTGCAAACCGCCCGATGACCCAAAGCGCAAACAGACCTGCCAACCGCCACCCCACGATCGGCAATCGCCCGGTCCAGTTTGGCACTGCCGTCAGCAGAAAACCGGCTAACACAGCACCCAGGTAGCCAAAAAGAAATTCATGCGCGTGCCATGAGATGCTATCCAATCTTGTTGGCAAAACCACTGCGCCTGCCAGCGCCGCGAGCCAAAGCAGCATTGAAACTACCGCCCATACAGCCGCAAACAGAAAGAAGGGCCGAAATCCAAAGCTAAAGAGTGCCGGGCCTTTCCAGGCGCGCATCTGTTCAGCAGAAGTTTGTGACATCACCGTCCTCCTTCACTGGCGGAAAGTAATGCAAGCTGTTGCCAAGGTGCGCAACACGTTTGGGTCGGACGCCACACGTATCGGTCTTCATCTTTGAGTTCCATTGTCTGCCACACCCATAAGGTGGCGGATGTGCTTTGCAAAAAACCATGTTGCAGGGATACCCAGTACGGCACCTGCAAGGATTGAAAGTTCGGTCGACAGGACCGGACCACCGACCCAGCTAAAGATCAACGAGGCGAAAAATACATTAACTGCCGCAGCGCCCGCCCCAAACGGGTAAAGCGCAACCGCGATGCGCCGGGTCGACCACCCCCGTCGTTTCATCTGCGCGAAATCAGCCATTGCGCGGCCACCATGCTGATTATGAGGGTAATGCAAGCCAATGCGTACCAGAATTCAGCAGTTGCGGATTGCGCCTGCGGGATTGGCCGGTCGAAGGTTTCGGCAAATGCCGGTGACGCAAATAGTACGGCGACGCAAAATAATGGGCTGCGCATGTCAGGTCTCCTGTGTGAATGTTCGGTAGATCTCCGGCAGCGCCCGCGACAGGCGCTCGGGGTTTGGCAAAAGCGTGAAACCACCGCGCCCAAAGATACGCGCAAACCAATCCTGCCCGTCTTCGTCGATGATCACGCCATGCAAGCTCTGGCCGGCGGCCCGGGCTTCGCGCACGGCCATATGGCTGTCTTTGATACCGTGCTGGCCCTCGTAGTGATCAAGATCGTTGGGTTTGCCGTCCGTCAGCACGATCAGCAGTTTGCGGGCGCTTGGCTCCTTGGCAAGCTGTGTACTGACATGTCGGATGGCTGCGCCAAGACCGGTATAGTGGCCAGGCTTCAACGCGCCGATGGCGTTGGTCGCATTGGCACCCATCTTTTCTTCAAACCCCTTGCAGCGCGTCAGAAACACGCGATTGCGCCGCAGGGACGAAAACCCCCATATCGCAGAGCGGTCCCCGGCCGCGTCAATTCCCACCGCCAGGGCCGCCATGGTGTCGCGCGCAACGTCGATGACCGAGGTATCGCCGATTGCGGCTTCGGGTGATCGGGACGTGTCGATCAAAAAAGCAACCGATACATTGCGGTCCACCTGTCGTGCGGCTTGCCAGATACGATCAGACCCGCGTCCGGTGGCCATTATGTCCGCGCGTGCGGTCAGCAGGGCATCAAGATCAAGCTCTTGCCCATCAATCTGACGCGGTTGCAGCACGCGCCGGGGGCGAAGCGCCTCAAACCGCCGACGCACAGCGCGAAGATATCGGTCATTCGGGGCAGACTGTGGCCGTTCGGACTGCATCGGCGCCTCAAGAACCCGGCAGTGATCCTGCATATAGCTACGAGTTCGGTGGTTCCATTCCGGGTATGAGTATTCGCCGGCCAACGCTTCGTGATCTGCATCGGCGGGCGACAGATCAAGATGCAGCCTCAGTCGTGTCGCGGTCTTTCGATCCTGCTTCGACAGCGTAATCTGATCCTGATCTTTGCGCTCGCCGAGCTTGCGGCGGCTGAGTGGCGCCGATGGAGCCGGCGCGGGTTGCTCTGTTTCTACCTCAGGCGCGGCGCTTCCGCCTTGTCCCGGAGCTTCAAACCGCAACCAGATTGGCACTGTTGCATATGGCATGAAACTGCGGGTTGTGCTTGCAGTTTTACCAAAGCTAAGCACATCACCGCCCAGCTGCATGCGAATTGCCTGTTCGATCGACGCTTCTTGTGCGGGCCGATGCAAATCCGGTCGCGTCTTGGCACAATAGGCCGCCATCTCTGAATAATCTGCGCGCAGACCCGGGCAACTTTTGAAGACGGCATCCGACACTTGGGCGTTTGCGCGGATCTGAGCATAATCCTGGGCTGGTCCAACACCTGCAAGGTCCAAGGGCACAAACCCGGTTTGCGCGGCAAGGGCAGTCAGCCAGAAATAGGCCGCGCGGTTCAGCCTGGGGTCGGGAAACGCGTCCATAACCGGAGGAAGGTATAGCTTTTCGCTATCGTATCGTGCCACATATTCATGGTCGCGTTCTGCCCCCAACTTACGCTTGAGTGGCTGCCGATGTCGCACCAGCGTCGTGGCAGCCTCTCCGATTTCAACCCCGCCAGAGCCACCAAGTGCCTGGAAAAAAACCGCAAGGCTGGGTCGCACAGATGCCAATTCCACACGCGCCGAGGGCAAGCGCGTCTCAGCGCCAATCCCACTTGCCATATCGTGCCAGAGGTTACCGATCGTTTCCTCTGGCTCCATGAGATCAACGAGACGCATCCGACCTATCCGTAAACTGCTAGAACAAGATCACGCAACGCCTGCTGCACGTCTGGCTCGTCGCTCAAAGGTTCAATGACAGCCGCCTTGATTGCCTGATCCACCCTCACACCGCGCGCTATAAGCGTGGCGGCATAGATCATAAGACGGGTTGAGACGCCTTCTTCAAGATCCATGCCGGAGAGATTGCGAATATGCCCGCCCAGGCGCACCAGTGGCGCGGCGCCGCCCGGCTCTAACCGGCTTTCGATCGAGAAAACTTCGATCTCGGTTTCAGGGTCTGGAAAGTTGAAACTGATCGACAAAAACCGCTGTCGCGTCGAAGGCTTCAACCGTTTCAGGACATTCTGATACCCGAGGTTGTAACTGGCCACCAATATAAACTCAGAGGGCGCAATCAGTTCTTCACCGGTTCGGTCGATCATCAGCGTGTGGCGCGTATCCGTCAGCGGATGAAGAACAACCGTGACATCTTCGCGCACAGCGCGGGTCAGGGGCCCGTCGACCCATACGGTCTCTCCACCTTTCAACAGGTTACGTCCGTTCAGAATAGCCGCCGACAAATCATCATGACAGGCCACCGTGTAAAGTGGTTTGCCAAGGCGAGACGCTATATGCTCGACAAACCGCGTCTTGCCACATCCGGTGGGCCCCTTCAGCAGAAGGGGCAAACCGTTTTCATGGGCCGTTTCGAACAGGTTGCATTCGGGGCCTGTCGGTTCATAAAACGGAAGCTGGGGTTGGGCTGCGATGCCGCTTGGTTGCGACTCGATCCAACCTTTCAGGATATCAAAGGCATCTTCGAGACTGTTCTGAACGCCCCACGGAGTCATGACATTTCCGAGTTCGGGCGCAAAATACGCGCCCTCTCCTTGAAGGCTGTGGCAATTGATGCAGGAGTGTTTTCCCCAAATGTGTTTGCTGTGAACGACCACATCACTCAACTCCATACCCGAAGTTGACGTGCCGACGACATACCGGTGGGACTGAACGGTCAGGGCCACGAAAACCACGACAAAAAAGATCGAGCCTCCGTAGAAAATGTTGCGCGCGGACGATTTCGTTAAGATTTCCACCATTAGCTTACCTTTGCGGGCAAGGAATGGGGAATAGTTAGCCGGTGGCAATCGGACCAAGTTTGCGCAAGCGCAATGTTCTGATGATTTCCTTGCCTAGACTTTCGAAAAGGAGGAGAGGTCAATGCGAAAACCAAGCCTGGAAAATTCCAATCTGTCCTTGGAAAGTATAATGCCGTGCCGTCCGCAAACAGTTACCGTGCTCATGCGGCATTGGACGCTGTGTGTGCTGTTTGATAAGTCCCTTTCACACGAACGCGGAAGCGCATTGCGAATACGACGTGAATGATGACGCGTTTCCGCCCGAGTTATGGGAAGCAACGAAACTCTATTCTATTCTGGCCTCACTGATTGCGGCCAAAGCTCGCGGATCAAGAACCTTGATCCTTTTTCGGCGGCTTTCAACCATCCCCTTCTTTTCCCACGCACTAAGCAGGCGACTGACAGTATGCAGGGTGGTTGCAGTCATTTGCGAAAGATCCTGCCGCGTGATCGGAAAGTCGATCTCGATCCCGTCCGGGACTTTACGGCCGGTCTGATGGATAAGGCGCAGCAGCGCATTGGCGACGCGTTGTTCAACCTGTAAGGTTGAGATTTCGACGACCCGATTGTTTATTTCACCCAGACGGATTCCAACGGTCTTGTAGGTTTCGGTCGAAAAGCCGTCATATTCTACTGCGAACGTTTCCCAAAGCCGCATGGGCCAACTCAACGCGATGCTTTCGGTTGCCGTGATCGCCGTCGCTGGATAGGTCTGCCGCCCAATCGCCTTGGCAAAACCCATCAATTGTCCCGCTGGAATGTGTAGTGCAGTGACCTGTTCACCTGTCGGCGTAACCCTGACGACGCGAACACATCCATCAAGCAACAAATAAAACCGGTCGGCCGGCGCATCTTCTTCAAAGATTACGGTACCAGGTTCGTATCGGCGTGAGCTTGCCTGATCAAGGATCGTGCGCATCTGTCGGCGCTCCAGTTTTGAAAAGGGCGGCAGATGCGTCAGCAGGCTTTCGTCAAGCTGCGGTAAGGTCTTGCGCGTCGGTAGGTCGTTCATGAACCGCCTATGCCACAACATCCGGGCTAGTGGCCACTAAATCTCGCCGATCCCACCCGCGCATGACGCCGCAAGAAATTTGTTCCAGAACAATACCCACTTCCGAAAAAGGCCTATGGATCAGCCCGAGAAGCCACAACCAAAAAGTTAGCACAGTGTTTATGACAGCCTTGGCAAGTATCTGGTTTGTTGCATTTCTGCCAAGCGTACCATTTTGTCACCGCTTGTCTCAACGTTGAAAGCGACCAACGCCGCCTCGACAAAGCTCTGTATGCCGGCTGACCCAAAAGAGGCCGCAGGCATTGCCAAACCACTAGGTCAAAGCGGGCATACGCCAGATAGAAAACTCGTCGCGCTGCCCTTTGCGCGCGATCATGAGCAGGTCGCGGTGCGAAAATGTGGGCTAAGTCTATGATCGGCTCGATCCCCGACCTCCTGATCATCTGTCACGAATGCGACGGGATTGACCAGACCCTGTACGATTTGGGCATAAACTGATGCGACGACGCAGATGACTCATAGCTCATAAACTGCGGACAGCCGACCCCACCTAATCGGCGCGCACGGCAGACTTTTGAGACAGCGCAACCTGATTTTCAAGGCTTATCGCAACTTCACGATTGACAATTCGCAGTAGATACAGTCAATTTCCGCGCGTTCTGGTCCGGGTGGGATTCCATCCGGATAATAGGGAACGGGGTGCGGCCATTGCGCCAATTCCTCGACTGCCCCCGCAACTGTAAGCGGTGAGCTTTGCCGGCATATGCCACTGTCCCAAAAGGGATGGGAAGGCCCGGTTTGGCGTCGATCCGAGAGTCAGGAGACCTGCCAGAGCGATCACCCTGTCCGGACGCGGGGCGCGTCTTTGGCAACGGTCTATCCGTAGCGGTGACATTTCGCCGTCTGCGGAGGTTGTTTTCCTCCAACGACAACAACCAATCAAGACACCGAACAAGGTGTCTTATGCCCTTTCTCCGGAAAGGGGTCCGAGGGACAAACAATGAAGAAAACCGCCTTACTGAAAGCGTCAGCCGCGACAGTTTTTGCAGTTGCCACGGCTGCCCACGCGCAAGAAACGATTGATATCGGAACAATCGTGATTTCCGGGGGCTTCACGCCCATTGAAGAACAGAAATACGGCCGTGCAGCCAGTGTGATTACCTCTCAGGAGATTGAGCAGCGTGGTATCACGACAGTGCAAGACGCCCTGCGGGCTGTTCCGGGTGTGTCCGTCAGCGGATCAGGTGATGCCTTGACGCAAGTTCGAATCCGGGGCGCCGAAGCCAACCATACGCTGATCCTGATCAACGGCGTTCCGGCAGCCGGCGGTGACGGAGAATACATCCTGTCCGGCATTCAGACGGCCAACATTGAACGCATCGAGGTTTTGCGCGGCCCGCAATCCGTCTTCTATGGTTCGAACGCTTCGGCTGGTGTGGTCAACATCATCACCAAGAGAGGCGGGCTAGGTCACGAATATGGTGGCACGGTTGAATTTGGTGACGGGTACAACGCGTCCGCCCGGTATTCCTATCGTAACGATAAAGGCGGCGTCGCTGTCGGTATCGCGCGGCTGGACGATGACGGATATGACTATTCCGGCAGCAACGGGGAAAAAGACAGTGTTGACCGCACCACGATTGACCTTACCGGAGATTATTTTGTTGCCGAAGGTTTGAAACTTGGGTTTGTGTTTCGCGATTCAGATGAAAACTATGACTTCGACAGCACAGACTTCCTGGCCACTACCCCCGAGGGTTACGTCGTAGACGATCCTACCCAACGGTCTGAGCGGAAGGAGCGGCTTGGTCAGGTCTACGCTGAATACGAGGCGCGAGGAGGTCAAATGGTTCACCGTTTCAGCTATGATCGGACGGATAACGAACAATCCACCAATGGTGGTACACCGACCGAAACGGACCGGGACTCGGCCCGTTATCTTTTAAGCCTCGGCCTGGACGGGCGCGCGACGGTTGACAGCAACCACTTGCTGAACGGGATCGTGGAATGGGAAGAAGACAGCAGTTCCTCTGATCCCGAGTTTGAACGCGAAACAACATCATACGCGCTGGAGTACCGGGGATCGCTGGAGAATGGGCTGAATGTTCAGGCTGGCATCCGGTACGACGATAACAAAACGTTCCAGAATGATTTCACCTGGACACTGGCGGCGTCTTACACTCTGCCCCAAGGCGTGCGTTTGCACGGATCGGCCGGGACAGGCATCGTCAATCCATCCTATTTCGAATTGTTTGCCGACTCTTTTGGATTTGTCGGCAACCCGAACCTGAAACCCGAGAAAAACAAGTCTTTCGATCTGGGTGCCGAAGTGCCGTTCTGGGCCGGTCGCGGATTGGTTGATGTGACCCTGTTTCACGACGATCTAACTGATGAAATCACGGCGGTCTTCGATCCGGTTTTGGGCAGTTCGACCTTCATCAACCAAGCCGGGGACAGTACCCGCCGCGGGGTAGAGGTTTCGGGCACGCTTGAGGCGACAGACACGCTCGATCTGCGTCTTAGCTATACCTATATCGACGCGGAAAACCCGGATGGATCGGTGGAAGTTCGCCGCCCCCGGCACGAATTATTGCTGACCGCAACGCAAGAGTTCCTGCAAGGGCGCGGGTCTGTAACCGGCGATATTCGTTATGTGGCGGACAATTACGACACGCAATTCTTCGGTAGCTTTGAAACGAAAAAACTGCCCGACTACGTAACCGTTGATGTCGCGGCGCAATACTCACTGACCGACAAAGTCAAACTGACTGGTCGTATCGTCAACCTGTTCGACCGAGAATATTCCGACGTTTGGGGTTTCGCCAAACGCGGGCGCACCGGATATATCGGCCTGAGCGCGGCGTTTTGATCATGTGGCTGCGGTTGATTGCTGTTTGTGTTCTGGTCAGCCTGACCAAAATGGCCTGGGCGCAACCTCAGCGCGTGGTCTCGATAAATGTGTGCACCGATCAGTTGGCCATGATGCTGGCTGCCCCTGGCCAACTGATCTCGGTGTCTTATTTCGCGCGCGACAGCCGCGTGTCGGCCATGACTAAAGAAGCCATGCGCCACGGGGTCAATCACGGTCTCGCCGAAGAAATCTACCTGCAACGGCCGGATCTCGTGATCGCAAATCGCTTTTCTGCACAGGCGACGGTGGACATGCTCAAAAGGCTGAGTGTTCCTGTCGTCGTTTTCGAGTCCGCCCGCTCGCTGGAGGATATCCGCACCAACATCCTGAAAATGGGAGAGGTCCTGGGGCGTCAGTACGCTGCGGACAAGCTTTTGCAGGACTATGATGCAGGGCTTGCAGCACTAACCGCAAATGGGGCGCATGGACCACGTGCCGCGATATACTCAACGCACGGTTGGACATCTGGCGATCAAACCCTGTCTGGCCAAATTCTGACCGCGGCAGGGCTGCAAAATATCGCGACAGAGATGGGCATGACCGCCGGGGGCGTTTTGCCTTTGGAACAATTGGCGCTGTCCGACCCGGACATCGTGATCACCGCGCAACCCTATCCGGGACACAGCCGGGCCGAAGAATACTTGCAGCATCCCGTGGTCAAACATCTACGGGCGCGCTCGGGTCAGGTACTGGTGTCGGATCGCGACTGGGTTTGCGGTACTCCTTACGTCGTTCGCGCGATTGAAAACCTCAGGCGTGCACGCGAAGACTGGCAATGGGGCATTGAATGAGGCGGCTTGTGATCGTTCTGCTGTTCTGCGGGGTTGGGCTGTTTCTGTTATCACTGACCATCGGTCCGGCGGGTATCCCCGCCGGGGACAGTCTGGCTGCCTTGTTCTCCGCAGATTACGGGCCGCTGACGCTGGTGATGCGCGAAATACGTCTGCCGCGCGCCATTTTGGCGATTTTTATTGGCGCAGGGCTGGGCCTTGCAGGGGCCGCGATGCAGGGTTATCTGCGCAACCCGCTGGCCGAACCCGGGTTACTGGGCGTTTCCGGGTCTGCGGCCTTGGGGGCTGTGCTGGCGATTTATACCGGTCTGGCCGCAAGCAGTGTACTGGCCCTTCCTTTTGCCGCTCTTACCGGAGCTGTTATCGGCGTCACACTAATCATGATCCTTGCAGGGCCGCGCGGTGGGTCTTTGACGCTTATCCTTGCCGGGATCGCAATCTCTGCCTTGGCCGGGGCGCTGACCTCGCTGGCGCTGAACCTCTCGCCCAATCCCTTTGCGGCCAATGAAATCGTTTTTTGGATGATGGGATCTTTGGCAGATCGGTCGATGGTGCATGTCTGGCTCGCGCTGCCCTTTTTCCTCGTGGGTGCAATTATGATTGCTGTAACGGCCCGAGGGTTGGATGCGCTGACGCTGGGCGAAGAAGCAGCCGAAACGCTTGGCATCAACCTGTCCCGTCTGCGTATCTTGTTGGTGCTGGGAACGGCAAGTATCGTAGGGGGAGGAACGGCCGTTGCCGGAGCGATAGGATTTGTCGGCCTTGTGGTCCCACACATCTTACGGCCAATGGTCGGCGCCAGCCCGTCCAGATTGCTTTTGGCTTCAGCGCTTGGTGGCGCCGTCATGCTGCAACTGGCTGATATCGCGGTGCGCGTGATCCTGCCTGACCGTGATCTTAAACTGGGTGTTGTTACCGCCCTTGTCGGTGCGCCACTTTTCCTGCACCTGATCTACAAGACGCGGAGAGACATGCTATGACCGCCTTGGAACTGCGCGATCTAGGCGTTACCCTGCGCAACCGAGAGGTGTTTCGCAGGGTCAGCCTTACGATTTCTGCTGGTGAGATGGTGGGGCTAATCGGCCCCAACGGTGCAGGCAAGACCAGTCTGATGCGGGCGGCCCTGGGGTTGATACCACATTCTGGTCAAAGCTCGCTTGCGAACCTGACCGCCCGTGACCGGGCCCGGACAGTCGCATGGATGCCGCAAGCGCGCGAAATCGCATGGCCGGTCACCGTTGAGCGGCTTGTTGCGCTTGGACGCCTGCCGCATCTTTCACCAACAGGTGCGATAGCTGAAAGGGATCAGGCTCTTATTGATCAGGTCATCGACAGAATGGACTTGGGGGCGCTACGCCTGCGTGCTGCATCCCGCCTGTCGGGCGGTGAGCAGGCCCGTGCGCTGATCGCGCGGGCCGTGGTACAAGACACGCCCATCCTGATGGCAGATGAGCCCACCGCAGGTCTGGACCCTGCACATCAGATTTCGACCATGAAAGTGTTCCGTGATCTTGCCGATGAAGGCAGGGCTGTGCTTGTGTCCTTGCATGACCTCGGGCTTGCCGCGCGTCATTGCACGCGGCTGATCCTGTTGGCAGAGGGCGGTGTGATCGCTGACGGCCCTCCTGCGCAAGTCCTCTCAGCCAATCTGATGGCGCGCAGCTTTGGCATTTCCGTCTGGCACGAGAACACCGCCTCTGGTCCCGTGTTTCAACCGCTTGAGGTCGTCGGGTGAACGGTCTGACGTTGAACGCCCCGTGGCTGAGTTTTGATCTGGGGCAGCAAATGGCAGTGCTGAGCTGGGCAGTCAACCGGCCCGGTTTTGTTCTGGCCTCACAGATTCTGTGGCGTGAGGTGCGCAACGCCGATCTGCCCCAGGGAATGGATGTGCGCATGTGGTTGGCAAACGAGTTGAAGCGCCGCAACAGCGAGGATGCAGTAGCCCTGTTGACGTCACGGGCGATCAAGCATTTTGAGTCTCGAACTGCCGAAGTTGGATCTGTGATGGCGCAGGCCGTGGCCACGGTGGGCCTGTCCAATGGTGAAAGGGTCGGCCAGCGTGTCGACTACTCAAACCGTGATTGGGGCACCATCAACGTGGCCGTGCGCGTCGATACCGGGCTAAGCCAAACCGGTCTGATCGAAGCCATGAGCATCGCCGTGCAAGCCCGGACCGCTGCTGTGATGGACGCCCATTTTAACCTGCCCACGGGGATTGCAACTGGCACGGGTACGGATTGCGTTGCCGTTGCGGCACCGATCGGAATAGTCGACTTTGCCGGGCTTCATACAGATATTGGTGAAGCTGTCGGGCGCGCCGTCTACGATGCGGTTGCTGCCGGGATGACCGCTTGGATTTCGGAACGAAAGGAACCCACGCATGCTTGATCTGGCCATGGTCACGCAACAGGCTCTGACTCAGGAAGATAGCGGCTGGAATATGGGGTCTTTCGGTGCCATTGCCGAGTTCCATCATGTCTCAAGCGATCCCTCCCCCGGGGATATGAAGGAGCACGTGCAATTCACGTCACGTGGCGGTATTCGTTTGGATAGCTTGGAAAATGTCGTTCCCGTTGCCTATGAAACCCTAAGCCCGAAACCGCATCGCTGGACCCAGGCTGTCTCATTGTGTTTGCCACAGGAAATGGCGGCCATGAACCAGCGGGAGGTGCTGATGGAACTGGGGCCGGACGCGGACGCGATCCGCGTCGAAGACCGCCATGGTATCCTGTTCGACATGGGGCTGAACCAGTTCCAGGTGGATTTCTGTATCCGCACTTTGGATGGCGACCTTTTGAAGATCCTGCGGGAAAACGCAGGAAGGTCGCTGTTCGAGGTTGGCAACCCTGCGATGCCTGCGATCCTCGCCGCCCACCCGCATCGCGTCGCGCTGACACGGATTGGGCGCGTAGAAGTCTATCAAATGATCGGAGGTCCGGACACGGGCGGCAGATCTCCCGACGGGCCGCACACCCACGTCCTGCCCAAACTGCTGCGGGCAGGACGTACGCATTCTGCTAATACACCGATTCCAGCCGGGCTGACGCCATGCGGAGCGTTGCATCCCGAAAATCCCGTGATCGGTCGAATGGGTGAGGATAAGCCATTTAACCGGGCCGCCTTTGAAGCATTTCAAAAGATGCTAAACGCCTGGGCACCCGAAGACTACATCACCGCCAAGAAAGACGCGTGGCGCCTGTTAGAGCAGGGTGTGCCTGCCGCTGAAGCGCCCGAGCCACTCACCCGTGTTGGCCGTGCGGGCTGGCGCAACGGCATTCGACAGTGGCGTCTCTTGCACGGCAACAGCCCTCTGCTGGATGACTGGGCATCAGCCTTTGATCGCGAAGCCGCGCTGACGGAACCGGAAAACCCCGGCCATTAGAAAACGGCAGTCAAGCGGGATAATCCAACGAAACCGTGTTTGGTCGAACGTGCCGGGTGATTGGAGGGACGCGTATAAGCCAAGCTGAATCTAAGCTTTTACCAAATATGTCCAGGTAGGACCGGCAGTTTCACCTGATCCGTCTGGCAACGGTATGCGCATGAGTTTTTGTGCCAGAGATTTCATGATGTACATCGTCGGCACCAAGTCACGCAAAGCGCTCTTGTCCGTGTTGAAAGCAATCTCCAAGCCGTCCAGCAAACCGGTCCAGGCGGTATTGAATTCCGCAGACATTTCCGCAACCTCCGGTGCGCGCGCATAGTTGCTTTCGCACGGATCATCCTGCATCGGAGAGACTGCGCTCCAATCGACAATCAGATCACCACCTGTCGGAGGTTCATCTACCGCATCATCTGGATGATAGTACCGGCTGTGGAGAATTTCGTTGAACTTAAAGTAATGCGCGACGTCTTCGCGTCCTTCGGGCCCTGGGATTACGTCTTTGTCCCCTGCCCTGTGGCCCATATCGGCACCTTCACCTTCTTCCATGATTTCCGTGATCGCTCGCATCGCAGAAATGCGGCGTTGTTTCGGGGTGCCGACCACTTCGATCACCTCACCCCCTGCCCCAAAATAATCATCATTTGAGATTTGCCGCTTTTCATCACCGATGAAGATCGCGTCATTGCCGAACGTGTCACAGGCATTTTCAAGCTCTTGCTTGATGTAGGTGTAGAACCCTCCGATCGTGTGATAATCACCTTTTTTGGCTGGGCCTGTATCTTTTGGGGCCGTCTCGATCAGGCGAAAGCTTTTGACCTGCTGAGGGGTAAACCGGCGCAGGTGTACCTTTGGCCCGCGACCGTCCAACAGTTTCGTTGGATAGGTCGGCAACTGATCTGGGTCGTTTAGCTTTGGATGGCCTCCGATGCTATTCAGGACATTTGCCACCAGCACCATGTGCAACATTTCTTCGACCATGACCTGGCGGATCACCTCGATGGGTTCGGCATTCACTATGGTAGGCTCAGACCGATCGTATTGCCCCTGCTCCAAAATAGAGTAACAGGCCGTTGCATAGGGTGGTATTGTGGAAAGTTCGAGTATCAGCGCTTTTTGAAGCAGACCACACAGTTTTTCCCGCGTTTTCTCAAGCGTGTCGTTTGAAGTCATTTCGCATCCCCTTCCGAACGGCCGCAGTAATGGCCCTGGCGGCCCTGTAGACCATGGCTGACAGAGTCAGTGTCGGGTTTGACGTGGCGATCGTGGGCATTGAACCAGCGCCGACCAGCCAGAGATTATCGTGATCCCACGACCGCATCTGATCATTGGTTACAGAATTGGTTTTGTGGGTGCCGATCCGGTGCGTGCCGACCAGATGGCCGGCCCCGAAAAAGGTGTAACCTTTGCCTTCATAGGTAAAATATCCCGCATCCGACGGGTTGTAGGACGTATGATTTTTGATGCCCAACCTTTGAAATATCCGTGCGCAGGCGTCATAAGCGGCGGCCAGCCCGGCGCGTGAATAATCGTCCAGATCATAGCTGATCACCGGACGGTATTCGCCCATGGGCGTGCGATAAGCCGGGTCGATTGTGATGCGGTTTGTAGACCGGGGCAGTTGTTCGACCAGTGTTCCCAGGCGCACCTGTCTTTGGACGTCGTGATACAGCTTGTCACGCAGGGCACTGCCGTACAGGTTTTCCTGTTCAACCAGCCGCGCAACGTCTGAATTTGGCGATCCGGCGGCAAAGTTCCAGCCCCAGTTACCGATCTCTAACCGAAATGCAGCCGTTTTGTCGCGAAAGGCTCCATCGCGGAAATTCGCATAGCTGGATGTCGATCCCGGCCCGCGAAACGGCCCTACGGGTTCGGGGGCTGCGCCCCATGTCATCATATAGGGATGGTCCATAAGGTTGCGCCCCAACTCGTCACTGCTTTTACAAATCCCAGACGCCAGAGCGAGCGTAACGTTTTCGACAGCACCGCCCGCAAGGACATAGTGCTTGCCCGTCGCGCGGCGTAATTCGTACTGCGGAACACCGGGGAACGCGTACTTTTTGTATGTTATACCGGAAACCCGTCCGTTTTCATCCAGTTCAACCTTTGATGCGATCGCCTGCGTGATGGTCTCCATCAGGTTCTTGCCGATGTGCTTTGCATCTTCCAGGGTCTTCATCGCGTTGTATTTGGCCTGAATTGGGCAGATTGGAATGCAGCTGGAATTCCCCTCGCACCGCTGGCCCATATAGGCGAACGGACCGGTCGCGCCGCGCGGTTGAAATTGGTTTCGTACTTCATCACCAACCGGAATGCCCTTGCCATTCTTCGGGCTGCGCGGTGTTGAGTTGCGACCCTGCGGCGTACGTGAAACCTTTAGGTGAACGGCATCGCTTGCATCCTCGCCAACCTCAATCGCCATGCCATCGGCACGGGCAAAGAACTCGTCCACATAAGATGAAGGGATCGAATGCATCGGATAATCATAATCCTTTGCAAAATAGTCCTTGCTGTCCTTCGGACCCGAAGTCTTGATCCCAAGTGCCTTGGGGGTCTGTTCAACGGCATCGGCAGAGACTCCGATCTCCCACTCGGCGCGCTCGTAGTCTTTCTTCAGGTCGTCGTATTTGAAGGGCCAGTCGACCCCCAGCCCAAACCGGCTTTGCATCTCAAAATCTGCGGGCATCATCCGAAGACTCGTGCCCAGCCAATGCAACGACGTTCCGCCATACGCCATCAGGTAATTGCTGCCGAACGGCAAAGGGCCACGTTGAACGAAATACCCGTTGGTGTCGGGCTCTGTCCCGCGAACTGCGGTGATGTCCAGAACCGAAGGCGACGGCAGGGTAGGCAGGTTCGGATAGGGTGAATTCGGCGTTTTTGCCAAAGACAGATAGTACTGATCCAGATAAGATCTGTAGGTTTCCCATGTCTTGCCATGATCCTCTCCGGCTTCGAGGATCAGAACAGAATGCCCTTCGGACACAAGCTCTTTCGCCAGGATACCACCGGCAAACCCCGCGCCCACAATCACCACATCATAGCATCTTTCGTCGTCAGGAATTGCGTTCATCGGCCTGCCCTCTCTGTTTCGGGGGCTCAAGGCTCCACGCTCCAAATCCCTGTTGCTTGGCCCCTTGTGGATGTGCGCCGATGGCGTCCCAGACTAAACCTTCCTTGTACGCCCGGGTCGAGATGATCTTGACCACGTCAAAGCGCGAGGCGCCGTAGTTTTCACGCCATTCCTGTGGCAGCGGCACCCATTGCCCGGTATACCAAAGCTGGATCAGTGACCGGGCCACCGGACCAAGACATCTGTCAGGCAAGTAAGACTCGCGGATGATCTTGTCGTCGTCTTTCTTGCCCAGCCTCGGTGCAAGGGACAGAAACTTTTTCAGAATGCCCTCGGGCAAAACCTGCTGCACATGATGCCAATATTCTGCCGCGCAGCCAGTCGCCTGCAACTCGGCAGCGTTGTACCCGGTCAATGCGGCGCTGACAGTCAGAAAGGCATCGTAGGCGATGGTATCGTCATGCGTGGTCATGGCGGTCCCCGTCTATTGCGTCGACGTAAAAGCCTCGGGGTTCAAAACACGCCGGTGGGCTTTCAAAAACCTGCACGGCAACCGGCGTCTTGTCTGTAAACAACCTGTGCATGTCGCGGGTCATTGGAAAATCATTCCTGCCCAGTTTCAGCTTGAACGACTTCGCGATTTTCTTGCCTTCCTTGGTCGTCAGCATTGCAGTTTCAAACAGGCCTGCGATGGTCCATCTTGTCCAAACCGTACGGCCAAGCCCGGTCGCAAATTCCGGGATCGGAGTGCAATTCGTCAGCGTCCACTGATCGCCTGACAGTTTGCCCAGATCGGCATCCAGATCGTAGACAATGGTCTGGGGATCATCCGGGTTAACCAGTTGTATCCACCAAGCCTTCGGCGAAATCGGGGGATCGCCTTTCATCTTGGCGTTCAGCGAGGGAACTTTGTAGTTAAACTGCCCTAGAAATTTTGGCTCGCCAAAAGCCTGCCGCCCCGCCTTGACCGCCATCGCATTATCGGCAGCCACATGAACGCGCAGATGACCAATTGTCTTGGTCTGGTCGCGACCGTGCAAATACTCGGTCAAAGTCATTTTCGGGACACCTGGCACCCGGTTCGAGGGGTAGACCAGAAGATTGAATTCCACCTCGTTCACGAAACCCAATGAGTTATCGTAATGCGCCGTATAGCGTTGGAAGTTCAGCAGTATAACAGCCTTGTTGTCACCTTTCTCGTCGGGAAATTCAGCAACACACAGACCGGTGTCTTTAACAAACGGTTTCGCGGCTTCGAGCGAGGTGTACCAATACATCCATTGGCATTGCAGCGAGGCATAGTAGAAGGGGAAGGTATCAAACTGCTTTGGCAGTTTTGGCATGACACCGGTAACATCCGTTTGATGGCACCGATCATCCTTGGTTTTCCTTGTCATATTGGCTGTGTCCTTCCGACTTTCTGCGACAGATTTTCGATCTCAGTTTTTGCCCGATGATGCCTCCGGAACTGCTGTCTTAAGTTTCTTTAAAATGGTATCCACCTCGATCAGGGCGGGTTTGTGTGCCTTGGCTGCTTTCATCGTTTTTTCAACGGTCCTGGCCACTTCGCTCAGGCAATCTGATGAAGAATTGAGGTTCGACAGTTCCTGAACCACGCGCAGCAACGGGCCATAATGCCCAAGCTCAAGCGCCAGCATCGCGGCCTTTTTGAAATGGTCCATGGCTTTGGTTTCATCGCCATGTCCAAGCGCCAGCCTGCCCCGCAAGCGGGTCAAACCAACGATCCAGAACTTTTCACCGCTGTCCTCGGCAAAGCCATCGGCCTGATCCAGAAGGTCTTCGGCCAGATCTAGACGTCCGTGCAAAATGGCGGCATCCGCGTAGAGGTAAAGAAAAAAGCTCAAACCCAGCCGACAACCGGTATCCCGCCATTCCCGCAGGCCCAATTCAATGCCTTCCAGCGATTTCTCACCATCCGTATTGCGGCGCGCCCATCCGTTCATCACCCGCGCCCAACCGCGCCAGAATTGAAACGAATACTCCTCAGACAGTGTAATCAACGTGGCCGAACTGTCCTGCACCGTTGTCTCATCGCCGCGGAACTGTGAAATCCATCCCAGGAAGGCATGCGCAAAAGACTGGCTGAATGGGTGCGCGGTTTCCTCGGCGTGGACCAACGACGCTTTGATCGCCGCCAATGCGGTGGCTTCGTCACCTGACAACCAGCTCGACAAAGCCCGATAGCCTTGAAGCGCGACCGCCAGATCAACCACGTCGTAGTCAAGCCCCACGAAACGGTGCTCGATTGAAAGGTTCACGCCAATCCCCGCGTCCAGATGCGTCAACGCCTCCAGCGGATGGCCCAGATATGTATTCAGCGATCCATGCGATCGTTCAGCCGACGCCAATACCAACGGGCTCTTCAGGTCTTCACAGAGCGATACCAATCTGTCCGCATTCTGTTTGGAAATCGCGTATTCACCACCCAGCATTGTTGACCGGAACTGCCCATAAACGACTTTGAACAGCCGTTCAGTTTCGCCATATTCGCGGCACAACGCCTGCGCCCGAGAATATGCTGCCAAAACCGATTTGTGCGCATACCCGCGCACAAACGCCAGTGGAACGGCGATCATGATCTGAAGATCGATCTCTCGGCGGTCCCGCACTTGCGAGGCGGGAAGTTCCTGCAGGCAGTCCAAAGCATGCTTCAAATGCGTGATCGCTTCGACATTGGCGGAATGATCCAAGGCCTGCCGCGCCGCCATCATAAGCTTGCCTTCGGCAGCAGCGTAGTTTCCCGCGCGCCAATAGTGATGGCCCAGGATTTCCGGCTCACGAGTGACAGTTTCCTTGTAGTGCTCCTCAAGTATTTCGGCAATCCGCCCATGCCATCTTGAGGCCGTAGATCGTAACATGGACTGATAGGCCGCATCCTGTACCAACGCGTGTCGGAACCTATACGCGTCCTCTGCGCCGGGTTGCCCTGCGGGAACAATAAGTTCAGTTTCCAATAGCTGCTCAAGGGCATTCGAAATGTCAGCGTCGCTCCAATCCAAAACCTCGGACAGCAGTTTCCGTTCAAAGTTCCGCCCGATTGCAGCAGCAACCTGAACGATCTCACGACTGGCAGACAACCGATCCAACCGTGCCATCAGAGAATCCTGTAAGGATTCAGGGATCGCCATAGAAAGCTCAGCCTGACTTTGCCCCCGGCTGACCAGCAGACCCGACTCCATCGCCATCTTGGTCAGTTCTTCGACAAATAATGGGACGCCGTCGGTGCGTTCCGCCAGTTGGCTCAATACCTCCTTGGAGGGACGTACACCCGAGATACTCTCGACCAGCTTATAAATGTCGCGGCGCACCAGTCGGTTCAGCTCCAAACTGGTGACATGAGACTGATTGCGCCAAGGCGATTGAAACTCCGTGCGGGCTGTCATCAGGGTCAGGCAACGCCGATTGGCCAACTGCTCAACCCAACCATTTACGAATTCCAGCGTAGAGGCATCAAACCAATGCACGTCGTCAAGCAACAGCAGCAGTGGCCGGCGTTGCTCTAAACCTGCACACAATTGCAGCAGCGCTTCAATCAACGCGCCTTTCTCACGTTCGGGGGCCATCCGCTCGGCCGACGAGGTGCTGTTACCAAGTCCCATCAAACGCAGAATTGGGGCTGCGCAGCCATCAGCAGACAGGCCCAAATCGTTCAGAAAACCGAGTACCTTGTTCCGACTGTCCTCCGGGTTGGCGTTCGGGGACATCCCTGTCAGTTTGGTCAGTGCATTTTTGATTGGAAAAAATGCGCTGCTCTGATGCAGCGGAGAGCCGAACAAAGTGAGTTGGGCCGCATCTTCGTCTGACAGCTCATCTTTCAATCCAAAGGCAATCTTAGACTTTCCAACGCCGGCATCACCGGTCAGAAGCAACACCTGCCCTTCCCCGTCCAATGCCCCTTCCCATCTTGACCGAACCAGCGCGATTTCTGCGGCTCTTCCAATTGTCGGTGTCGTGTCATGCGAAAAGTCCTTTCGGGCCGATTCAAAGCCTGAAACCTTTCGCCGGACGCGGTAGAGCTGCATTGGCGCACTGACACCCGCCAGCTGTGGGCTGCCGATGGAGGTGAAATCCAACCGCTCACCAATTAACCGGCGCGTTACCTCGGACACCACCACCTCGCCAACGTCGGCAGCGGCCTGAATACGCGCAGCAACGTTTGGCGTATCCCCGAATAACCACACCCTTTCGTCCGTTGAGGAATTTGCCGCAGTACCGACAACCACCGGGCCCGTATGCATTCCGATACGCACGTTTGTTGACACAGGCTGCCGCGAAAAGCCCATATCCATGTCCTGCGCCGAGCTTGCAATTTCCAATGCGCAGAGCGCTGCCGAATAGTGGCTCAGCTCTTGTGCGGTCGGGTAACCAAAAATCGCAACCACACCATCACCGGCATAATTTGCGATCTCTCCACCAAATTTTGCGACGTTGTGTCCTACCAGATCGCGGTATTTCGTTATGAGTTCACGGTAGTCTTCGGGGTCGAGTTTCTCGGACAGCGCCGTGGACCCAACCAGATCACAAAAAACCACTGTCAACTGGCGACGCTCAGCAACACTTTCAGCGGATTGTTTTGACTGGGACGCTTGCTGGGTGGCTGGTTGCGCGGTGTGCGCCGGTTCCTCGGGGACACCCGACAAAGCCGAGCCACAGGCCGTACAAAACCGCGCGTTCGCCAACGCGGCCTCACCGCAGACCCCACATGCAAACGTCAGCGCGTTTCCGCAGCTGTGACAGAATTTTGATCCGGCAGGATTGGCCGCACCACATTCCCTGCAATTGACGTTCGGACTCACCAATCTGGCCGCCTTTATACGCTAGGAAATCCCGGGTTCTGGAAACAAAACTTACAAATTCTTTTTATGACGTATCATATTATTAATATTTCGTCGCCACCTATTATACAATTGCACATACGCAGACGCAGCACCCATTTCAGCTTACGTTTATACAGTTCGGGCTGCGCACAGTGGGAGCGTATGAATAAGGGTAGCATTCCTGATCTGCATAAAAGAGAGGTTCGTTCCTGCCGCAATTTCTACCCCAGACCCAGCGATCTGCCCGAACTCTAACAACCGCGGAGTTTCCGGTGGTACGAGGTGGTGTGTTTATTATTCTGAGCCCCGGACAACGGCCATCGCACGATTACTCACTGTCGGATCATAGAAAATTACAGAGCCAGCAAAAGTGAGGATCGGCATTTCGTCGATCTACGCTTGCTGCGCAGGATCACGGGATTGAGTTAGTCGAGGCGGCTTGAAAGCCTGTAGTGGAACAAGTGAACCGATCATTGTGAGTGTGAAAGGGGCGATTGTTCCGCGTGGACAACCCTTCGAAAACCGTATTCGTTTAGTTTTGCGCAAAAAGATAGCGCGCCGTGGTGATTAGAATCCGAGCATGATTTTGTTGCGCTGTCCGGTTGACCAATAAAACTCTCTCAATCGGATGATTTATGCCGTTTTGGGCCCGGTGGTCGGGGCGTCGTCATTCATCCGGAGGGACAGGGCGAGACAGATACCGCAAATTCAGCAATTGAATCCTGTATTTGAAGGAACCATATGGGCAATGACTTCCCACCTGGTTGAAAAACCGTCAAACCGGTCGAGACATGAATGCCTGGACTCAATCCGCCAAACACTTTCAAAGGCCAAATGAGTCGAACCATCAAGATGACAAGTGACCCATCGAAATCCGCGGCGCGGACTGTCGGCGCAACCGATGTTTTGGTGGGCAGCTTTACCCCTGAACTTTCCAAAGCTTCGGTTCTTGTGATTGATGATGAACCTGGGATGAGGAATTTCCTGTTAAAGGCGCTGATGGGACACTGCGCCACTGTGGACGTCGCGTCCAACACCGAAGAAGCTGCCAATCTGCTTGATGCGAACAGCTATGACATTGTCTTGTTGGACAATGTGATGCCAAAGCAAAACGGGGTTGAATGGCTGGCGGACCAACGGCGCATCGGTCTGTTTTCGGATGTCATACTGATGACAGCGTTTGCCGACCTCGATACGGCCATTGCGGCAATCCGGGCCGGGGCTTCGGATTTTCTGTTGAAGCCGTTCCGTGTAAACCAGTTGTTGAACGCAATTGCACGTAGCCTGGCGCGCGCGCAGCTTTTACGACAGAACGCGGCCCTGCGACACGAGGTAGAAGCGGGTAAGGATCTGCTGCACAATAGCGACGCGTTGTTGGGATCTTCGAATGAAATAAAATCGGTGCGCGCAGCGATAGCCAAAGCCGCGACAACGTCGTCACATGTTGTCATTCGTGGCGAAGTCGGGTCTGGCAAGCAAATAGCGGCGCGCATGTTGCACTCCAATTCTTCGCGGGCTGAAAATCCGTTTGTCTGGCTGCAATGCAAGGGGATGAACGAAGATACACTTCAAACAAGGCTTTTCGGACGGATCGAGTCGAACTCGGATGATCACTGGCAAGAACAAGACGGCATGCTGCGGGACGCTGCGGGCGGGATACTCTATCTCGAAGACGTCGAGATGCTGTCGCCTGGTTGCCAGAATCTGCTTGTGGAATTATTGACCACGGGTCGTTTTCGGCCAATTGGGGCAAAACGCAGTGTAGCAATTGACGTGCAGATCGTTTCTTCCAGTACGCAATCCTTGCAACAGGCGGTAAATGACAACAGGTTTCGCGCCGACCTGTTCTATATGTTCAATGTCATTGAAATCACCCTGCCGCCACTGCGCGAAAGGGGGGAAGATATTGTTGAGCTGATCCGGTATTTTTCCGAAAGCTTGTCGGCGCGGCTTGGGTTGTCGCAACCCGCCCTGCCGCCAGTGACGCGCCGGCGAATGCTGGCGTACCGGTGGCCCGGCAACGTGATGGAGCTACGCAACACCGTTGAGCGTGCGCTGATCAATGGGGGTTACGATCCGATATTGGGAAAAACCTCTGCAACGGGTGAAATTGAAAGCCTGGCAGCCGTTGAGCAGCGTCATATCCTTGAGACGCTGGATGCCTGCGGCGGAAATCGGGCCGAGGCCGCCCGCCGATTGGGGGTCGCCCGTAAAACGATTGACCGGAAATGCCAGGCTTGGGGGCTCTGAGGCCGATGCGATCGGTGCGGCTGCGGCTGCTTTTGCTAGCGCTGTTGCCTCTGGTCGTTCTGCTGCCACTTCTTCTTGGCGTAACAATGGTGCGCTGGATCGACAAGTACGACCAACTTCTCCTAGCAAAAGTCGCGAGTGATTTGCGCGTGGCTGAGCAGTATTTTGGCCGGATAGAGGCAACGCAAGCCGCCGAAGTCGCCGCACTTGTCCAATCGGTTCGATTTGCCAAAGCCCGGGCAGTAGGAGGAGAGCATTTCAAACGGTTTCTTGCGAAAGAACAGTCCAAAATGGGTCTCGACTTTCTACTTTTCGACCAATCGGACGAGTCTACAATGCCTGCCAGCCTGCGAAATGCAGCGATTGCGGCCTCTCGTGGAACCACAGGAGCTGGGCTGGCGGTTTTGAGTGCGCAGGACTTGAACAACATATCACCAGACTTGGCAAAGCAAGCCAGCCTTCCACTGGTACAGACAGAGGCCGCCCGCAGCATTGAGCGATCTGTGGAAACCCGTGGCATGGTTCTCTTGGCCACGCATCGCGATGTGGTTGGTCAGGACCTGTTGATTGGCGGACTTCTATTGAACCGAAATCTATCCGTTATCGACAGGATGAACGCCCTCATCTACCGTGAGGACGCGAAGCATGAAACGCGCACTGGCACCACCACATTGTTTCTGGATGATGTGCGCATTTCAACGAATGTGCGCCTGTTCTCTGAGACCCGGGCTTTGGGAACACGAGTTTCCGAGGTTGTCTGGAGGCATGTCATGGGCCAGGGGCTCCCGTGGTTGGATCGCGCTTTTGTTGTAAACGATTGGTATATCTCGGGCTACGTGCCGTTGTCCGATGTAACCGGAAAACGCATTGGCATGCTTTACACCGGTTTTTTGGAAGAACCTTACAAAATGCAGCGAAACGCCACGATCGTTACGTTGGTTCTGGCGTTTATTGCTGTAATTGGGCTGTCGGTGCCGATCTTTTTGCGGCTTGCGCAAGGCGTCTTTGCTCCGTTGGAGAAAATAACAGCCACGATGGAGCGCGCAGAGCAAGGCGCCCTGAACGCGCGCATCGGTGTCGTCGAGGCCAAGGATGAGATCGGTGCGGTTGCACGCCATCTGGATCGTTTGCTTGATCAGATTCAAGACCGCGATGAGGCGCTCAGGGATTACGCAGAGAACCTGAACGATCAGGTTGAAAAACGTACTGAACAACTGAGCGAGGCCAATCGGAAACTCGAAGAAACCTATGCACAGTTGGTGATGTCGGAAAAGCTGGCCTCTATCGGCGAAATTACCGCAGGCGTCGCACATGAGATCAACAATCCCGTCGCGGTGATCCAGGGCAACTTAGAAATTCTCAGGGCCAGCCTGAGCCCTCAGGATCAGGCCGCGCTGAAAACTGAGCTTGATCTTATTGATGATCAAACCCACAGGATAAATATCATTGTGGGTAAGTTGCTGAATTTCACACGGCCTGGTGAAATGTCTGATATTGCGACTCTGGTTGATCCGCAGAGTGCCGTTGAGGATGCGCTTGTTCTGGTGTCCGCCGACCTGCGCAAACACGGCATTCAGGTTACTCAGAGTCATGCTCCAGCGCCTTCAGTAAGGATCGTGGAAACGGAGTTGCAGCAGGTTTTGGTGAATCTGATCATTAACGCGACACAGGCCATGAATGACACAGGGACGCTAACGATCAGAACGGGACCCGCGGACCGGGATGAGGTAGCCGGCAGTCAGATTTCGGTTTCCGACACTGGCAAAGGCATTGCGCCTGAAAAGCTAGACAAAATATTCGACCCGTTCTTTACTAGCAGACACGCAGAAGGCACCGGATTAGGGTTGTCCATCAGCCAAACCCTTATCACACGGGCAGGTGGCTTAATCACTGTGGCAAGCCAAGAAGGGCGGGGAACAACTTTTTTTGTGTGGTGCCCTGCCGGAGACAATTCGTCCTGACCGGCCATTTCTCCCCTTCGAAAATTGGACAATTTGTCCGGAGGTTTTCCAGTGTTTCGTCTGGAACTGGACATTTTGTCCTTTTTGCAGTGCAGAAAAATTCTCATAACCATTTGTTAACTCACAATAATTTTTGTTGACCAACCTTTTGCCCGGTGATCATACGGCAAAAGCGCGCTGTCTACCGTCGTAGACCAACGACACGGGTGCAGCCGTTCCAGGGATGGAGGCGTCCCGCATTTCGGAGGAGAAGTAATGACAAACTCAGCAGCTGGACCTCTAGGGTTTCTGCGCAAGGAAAACATCGTCGCACCAGAAGGTTACAACCGATGGCGGGTGCCGCCGGCCTCTATTGCCATCCACCTTTGTATCGGATCGGTCTACGCGTGGTCCGTTTTTAACCCGCCTCTTACACGCCAGCTGGGCGTCGTTGCCTCGTCAGGCAGTGACTGGTCGCTGTCATCCGTTGTATGGATCTTTTCCGTCGCCATCGTGGTTCTGGGCCTTACGGCTGCTGTCGGCGGCAAATGGCTTGAAAAGGTCGGCCCCCGCTACGTTGGGGTTGTTGCTGCAATCCTGTGGGGCGGTGGCTTCGTCATTGGCTCGCTTGGGATCGCGACCCATCAGCTGTGGCTATTGTACCTTGGTTACGGTGTCTTTGGCGGCGCAGGGCTAGGCCTTGGCTATGTCTCGCCTGTATCGACCCTGATCCGGTGGTTCCCTGACCGCAGGGGCATGGCAACGGGCATGGCCATTATGGGCTTTGGCGGCGGCGCCATGATTGGTGCTCCGTTGAACCAATGGCTTTTGTCGACATTTCAAACAGCGCCCGAATTCCTTGGAGCAGAAAACACGGTAAACCTCATCACGGAAGGTGGTCGTCGTTTTGCCGAAACGGCAGCCGGGAAAATTGAGGTTGTCGTCGCCTCGGCCCAACAGGCCGCGCAGTTCGGCGGCGAGGCAGGTGTATATGTGGTCGGCACTGGCAATACAGGCGCCGCAGCAACATTCCTGACACTGGGAATTGTCTATTTCTTCGTCATGATGTTCGCCGCCTTTCAATATCGCGTTCCGCGCGAAGGTTGGAAACCCGCTGGGTGGGAGCCCAAACCGTCTGCGAAACGCATGGTGACGCAAAACCACGTGCACATCGACCAGGCCATGAAGACACCGCAGTTCTGGCTGCTTTGGGTTGTTCTGTGCTTCAACGTGACCGCAGGGATTGGCGTGATCGGTGTGGCTAAGACGATGATCAACGAGATTTTTGGTGATCTCGCACTCGTAACGGCTGCTTTTGCTGGAACTTACGTTCTGATGATTTCAGTCTTCAACATGGTCGGACGGTTCTTCTGGGCGTCGACCTCGGACTATATCGGTCGCAAGAACACCTACCATTGCTTCTTTGTTCTGGGCACGATCCTGTACTGCACCATCCCGTTCTGGGCAGCGTCCGGTGGAGTCACGGCGTTGATCGGCTTCTACATCGCAACAATGATCATCTTTACCATGTACGGCGGCGGCTTTGCCACAATTCCAGCCTACCTGGCCGATATCTTCGGAACGATGCATGTGGGCGGAATCCACGGACGCCTTCTGACCGCTTGGTCAGCGGCTGGTGTGTTGGGGCCGTTCGCAATCACCTACCTGCGGAGCCTGTCCAAAGAAAACGCGATTGCCGACCTTGCCGCGAAAATTGATCCAGCAGCCTTTGCTGAGAAATTTGGCGCGCCGATTGCACAATTGAACGAATTGGCCGCCGCTAACACGGTCACGATTGCGAAATTGATGGAAATCGCGCCTGTGGGTACCACCGACCCGACCGCGACGCTTTATAATACAACTATGTACTGTATGGCTGCGTTGCTGGTAATCGCGTTCTTTGCCAACTTGATGGTGCGTCCGGTTCGCGAAAAACATCATGTGGAGAACACCCACTCGGATGTGGTTCCCGCCGAATAAGAAACCTCTCGCCCCGCATAACCTGCGGGGCGACTTCACTACTACCAAATGGCGTCAAGGTTCAGCGGAAATGTGCCGCAAAGCTTTGACGCCATTGTTTTTCCAAACGCTCTCCCCAACTTTTTTTCTTGAAACATACGGACACCTTGCATCGTGGTTTCCGGTGGCGGGAGGTATGCTTCAAAATTGCCTGACCACAGGTTCATATTGGCCTGTGCGACCGGCTTTAGCACTGCGCTTTCACAGCCAACAAGAGATCCAAGTAGCTATACAAGCGGGATCGGGCCAAGATCACTTTCGCCCTTTATCTTCGTGTTCATCGATGATCCATCGACTGTTGCACCTGACGATGGAAACAAGAAACATGTCGCGCATGCGCAAGGTGACCTTCGGATGCACCAGGGTTGCAGGCTTTGTATTGTCGATGCTTGGAGGAATGTCGTAGGCGTCAGTCACGCGGCTCCTTTCGGGTTCAGAACATAGCCAGACCAGTCATCGCGGTCGGAATGCGGCAAACAGAGGTAGCGGCGGTGATGAACAGCGTGCTCAATTCCATCCCTGCTGCCCCTGACGAAAATCTGGCTTTCGTCCACCGGCAGGCACAACCTGTTGGGTTGCTGGGAATCGTCCGTAACCAGCATCGGCATGCCGTTCGAGGCCAATCGGAATACGCCCTGAAAGGGCAGGTCCTGATCGCGTAGAGTTCCATTATTTTCGCGAGTTCGGCCAAATTTAGGATGAGGCGTGTTCGCAGGAAATCACCCGGCCGTCACGATCAAAATAGTTGCCGTTGGCCTGATTGGATGGTGTGCGAAAGATCCTGTGCCCTTCGGCCTCTGTTCATTTGTACTGGTGGCTTTCCTGGATGTCAGGGAAGATCAGCAAGTGTTCCGTCGGATGCCAGATCGACCCTTCGGTAAAGTCGAAGCCCCCCGCGATTTCTTTCAGGCGGCCGTCGGACGGAACCGCCGTTGTGTAGGCGTCGATTCGGATATCGAATGGTATGAAGGTCTCCTCGGGTCAGCGCTCTCCAAGGTCGGGATTGGCAGCAAAGCGCAGCATGATAAACCCAACATAGAGAAACACCGAGTACACGCCAAGGATAAAGCCTGCCAGCAGCAATCGCTCAATGCCTCCATCCACGATGGCATCATAGACCGTCAGCGCAGCCGAAGGCGGTATGAGTGAGGCCAGCGTACCCGCTGCCAGCACGGTCGACACGGCCAGACCGACGGGCTTCCAGCCGATCCACGCTTTGGCAGCACGATAGGCCCCCTTCGCCATGCCCGAAGAATTGGTGAAGAACCCATGCAGGATGAACATCGGCAAGACGCTGAACCAGTGGTTCGAGCCCGCCAAATCCGGGATGATCCCCGCGATATTGACTGCCCGTGTCAACTTTTCGAGGCAACAATATCCGGATCTCGGGTGATAGCCGCAAGGCGAGAATGCTGAAGCCAGCCGAGACAGCCAGCTTGAAGGGTTAGGTAACCAGACCGACGCTGATGTCAGAAGAAAGAGTTCCCGCAGGCGACGTTGCACAGCGGGCCGCGGTATCAAGTGCGTTTTCGCGCAATTACACTGTTCAAGAACAGACGCAAGAACGAATCCTGAAAGCAGCACTGTAAATGGGTTATCAACCCAACGCATTGGCGCAGGCGCTAAAATCACACCTGTCGCAAATCGTTGGGGTCGTGATGGTGCAGCTAAAAAATCCGATCCTGCGGTTGCGGCAGACTTGCAGTGGCCAACGGCGCTCTCGGACACGAGATCAGAGCCGCGCGATTCGCCGGTCACGTTGCCGGGCTGCAACGTATGGGTCAAACGCCCAGGAAGGTTTTTGATAGCGGTTGCGGCTACGATGATGGTGCCCGCGTCGCGGATGACTTACAGTCGACCGGTAAAGAAATACCCGGCGGGTTCCTATGCCGAAATGACCTGTTTGCCATGGGTCTTAGGGATCGTCTTTCTGCGGCCATGCGATTGAGTTTTCCCGGCGACATGAAGGTTGTGGGATTCGACGACATTCCAATGGCGGAATGGGAACGCAATCAGCTTACTACGATCTGCCTACCCATTCAGGCATTGGCCAAACACGCAACCGATGTCATAACCCGGATCGTTGTTGAAGACGAAAAAGTAGAAGACAAGATCCGGAGTCCCTGCCGCCTGATTGAACGCGGCTCGGTCTGATCCCAAGCATAAAAGCGAGCCTATTCATGAATACACTCAAACAGCGCATGGCCTCGGGTGAGGTACTTGTCGGAACATTTCTGAAGACCCCGGCGCATGAGTTGATCGAGGTTCTAGCGAAATCAAAGCTAGATTTTGTCTGCCTCGATGCCGAACATGCACCCTTTGACCGGGCGCGCATGGACATCTGTATTGCCATGGCGCGAGCGCTGGATTTCCCGGTGCTGGTGCGCCTGCCAACTGGCACCCCGGTTGAGGTGCTCAAAGCGCTCGACAGTGGTGCGGTTGGTGTCGTCGTTCCGCATGTGGATAACGTTGAAAAAGCGCGGGACATCGCCCGCGCGGCGCGTTTTGGGGAAGGCGGGCGCGGCTATGCCGGCTCAACCCGATGGGCGGGTTTCGCGACCCGTCCCATGAAGGACGTGTTGCAACAAAGCGTGGATGAAACCATTGTCATTGCCCAGATCGAAGAACCGACGGGCGTCGAAGCAGCAGATGACATCGCCTCGGTTGACGGGATAGACGGGCTGTTCGTGGGGCCTGCGGACCTGGCGGTCTGTTACGACAAAACCGATATGTCTGACCCGAAAGTGTTGGACGCCATGCGCTCTACCGGAACAGCCGCCGCAAAAGCCGGAAAGGCATTCATGACATTCGCTGCCAATGCGGACGCCGCCCCAGAGCTGCTGGACATGGGGGTTACGATGTTTTTCGTGGCATCCGAGCACGCCTTTATGCTGCGCAGCGCGAATTCCGAAGCATCCGCCCTGCACAGCGCAGCCGTTAAGAAAAAGAACGGCTGAAATTCCGGCAGATGTGGTATAGATATCAGGCCCTTGAGGTCTTTAGATTTCACGCACTTGGGTGCCGAAACAATACAGGGGTCGAAAAACATCCCGCTAGCCAGAAGCATCCCAAGAGTTAATGGGCTTCGGAAAAGCCGTCACTGCATGTGTTTAACCTGACATGCCGCAGGAAAGACCTGCCAACGCGCGACAGCGGGCGGTTCTCGCTTGAGACGAAGGCCGTCGTGAAGCTGATCCGTGCGGCAAGTCTTCGAAACACGAGGTTTTCACCGGGGTAAAGCGCCGACGGAAATGGGTTTATGATAGCAATGCCAACTCCGGCCCGTACGAGTTCGATGGCAAGCTGCCATGAATCAACTTCGAAAACAGGCGGTTCGTGGATATTGGCTTCGGCAAGGATCTGATCAATTTTGCCACGGCTGACGTTGTTGCGGGTCAGGGCTATCAGCTTTTCCCCTACAAGGTCAGCGGGCTCAATCAAATCCCTTTGTGCCAGATGGTGATCCTTTGGCAACGCGCAAACTGCGGGAGATCGCCTGAAAAGTGTCGTTCGCAAGCCCGAGCGCGTCATCTCATCGCCAATCAGGGCAAGATCACAGCTATGCTGAAGCAAGTGCCGTGGGATGTCATCGTGGGTGCCCACCAGCAAATTCATACTGAAAGTTGGGTTTGCCTTGATAAAGCTTGCACTCAGTTCCACCAGGTACTTTTGCATATAGCTGGGCGGCGCAATCAGTGACAGGGTTTCACGCGTGATTTCAGACGGTCCGTCTATGCGGTCAAGGGCTTCGAACAATGGATCCAGCCGCCGGTTGAGCTGGATTGCCTCTGCGGTGGGGCGCAGGCGGCCGCCGTCGCGTTCAAACAGAATACGCCCGGTGCGCGATTCCAGATTGGCGATGGATCGGCTGATGGCAGACTGCGACAGCCCAAGCCGTGTACCGGCCGCAGATGCAGTTCCGGTTTCCATAAATGCCCTGAGCGCCTGATACTCGGGCAGGCTGTGCCAAGATTTACGCGCCAAAAAGTCGTTACCTGAGTGCGTTCCAGCTTAACTGGTAGCTCTATGAGATTATGGAATACAATTCCGGATTGTCTATTCCTTTTTCACTGATAGCCTGCATCTCATGAACACCAAGACGTCAAGTGTGCGACCGACCACTGCGATGGATATGACACGCCCCCTTATTTTCGACGGTCACAACGATCTGCTGCTAAAGCTTTTTCGCTCTGGCGGTCTTTCGGCGCGCGGTATGTTTGAAACCGGCAGCGATGGTCACCTGGACATTGCCAAGGCGAAAAGTGGCGGGTTCGCAGGCGGGTTTTTCGCCGTGTTTGTCCCCTCTCCCATGGCGGAAGAGCGGGATGAGGAAAAGATGCAGAATCCGCCTTATGACGTGCCCCTAACCGAGCCGATCAGCTGGGAAGACGCGGTGCCTGTTGCGCTGTCGCAGGCTGCCATCCTTCTGAAATTGGAGGAAGACGGCCTGCTGCGCATTGGGCGCACATCCGGCGACATAGAAACAGCTATGGCTGAAGGTAGGATTGCCGCGATCTTTCATATGGAAGGCGCCGAGGCCATTGACCCCGAGTTTGAGACCCTGCAAGTGCTTTATGCTGCCGGGCTGCGGTCGCTTGGCCCGGTTTGGAGCCGCCCGACGATTTTTGGTCATGGTGTTCCTTTCCGCTTTCCCTCGGACGGTGACACGGGACCCGGCCTTACCGATCACGGTCTGCGGCTGGTGCGGCGATGCAATGAACTGGGTATCATGATCGACCTGTCCCACCTGAACGAAGCCGGGTTCTGGGATGTCGCCCGCCACAGCACCAAACCGTTGGTCGCCACACATTCGAACGCAAACGCGGTGACAGCCTCGGCCCGGAACCTCACTGACAAACAGCTTGCTGCGATTGCCGAGACGGACGGCATGGTTGGCTTGAACTTTGCCACCGCCTTCCTGCGCGAAGATGGGCGCATGGATGAGGATACACCGCTTGAGACAATGATCCGGCATCTCGACCATCTATTGGATAAACTGGGGGAAAATCGCGTCGGGCTGGGGTCCGATTTCGACGGGGCAAAAGTCCCGAAAGAGATTAAGGATGTCTCGGGCCTGCCGAACCTGCGCAGAGCTATGCGCGCGCACGGGTATGATGAACAGCTCATCGAAAAAATCTGCAATCGCAACTGGATCAGGGTGCTGCGGTCCAGTTGGAATGAACAATAACGCAGCCGAAACTAAAAAAAACGAATGAAAACACCAACAGGAGATTCAATCGATGACCTACCTCGCCAAGCTCTTGACGTCAGCTGCACTGGGTGTGGCAGTGGGGTTCACCGCCCTGCCCGCCACGGCGGAAACACCGGACAACATATTGGTGATCGCAAACCGTATTGACGATATTACCACGCTTGACCCGGCCGAAAGCTTCGAGTTTGCGGGCGCGGACGTTATTCGCAACATGTATGGCAAGCTGGTGAATTTTGACCCGGCCAACCTTGAGGCCGGATATCAGCCGGACCTTGCGGAAAGCTGGGACGTCTCAGAGGACGGAAAGACAATCACCTTTACCATGCGCGAAGGCGTCACCTTTGCTTCGGGCAACCCCGTGCGCGCCGAGGATGCAGCCTTTTCACTGCGTCGTGTGATCCAGTTGAATAAGACGCCGGCGTTCATCCTGACCCAATTCGGCTTTACCCCTGAAAACATCAACGAAACAATCAAGGTTGACGGCAACACAGTTTCGATCACGACGGACAAACCCTATGCCATTTCGTTTGTTCTGAACTGCCTGACAGCCACCCTAGGCAGTATCGTGGATGAAAAACTGGTGATGGAGAACGAAAAGGACGGTGACCTTGGCAACGAGTGGCTCAAGACCAACTCGGCCGGATCGGGTGCCTATGTTCTGGGCGCTTGGCAGCCCAAGGAAAGCGTCATGCTGAACGCCAACCCCGATTTTTATCTGGGCGCTCCGGCGATGGAACGTGTGGTGGTTCGCCATGTACAAGAAAGCGCGACCCAGCGCCTGATGCTAGAACGTGGTGATATCGACGTGGCACGGGACCTGACCCCGTCTGATGTTGATGGCCTTGACGGCGTCGAAGGCGTAAAGATCATGCGCGAGATGCGCGGGCGCCTGATGTATGTCTCGTTCAACCAAAAGCACCCGGAACTGTCAAAACCCGAGGTTCGCCAGGCCCTGAAATACCTGATCGACTATGAAGGGATGGAAAACAGCTTTCTGAAAAACTGGTATGTGACCCATCAGAACTTCCTGCCGCGTACCTATCTTGGTGCCGTGGATGAGAACCCGTTCTCGCTGAATGTTGAAAAGGCCAAGGAATTGCTGGCCTCTGCCGGTGTCGAAAACCTCGAAGTCACGATTGGTGTGCGTGAGGCGCAGGAACGACTTGAGATCGCGCAGTCACTGCAAAACACCTTTGCGCAGGCAGGTATCAAGGTAAACCTTGAGGTAGGAACAGGAAAACAGGTCCTGGCCAAGTACCGTGCGCGCGAGCTTGACATCTACCTTGGGGCATGGGGTCCGGATTACCCTGACCCCCAAACCAATGCGGGTACTTTTGCCTATAACCCCGATAACTCGGACGAAGCGAATGCAACCGGGCTTCTGGCCTGGCGTAACAGCTGGGATACCGGTGGTCTGACCGAGCAAACCGCAGCAGCCGTGGTCGAAGGTGACACATCGAAACGTGAAAAGATGTATCACGACATTCAGGCCACGTTCCGGGAAACCGCACCATTCGCGATCATGTTCCAGCAAACGGAACAGGCCGGGATGAATGAAAACGTCGAGGGCCTGACTTTGGGCGGCGCCATTACGGCGATTTCGTACTGGCCGGTTACCAAGTAAATGGCGCTGGTTGAAAAGCAACGGACTGGGCGGATCAAACCGCCCTTTCCGCGTTGGGTAAATACGACAATCACAACGCTTGCCTCCGTTTCAGTAACTATGCTGGGGCTGTTGTTTGTTACCTTCATAATTGGCCGCGTTATGCCAATTGACCCTGTTCTGGCCGTAGTTGGCGAACGCGCGTCTCAGGAAACCTATGATGCGGCATACGAGGCGATGGGCTTGGACAAGCCCCTACTTGTTCAATTCGGGTATTACATTTGGGACGTATTGCACGGCGATTTTGGTGAGTCGCTTCTGACTGCGCGGCCCGTGAGCGAGGATATCGCGCGCGTCTTTCCCGCAACTTTCGAACTGGCAACGCTTGGAACGTTGATCGGTATTTTTGCAGGCGTACCGCTGGGTGTCATGGCCGCCGTTCACCGTGGATCGTGGATTGACCAGATTGCCCGGGTCGTTGCGCTGGTAGGGTATTCCATGCCGGTGTTCTGGATGGGCCTGATGGGGCTGTTGGTCTTCTACGGTATCTTGGGGTGGGTGGCTGGCCCAGGACGCATTTCTATTTTTTACGATGGAATGGTCCCCACCGTTACAGGCATGATGCTTGTGGACGCGGCAATTGATGGCAACTGGACGGTGTTCCGGGATGCCTTCAGTCACATCATATTGCCGGCTTCAATCCTGGGATATTACTCCTTGGCTTATATCAGCCGCATGACCCGCAGCTTCATGCTGGAACAGCTTTCAGCGGAATACATCGTGACCGCAAGGGTAAAGGGCATGTCGGAACGTGCAGTGATCTGGCAGCATGCGTTTCGCAACATCCGCGTGCAGCTTATCACCGTGTTCGCCCTAAGCTATGCTAACCTGTTGGAAGGGTCCGTGCTGACTGAAATCATATTTTCATGGCCCGGCATCGGCTCTTACATCACCACTGCCCTGTTGTCGGCCGACATGAATGCCGTTCTTGGGGGTACCGTGGTTGTTGGACTGGTTTTCATCCTTCTAAACATCTTCTGCGACCTTCTCTACAAGGTCCTTGACCCGAGGGCGCGATGACCACGGAAGCCACAAATTCAAAGCGCAAAGAGTCCCTGCACGACTGGCTGTTAACTGACACACCCACGTCGCGCCGCCACGCAAAGCTGGCCTCGGCCTACAAGAGCTGGCTGCGGCTGCGGTCCAACCATATGGCCATGTTCGGTCTTGGTATTCTGGTTCTGCTGGGCTTTGTTGCAGCGTTTGCCCCATGGCTGGCCCCCTATGATCCCTTCGCCCAGGTGCTGTCGGATCGTCTTCTTCCAATCGGAAGCGAAGGCCATCTGTTGGGTACCGATTCTCTGGGCCGGGATATCCTGAGCCGACTGATCTATGGTTCGCGGATCACGTTGTACATCGTGACCCTAGTAGCGCTGATCGCCCCGGTTGCCGGGCTGATGGTGGGGACGATCGCGGGCTATGCGGGCGGATGGACAGATACGATCCTGATGCGGATCACCGACATTTTTCTGGCTTTCCCTAAACTCGTGCTGGCGCTGGCCTTTGTTGCAGCCCTCGGCGCGGGGATCGAGAATGCGGTTCTGGCGATTTCCCTGACCGCATGGCCACCCTATGCGCGCCTTGCGCGAGCGGAAACGCTGACAATTCGGTCCTCTGATTTCATCAGCGCAATCCGTTTGCAGGGGGCGGGACCTGTCAGGATTATCACCCGTCATATCTGGCCGCTTTGCATTTCCTCGTTGATTGTTCGAGTGACGCTGGATATGGCGGGCATCATCCTGACTGCGGCGGGCCTCGGCTTTCTGGGCCTAGGGGCGCAACCCCCCTCACCGGAATGGGGGGCCATGATCTCTGAGGGTCGGCGGTTCCTGCTGGACCATTGGTGGGTTGCCACGATCCCTGGCTTGGCCATTTTCACCGTCTCGCTCGCGTTCAACCTGCTGGGTGACGGGTTGCGCGACGTACTCGACCCAAAGGATGGCGCATCATGAACCTTCTCGACGTCGAGGACCTTTGGGTCAAATTTCCTACCAATACCGGCGTATTTGACGCAGTCCGGGGCATATCGTTTTCGCTCGGGCGTGAGAGGCTTGGAATTGTCGGTGAGTCCGGCTCGGGCAAGTCGATGACCGGTCGGGCGATCTTGCAGCTTATCCGCCCACCGGGCTGGATTGAGGCCAAGCGCATCGACTTGCAAGGGCAACCGCTGTTGAATGCGTCCGAAAAGGAGATGCGCTCGGTCCGGGGCTCGCGTATTTCGATGGTCATGCAGGACCCCAAGTTTTCGCTGAACCCGGTGATGACAGTGGGCGATCAGATCATCGAAGCCTATCGGCTGCACGAAAAAGCCACCCATCGCACTGCCCGCACGCGGGCGATTGAAATGCTTGAGGCGGTTTCAATACGCGACCCCGAGCGGGTCATGCGGGCCTATCCGCACGAAGTTTCCGGCGGCATGGGCCAACGGATCATGATCGCAATGATGATGATCCCCAACCCGGAGATTCTTATTGCCGATGAACCTACATCAGCCTTGGACGTTTCCGTGCAGGGGCAGGTGCTTAACATCATGGATCGGCTCGTGCAGGACCGTGGCATGGGTCTGATATTCATCAGCCATGACCTGAACCTTGTGGCCGAATTCTGCGACCGAGTGCTGATTATGTATGCCGGACGGATCGTCGAAGTTTGCGATGCCGACAAGCTACACGAAGCATCGCATCCCTATACCCGGGGATTGCTGAACTCTTTACCGCGACTTGATGCGCCCAAGACCCGCCTTGAGGCGTTGGTGCGCGACCCCGAGTGGTGCCAACAACCCAGCGTAAGTGGTTTGCTATGAAGTCTCTTTCTGTCAGAAACCTGAATGTCTGGTTTGGCGAGGATCGAGACCGCGTTGACGCCGTCAGGGGGGCATCATTTGATGTGCCCAGCGGCGGCAGTTTCGGTCTTGTGGGCGAATCCGGCTCGGGCAAGTCGACCATCTTGCGAGCGATCACGGGGCTTGTGCCCACATGGTCTGGTGAGATCGAAATTGACGGCGCGCATGTCGCGCATAAACGGGGGCGTGAGTTCTACAAGCTTGTGCAGATGGTGTTCCAGGATCCTTATGCGTCGCTGCACCCGCGCCATTCAGTGGATCACGTCTTATCGGAAACTCTGCACCTTCACGGGTTTCAGGACATTGACACGCGGGTCAACAAACTGCTTGACGATGTAGGTCTTGGCCGTGCCTTCCGGTTTCGTTATCCGCACCAATTATCCGGTGGACAGCGGCAGCGTGTGGCTATTGCCCGAGCCTTGGCCCCCGAACCCGAAATCCTGTTGCTGGATGAGCCGACATCCGCGTTGGACGTATCTGTCCAGGCGGAAATTCTAAACCTGCTGAGCGACCTGCGGGCCAAACACAAGCTGACCTTCGTTATGGTGTCCCACGATCTATCAGTGGTTGGTCATATGTGCGACAGCGTGGCCGTCATGCGCGACGGGGAAATCGTCGAAATCCTGAGCGTCGAAAAAATGCGCAGCATGGAACCGGATTCGGCCTACACCAAACATCTTTTGGAGGTTTCACTGAACTACGCGAGTGCACAGGCTTGAACCGCGCGGCCAAAGCACAGCGCCTTTCCTTTGGCTGAGTTCGCGATCCGTTCAGAACCCTCTTTGTTAACCTCCTGCCGTCGCTGGACCGAATCCGTCAGTCGACATCCTCAATCCATGTTTTCGCAGCCACCGCGCGAGGAAGCCCTAGAGGGCCGATTGCAAGCATCGCGACCTGCATGATGGCACTGTCCTCGATCCCCTCCGACTTGGCGCGGCGGGTGTGGGAATGAACCGCACCCTCTGAACTGGCACCAATTGCCAAAGCCAGTTTCACAAGGCGCTTTTCACGATCGGTCAATGGTCCGCACTCGGCAGTAGCTTTGCCGAGGGCTGAATACGCGTTCCAAATCTCGGGGTTTTGCGCAGCAATATCTCCGGCGGCGCCGGGCATTTTTTCAGACATATGATACTCTTACGTTGAATAGTCGTCGATGAGTGGGCTGGGTTTTGCGAACTTCTCTAAATCCTTTTGGTCTGAGATCGTCACATGATTGCCGTTTACACTCACACCATAGGATTGCAGGCTCTTGATGGACCGGCTCAGGTTTTCCGGTGTCATACCCAGCAGAGAGGCGAGCCGGCGCTTTTCGATCGGCAGCTGGAATTCGGCGTTGCCGTTTTCGCGCTTTTGCTGACGCAACAGGTAATTTGCCAAACGCTCAAGGGACGTACGCAGCTTCAGATCCTTGGTGTTTTTGACGACAGATCGGTAGCACTGCGCCAATTCCGTAACGATCGCGCGTGCGAAATGGGCGTCGACATCAAATACAGCTCGCACATCCTGGCTTGGGATCATGGCAATACGGCTTTTCTCGAGCGTTCGCGCCGACATAAGATAGGGCGCGTCTTTTATTGTTGCCGCTAGTATGAAGGTTGAAACAGGGCGCACGGTCGCCACCGAGGTTTCCCGATTGTTCCAGCTTGAGTAGAGCTCGACTGAACCAGACAAGACAACGTGCAGAAAATCGCTCGGGTCGCCTTCTTCGATTAGGTCGACCTGCGGCGGGAAATTCTGAACATAGGCACCCCTCATGAGCGCAGTGAAGTATTCGCCGCTCATCGCTGCAAACAAATGCAGGCTCCGAATGTCCGGATAGTCTGGCTCGGGCATCCCCAAATACACCTAGCAATCTCCTTTTTGACACTTGTTTTATTGTGTCTTGATAAAAGTCAAATAGCAAGTTGGTAAATATTGTCCAGCGAATTGATGCTGCACTACAGTCGAAATGACAAACTTGGTTTCGTCATTTATTTCAATCTGTTACCCAATCTATCTTGATACAGATCAAGAAAGTTCCGTTTCAGGGCGTTCAATCAGGTCCCGACACGCAAGCGCCCATTTCCGGGCGTGCGAGAACGGAGGGACCTATGGAAATCATGCTTGCGTATGACCATTCGCGCAACGCGCGGATTGCGCTCGACGCAATTCAGCAGATGTTCGGGCCGTTGAAACCCAGCATTACGCTGGTCTCGGTTGTGGAAGATATCGGTAGCGCAACTTCAGGTGCCGACGAGCTATTCACGGAACAGTATCAGGAACAAAAAGCCGGCGCCGAGGCTGCGGCCGCGGAATTGATGGCCGCAGGCTATGAGGCAAAAGTCATGCTCGCCGAAGGCGATGCGCGCAAAATGATCTTGCGCGCGACAGAAGAACGTCAGCCAGACCTTTTGGTCATGGCGCGCCATTCACATCAGGCTGATGGAGGCGCATTGGGTTTCATCACGCGCAAACTGGATGCCATCGCCGAGGAATTCGACCATATGACGTTCGGGTCAGTGTCGGCCTTCCTCGCCCGCCGCGCAAAATGCCCAATCCTCATTATTCCAACTCACGTCCCCGCATCTTCGATGCAGGCGGCCGAATAGAGTCCAGGGAAAACAGCGATGAAAATCTCAACACTCTTTCGCATTCAGGATCGCTCGATACGTGCGTTACACCTGACCTGGATCGCGTTCTTCATAACTTTCTATGTCTGGTTCAACATGGCACCACTGGCATCGTCGATGCTGGCCGCCAATGATTGGTTGACCAGAGACGACATCAAGCTTTTCGCCATTGCCAACGTTGCGTTGACAATCCCGGCCCGAATTCTTGTCGGCCTCGCGCTCGATAAATACGGTCCGCGCCGGGTGTTCTCGATCCTGATGGTGGTTATGGCCGCGCCAACGCTTTTCTTCGCGTTCGGCGACACAAAAATGCAGCTGTTTATCTCGCGTCTGATCATGTCCTCTGTCGGGGCAGGGTTCGTCGTTGGTATCCACATGACTGCGCTTTGGTTCAAACCTCGTGACATCGGTTTTGCCGAAGGGTTCTACGCCGGTTGGGGTAACTTCGGCTCGGCCGCTGCGGCGCTGACCATTCCGACCATTGCACTGAATATATTCGGTGGCGATGACGGCTGGCGCTATGCCATTGCCATGTCGGGCGTCATCATGGCCGCTTATGGTGTGTTTTACTGGTTCGCCATCACCGATGGCCCCAATCCGGACACCCATAAGAAAGCCAAAGGCTCGGCTCTTGAGGTTTCGACCTACAAAGACCTCGTGATGCTGGTCGTCTTTACCGTGCCGTTGATCGGTATACTGTCGATCCTCATCTACCGTGTGCAGATGATGGGGTATATCGACGGCTTTGTTGCAGCGATCTGCTATGCCGCTGTCGTAACCCTGGTGGTCTACCAGGTGTGGCAAGTGCTGCGCACCAACCTGCCGATCCTGCGCCGTGGCGTACCAGAGGATGACCGCTACCCATTCAGCTCGGTGGCTGCGCTCAACACCACATACTTCGCCAACTTCGGTGCGGAACTTGCTGTTGTTTCGATGCTGCCCATGTTCTTTCAGGAGACTTGGGGGCTGACACCTGTGGTCGCGGGTTTGATTGCGGCATCCTTCGCGTTCATCAACCTCGTGGCCCGCCCTATGGGTGGCTTGGTATCAGACCGCATGGGCAACCGCCGTTTCGTGATGCTGGCCTATATGCTGGGTATCGCCATCGGCTTTGCGTTGATGGGGCTGCTGAACAGCTCATGGCCGCTGATCATCGCGATCGCAATCACTATTGCGTGCTCGTTTTTCGTGCAAGGTGCCGAAGGCGCAACCTTCGGGATCATCCCCTCGATCAAACGCCGGGTGACTGGTCAGATCGCAGGCATGGCTGGTGCATACGGCAACGTCGGGGCGGTTTTCTACCTCTTTATCTTCACCTTCGTCGATACGCAGACTTTCTTCTTCATCATCGCAACTGGCGCACTGATCTCGTGGGTTGTCTGCTGGATCTGGCTCAAGGAACCGGAAGGTGGCTTCGATGAAGAGTATGTCCTCAGCTCTGTGGACCAGGCCATCGCGTCCGAGGCCAAGCGCAAGCAAGAGGCCGAAGCACAACTCGCGTTGATCTTCGAAGGCTCTCAAAAGGTCGCACTGGCCGAGAAAGGCAACGGTCTGACAGTCACGGCCCGTTTCAAGGATCTTGACGATCTCAAGACCGCGTTGGCCCGGCTTGGCCCGGACAGTGGCCAACAACCGGCTGAATGAATGTACGGCCGGCTGAGCGACACGCTTGGCCGGCCCCCCGAAACGCCAATACGGGAGGTTTTACCCATGGCGATCTCTGACACCTCAAATGGCAACAGCCGCCACGTCCTGACGGACTGGCGCCCCGAAGACCCCCAGTTCTGGGCGGAAAAGGGCAAGGCCATCGCAACCCGTAACCTCTGGATCTCGATCCCGAACCTGCTTATGGCCTTTTCGGTCTGGATGGTGTGGTCGGTCGTCGTGGCCAAGATGCCAGCCATCGGCTTTGACTTCACGGTTTCACAACGGTTCTGGCTGGCCGCGCTGCCTGGTCTGTCCGGCGCTACGCTGCGCATCTTCTACAGCTTCATGATCCCGATTTTTGGCGGGCGGAAGTGGACCGCGATTTCAACAGCATCGCTGCTGCTGCCGGCACTGGGCATCGGCTTTGCTGTCCAGAACCCCGAAACACCTTATGCCACATTCCTAGTCCTGGCGCTGCTCTGCGGCTTTGGGGGTGGTAACTTCGCCTCCTCAATGGCGAACATCGCCTACTTCTACCCGAAAAAGGTAAAAGGACAGGCGTTGGCGATGAACGCGGGCCTTGGTAACCTTGGCGTGTCGGTGATGCAGTTTGTCGTCCCCGTCGTGATCACCGTGGGCGTCTTTGGCGCAATTGGCGGCGAGCCTCAGCAAATGTCCGATGGTGGCCAGCTCTTTATCCAAAACGCGGGCTTCATCTGGGTGCCGTTCCTGCTTGTAGGTGCTATCGCCGCATGGTTCGGCATGAATGATATCGCCGATGCGAAGGCCTCACTCGGTGACCAGCTGTCGATCCTGAAACGCCGCCAGAACTGGATTATGTGTATACTCTACACCGGGACATTCGGTTCGTTCATCGGTTATGCTGCGGGCTTCCCACTGCTGATGAAAACCCAGTTCCCGGATGTTGACGTGCTGTCCTATGCCTTTCTTGGCCCCCTTGTCGGCGCGCTGAGCCGTGCGGCAACCGGTTGGATTTCCGACAAGTTCGGTGGTGGGCGCGTGACCTTCTGGGTGTTCCTGGGCATGATCGCGGCCGTATTTGGTGTACTGCAGTTCCTGCCATCCACACCCGAAGCGGCAGATGGCAATTTCTGGGGCTTCTTTGCCTGCTTTATGGCGCTGTTCTTCCTGACCGGTGTTGGCAACGCCTCGACCTTCCAGATGATCCCGTCGATCATGAAACAGGAAATCCCACGCCTGTTGCCCGAGCTAGAAACAACCAACATGCAGCGGGCGATCGAGCGTGAGAGCGCAGCAATCATCGCCTTCACTTCGGCCATCGCAGCTTACGGCGCATTCTTCATCCCGAAAAGCTACGGCACCTCGATCGCGCTGACGGGTGCACCGCACGGCGCATTGTGGGCCTTCCTCGGGTTCTACGCGCTCTGCGCCGTGATCACCTGGGCCGTTTACAGCCGCAAGAATGCGCCTGTTCCCTGCTGATCCAATGACCAAACCCTTGCGCCGGACCTGCCCGCGCAAGGGGTAGCCACTAGGAGACAAATCCATGAGCCACCTGCTCGACAGATTGAACTTCCTCCAGTCCAACAAACTGGAAGAGTTCGCCAACGGCCACGGTCAGGTCACGAACGAAGACCGCGGCTGGGAAGATACATACAGAAACCGCTGGCGCCATGATAAGGTCGTCCGTTCGACACACGGTGTGAACTGCACCGGATCGTGCAGCTGGAAGATCTACGTCAAATCCGGGATCGTAACCTGGGAGACGCAGCAAACCGACTACCCGCGCACACGGCCCGACCTGCCGAACCACGAACCGCGCGGCTGTGCACGCGGCGCGTCGTACAGCTGGTATCTGTACTCGGCGAACCGGGTGAAAAACCCGCTCATTCGCGGACGGCTCATGAAAGTCTGGCGCGAGATGCGCAAGACCAAGACACCGATCGAAGCCTGGACCACGATCCAGAATGACCCGATCCTGCGTAGCAGCTATACCTCCAAGCGTGGTTCTGGCGGATTTGTCCGCGCCACCTGGGACGAAGCGACCGAGATTGTCGCGGCTGCCAACGCCTACACTGCCAAAACCTATGGCCCCGACCGGATTTTCGGCTTTTCGCCGATCCCAGCCATGTCCATGGTCTCTTACGCGGCGGGATCGCGCTATCTGAGCCTGATGGGTGGCGTCTGCATGTCCTTCTACGACTGGTACTGCGACCTGCCGCCAGCCTCACCGATGACATGGGGCGAGCAGACAGACGTTCCGGAAAGCGCGGATTGGTACAACTCCAGCTACCTGCTGCTCTGGGGCTCCAACGTACCTCAGACCCGGACACCGGATGCCCACTTCTATACCGAGGTACGATACAAGGGCACCAAGTCGGCGGTGATCTGCCCCGACTATTCGGAAGCGTCCAAATTCGCCGATGTCTGGCTGAACGTGAAACAGGGTACCGACGCGGCGCTGGCAATGGCATTCGGCCACGTCATCCTGCGCGAGTTCCACATCGACCGCCAGGCCGAGTATTTCGAAGAATACTGCCGCAAGTATTCCGACATGCCTATGCTGGTTCGTCTGGACGAAAAAGACGGCAATCTTGTTCCCGGCCGCTTCCTGCGTGCCGATGACCTTGATGGCAAACTGGGCGAAGAAAATAACCCTGAATGGAAGACCGTCGCCATTGATGAGCAAAGCGGCACGCTGGTGTCACCCAACGGGGCCATCGGCTATCGCTGGGGCGAAAAGGGTGAGTGGAACCTTGAAGAGAAAGCAGCCGGACAGGATGCCACGCTTCAGATGTCGCTCATTCTTGACGATGATCATGACGACATTCGCGGCGTGGACTTCCCCTATTTTGGCGGCGCTGCCACCGAAGCCTTTACCACCGGAGACCAGCGCCCAGACGTTTTGACCAAGAACGTTCCGATCAAGCGCGTTCAAACAGCCGATGGCGAAGTTCTGGTCGCCACGGTCTTTGATCTGTTCTGCGCGAATTACGGTGTGGATCGCGGGTTTGGCGGCGAGTGGGTGGCGACCTCTTATGATGAAGACGTCCCCGGCACGCCGAAATGGGCTGAAAAGATTACCGGCGTACCTGCTGACAAGATCATCCATGTTGCGCGCGAATTTGCCGACACTGCTGAAAAGACACAGGGCAAGGCCATGGTCATTATCGGCGCAGCCATGAACCACTGGTACCACATGGACATGAACTATCGCGGCGTCATCAATATGCTGGTGATGTGTGGGTGTGTCGGACAGTCTGGCGGTGGCTGGGCCCATTATGTCGGGCAGGAAAAGCTGCGCCCGCAGACCGGGTGGCAACCTCTGGCCTTTGCGCTCGACTGGGGCCGCCCGCCGCGGCACATGAACGCGACATCGGCCTGGTATGCTCATACCGATCAGTGGCGGTATGAGACGCTTGAGGCGAAAGAGATCCTGTCACCGACCGCACCGGACGGCGATTGGGACATCAGCATGATCGACTACAACATCCGGGCGGAGCGTATGGGCTGGCTGCCATCGGCGCCGCAGCTCAAGACCAATCCGCTGGACGTAGCAAAGCAGGCAAAAGACGCGGGAATGGAAATTCCGGCCTACGTTGCCCAGCAGCTCAAGTCCGGTGAGTTGGAAATGTCCTGCGAGGACCCAGACGATCCGGCAAACTGGCCGCGCAACCTGTTCGTTTGGCGCTCCAACCTGCTGGGTTCCTCCGGTAAGGGCCACGAATACTTCCTCAAACACCTGCTTGGCACAGAGCACGGCGTCCTTGGCAAGGATCTGGGCGAAGAAGGTCGCGCCCTGCCGAAAGAGGCCAAGTGGCATGAAAAAGGCCCGGAAGGAAAACTGGATTTGCTGGTCACGATCGACTTCCGCATGTCCACCACCGCGGTTTATGCCGACATCGTTCTGCCAACTGCCAGTTGGTACGAGAAAGACGACCTGAACACGTCGGACATGCACCCGTTCATCCACCCGCTGCAGGCCGCAGTGGATCCGGCATACGAATCCAAATCGGATTTCGAAATCTTCAAGGCCATCGCCAAGAAGGTTCAGGAAGTGGCGCCGGAAATCCTTGGCAAGGAAACCGATATCGTCGCCCTGCCTCTGCTGCACGACATGCCGACAGAGCTGGCGCAGGATCAGGTTCGCGATTGGAAAAAAGGCGAATGCGATCTTATCCCGGGCAAAACGGCTCCTGCCTATGTGGTTGTCGAGCGTGACTATACCGCGATCTACGACCGCTTTACCGCTGTTGGCCCATTGATGGATAAACTGGGCAATGGCGGCAAGGGTATTACTTGGGACACCCAGGAAGAGATCGACAATCTTGCCGCTCTGAACGGAGTGAAACAGGACGGGGCGGCGAAAGGACGGCCCAAGATCGAAACTGCGATCGACGCCTGCGAAGTAATCCTGATGCTGGCCCCCGAGACCAATGGCAACGTTGCTGTCAAGGCTTGGGAAGCACTGGGCGAAAACACAGGGCGCGAACATGCGCATCTGGCCGAGGGCGAACACCACCAGAAGATCCGCTTCCACGACATTGCGGCGCAGCCCCGCAAGATCATCTCCTCGCCCACATGGTCGGGCATCGAAAGCGAGAAGGTCAGCTATAACGCGGGCTACACCAACGTGCACGAGTTGATCCCCTGGCGGACCCTGACAGGGCGGCAGCAGCTTTATCAGGATCACCTGTGGATGCGCGCGTTCGGCGAAGGCTTCGTGTCTTACCGTCCGCCGGTTGACCTCAAGACCATCACCGAAGAGGTCAATCACGACGCCCGCGACGGAAGCCCGCACGTTGTGTTGAACTTCATCACACCCCACCAGAAATGGGGCATCCACTCGACCTATTCCGACAACCTGCTGATGCTGACCCTCAACCGTGGCGGTCCGGTGATCTGGATATCAGAGAATGACGCCGCAAAGGCGGGTATCGCCGATAACGACTGGGTAGAGCTTTACAACGTGAACGGTGCGCTGACAGCCCGGGCCGTTGTGTCCCAGCGGATCAAGGACGGCACCACGTTCATGTATCACGCTCAGGAAAAGATCGTGAACACGCCAGGTTCGGAGAAAACCGGTAAGCGTGGGGGCATCCACAACTCTGTGACCCGCGCGGTTCTGAAACCCACCCACATGATCGGCGGCTACGCCCAGCAGTCTTATGGCTTCAACTACTACGGAACCGTTGGCTGCAACCGGGATGAATTCGTCGTCGTGCGGAAAATGAAAAAGGTCGACTGGCTCGACCAAGAAGCGACCCAAAAGGAGGCAGCAGAATGAGAGTTCGTGCGCAAATCGGCATGGTGCTGAACCTCGATAAATGCATCGGGTGCCACACCTGCTCTGTGACCTGCAAAAACGTGTGGACCACACGGGATGGGGTCGAATACGCCTGGTTCAACAACGTCGAGACAAAGCCGGGAACAGGCTACCCGACCGATTGGGAAAACCAGGCCAAGTGGAACGGTGGCTGGAAACGGACAAAATCCGGCAAGCTGCAGCCCAAACAGGGTTCAAAGTGGCGGATTCTTTCCAACATTTTCGCCAACCCGGATCTGCCCGAAATCGACGATTATTACGAACCGTTCGATTTCGACCACGACCACCTGAAGTCGGCCCCAGAGATGGAGGCGTTCCCAACGGCGCGCCCCTATTCCAAGATCACCGGCGAACGGATCGAAAAGATCGAGAAAGGCCCGAACTGGGAAGAAATTCTTGGCGGCGAATTCTCGAAGCGGTCCGAGGACTACAACTTTGAAGGCATCCAGAAGGAAATCTACGGAGAGTACGAAAACACCTTCATGATGTATCTTCCCCGGCTCTGCGAACACTGCCTGAACCCGGCCTGTGCTGCATCCTGCCCGTCTGGCGCGATCTACAAGCGTGAGGAAGACGGCATTGTTCTGATCGACCAGGAAAAGTGCCGCGGCTGGCGGATGTGCGTGTCCGGCTGCCCCTACAAGAAGGTCTACTACAACTGGGAAAGCGGCAAATCCGAGAAATGCACCTTGTGCTACCCCCGGATTGAAAGCGGCAACCCCACCGTCTGTTCTGAGACCTGTGTTGGGCGCATCCGCTACCTCGGCGTGATGCTCTATGACGCCGACAAGATCGAAACCGCCGCAAATGCGCCAACAGAGCAAGAGCTCTATGACGCGCAGCTGGACGTCTTTCTTGATCCCTTCGACCCTGTGGTCATCGAAACTGCGCGGGCCGACGGCATTCCGGAGGATTGGATCAAAGCCGCACAGGAAAGCCCGATCTGGAAGATGGCGATGGAGTGGAAAGTGGCCTTCCCGCTACACCCAGAATACCGGACGCTGCCGATGGTTTGGTACATCCCACCGCTCAGCCCGATCCAGAACGCGGCCGAGGCTGGCAAGATCGGCATGGATGGCATGATGCCCAACGTGCAGGATCTAAGGATTCCGGTTCGGTATCTGGCCAATATGCTGACGGCAGGCGACGAGGCCCCCGTTGTCAGCGCGCTTGAACGCATGATGGCGATGCGCGCTTATATGCGGTCGAAAACTGTGGACGGTGTGATCGATGAGGCAATCGCTGCCCGGGTTGGGCTTAGCGGCCGAGTGATCGAGGATATGTACAAGATCATGGCCCTTGCCGATTACGAAGACCGGTTCGTGATACCGACAACCCATCGTGAGCAAGTCGAAGAAGCCTATGACCTTAAGGGCGGCTGTGGATTTACGGACGGAAACGGATGTTCCACCGGCACCTCGAAAGCGTCGCTATTCGGCAGAGCAAAGAAACCCCTAAAAATGCCGGAGGCGATGTGATGCCCATGGATCGTACCCTTAAAGCGCTGTCTCTGGTTCTGAGTTACCCGACGCGCGAGTTGCAGCATGCCATGCCCGAGATCGGAGGCGTCCTGGCCTCGGACACGCGATTGACAGCAGCAGCGCGTCGGGCGTTGCGCCCGCTCGTGGGGGAGCTGAGCGGGCGCGACATCTATGACCTGCAAGAGACCTATGTGGGTCTTTTCGACCGGTCGCGCACCCTGTCGCTCAACCTGTTTGAGCACGTCCATGGCGAAAGCCGGGACAGGGGGGGCGCGATGGTGTCGCTGGTCGAGATGTATCGCGCGGCGGGTTTCGACCCGGTAACCTCGGAACTGCCCGATCACCTACCCATGCTACTGGAATTCCTGTCCACGCGTCCCTTTGCCGAGGTACAGGAAACCTTGGCGGACGCGGCCCATATTCTTGAGGCTCTGAACGCGCGGCTCGACCGCCGGGAAAGCCCCTACGGTGCCGTGTTCGCCGCTTTGTTACAGCTATCTGGCGCCAAGGCGGACAAGGCTGCAGTGGCCGAGTTGCTGGAAGAGCCAGAGTTAGACCCCGATGACCTTGAGGCGCTCGACAAGGTTTGGGAAGAATCCGAAGTCCGCTTTGGCCCGGATCCCAATGCTGGCTGTCCGCAAGTACGCGACATGCTGGCACGCATGGATAAACCCATCACCCCCGCGCCGCAGCAAGCGGCAGAATGACGGAGGAAGCAATGAACCAATTTCTGTTCGGAACCTTTCCCTATATCGCACTGGCGATCGGGATTCTCGGGTCAATTGCGCGCTACGAACGTGACCCGTTCACATGGAAATCTTCGTCGTCACAGATGTTGCGACGCAAGCAGCTCATCGTCGGTTCGGTACTGTTTCACGTTGGTGTGCTGGTGATCTTTTTTGGGCACCTCATCGGTCTTTTGACACCAATCTGGATCTTTGATGCCATCGGCATCAGTCATGGTGCGAAGCAAACGCTTGCGGTCGTGGCGGGTGGCATTGCGGGTGTTGCGGCCCTAGCCGGGGGCGTGTTGCTGTTCCATCGCCGCTGGACTGATCCAAGGATCGCAAAAAACTCCAGCTTCTGGGACAACGCGATTCTGTTGATGCTGATCGCGCAACTTGTCCTCGGCCTCGGAACGATCTTCGTTTCGCTTGGCCATCTGGACGGGCACGAGATGGTCAAGTTCATGTCTTGGGCACAGGGTATCTTCACCTTTGATGGCGCTGCGGCAAGTTACATCGCCGATGTGGCGTTTATCTTCAAGCTGCACCTGGTGTTGGGTCTGCTGATCATAGCGGTCTTTCCATTCACACGGCTGGTGCACATCCTGTCAGGCTTTGCTGCCCCGTTCCGCTATCTTCTGGGTCGGACCGGTTATCAGGTGGTGCGCTCACGCCGGAAAGAGGTGCTGCCCGCGAATATCGGTGCTGTACCTATCGGTCGCAAAACGCAGATGCCACTAGGCAAGGGCGCAAACGCGTCCGACGCAATGCCGAAGCCAGCGGAGTAGTACTAATGAACGCGCTTTTTCCTGATCTCGTCGTCAATGGTGAAACGGTGCCGTCCGCAAGGATCGCAGCTGAGACCCAGAACCATGATGGCCCAAAAGGCAAACCCGGCATCGTATGGCGCAAAGCGGCAAATGCCTTGGCGGTGCGCACCCTGCTTCTGCAAGAAGCGCGGAAACGCGGGATCGAAGCGCAGGTTCAAGAGGTCGGCCCAGGCCGGTTTGAAACAGATGAGGAGGCCCTTGTCAGGGGCCTTCTCGAAGAAGCGGTAGCTGTGTCGCCTCCGCCAGAGAATTCCGTTCGGGCGGAGTGGGAAAAAGACCCCTCACGCTTTCGCAGCCCGCCTTTGTGGGAGGTTTCGCACATATTGATTGCCTGCGACCCCAAGAATGAAACCCTGCGCCAAGAGGCACATGCCCGCGCTGTCGATCTGGCGGCGCAGGCTTTGGAAAACCCGAAAGGCTTTGCCGACCTTGCTGCCCGCGTCAGCGATTGCGGCTCGAAGTCAAGCGGTGGTGCCTTGGGCCAACTGAGCCCCGGCGACACCGTTCCCGAGTTTGAGGCTGCGCTGCGCGATTTGACAGAAGGGGGTATCACCGAAGCACCGGTGCTTACCCGCTATGGCTGGCACATCATCAAGATGGATGCGGTCGCAGAAGGCGCTATCCTGCCCTATGACGCGGTCAAACAGAAGATTTCCGATGCCATCGAAAAGGCTTCCTGGGCCCACGCGGCCAAGGAATTTGTGCAATCTCTGGTCGCATCCGCAGAAATCTCTGGCGCAGATCTCCGGCCAGTGATGGCTACCAAGGCAAGATCATGAAGTGCATCATCTCAGACCTGCTGTCGACAGACCGTACGACACTTGACGGTCCCACACGGATCAAGCGCCCGTCGCACCTGTCGGATATCCGCAGCCACAGATCAACAAAAGCATGAAAAGAAACGTAAGGGTCCGAGGTTCATCATGACATATCTTCCAAGACATCTTTCGTCAGGCTGTGGCTGCGATGACCCTTCGGTAGCCGCTGATGTGATAAGCATCGATCAGGCTTTACAACAGGTCTTGCAGCATGTGACGCCGGTTGCGCGAACTGAAAGCGCGCCGATCCACACCTGCCGCGGACGTATTCTTGCGGCTGCTGTGCTTGCACATGCAGACATGCCCCGTTTCGATCATTCTGCAATGGATGGGTATGCGGTGAACAGCAAGGCTCTGGCCGGTGATGGACCATGGCTATTGCCCGTCAACGGACGTGTCGCTGCGGGTGACTCTGCGGACACGCCGTACGCGGAAACGGATGCCTGTCGAATCTTTACAGGTGCACCCGTTCCACACCCCTTTGACAGCGTGATCATGCAAGAAAAGGTCGAGCGGCTCGGAACCATGATCCGGATCAACACGCGACCGAATACCGTTGAAAACATACGATTGAGAGGGGAAGAACATCAGCGCGGTGCCGAAATCCTGCCGGTTGGAATGATGTTGACACCCCGCGCAATTGCAGCTGCTGCAGCAGCAGGACACGGGGTGGTCAATATCCGAAGCCGCATCCGCGTAACCCTGCTTGCCTCAGGGTCCGAGGTTGCCGCTTCGGGAACGGAAAATCTGACAGGCGGTCAGATTTGGGACGTGAACACGCCGATGCTGCAATCTTTGCTGTCCCGTCCCGACGTCGATTTGCAAAATGTCATCAAGGTCGATGACAATAAGGACAGCATCCGCCGCGCACTCCAGTCGGCGGCTGCGACCTCAGATTTGATCATCACGACGGGCGGTGTCTCGGTCGGTGATGAAGACCATTTACGCACCGCGGTCACAGCGGCCCAAGGGGAGATCTTTTTTGCCGGAGTCGCAATCAAACCGGGCAAACCCGTCGCGCTTGGAAAAATTGGCAACGCAGTCTGGCTCGGGCTACCCGGTAATCCAGGATCTGCCTTCGTAACGTGGTCAGTCATCGGCCAAACCGTTCTGAATACTCTTGCGGGCAACGCGCAGGTTCATCCTGAACGTCGTCATGTGGTTCTTGGACACAGTTTGAGCCGGAAAGCAGGCCGGTGCGAAGTCCGTGCAGCGCGGATTGTCGGAGTAGACGGCTATGGCCGTGATATCGTTGAATGCCCATCCAATGTGAACTCGGGTCAGGTGTCGTTTCTGGCTACCTCTGACGGTTTGTCGTTTCTTCCCTCTGAAATCGATCATTTTCCCGAAGGGGCCTTGGTCGAATTCCTTCCCTTTAGCAGCAACTGAGACCCAATATGCGTATCGCTTACACAATGGCCCCCGGCAGAGGCGACACCGATCTTGTCCTGCATCAGGTGGCGCAATCGGTCATTCAAGCCGGATACTGTCCGGCAGGAACGGCACAAATCAACACAGAGCGCGCTGATGCAGGACCTTGTGACATGGACGTTCTTGTTTTGCCCGATGGACCAAAAGTACGGATTTCGCAGAGCTTAGGTCGCGAGGCCCGCGGTTGCAGGCTGGACCCCGAGGCTCTGGAATCTGCAGTCGGACTAGCCTTGGCGAGGTTGTCAGTCAGCGACTGCCTAATTGTAAACAAGTTTGGCAAACATGAAGCCGAAGGCAGAGGGTTTCGTTTGGTCATTGCTGATGCGCTTGCACTCGACCTGCCAGTATTGGTTGGGCTGAACCAGTTAAACGCGGATGCATTTCTTGAATTTAGCGGAGGAATTGCACAACAGCTACAACCTGACGCGGCCGAAATCGAAGACTGGCTTTTCGCAAGTATAGGAGAAAAAAAGGAAGTGGCGTGATCGGGTAAAATGATCGGACCTTGTCATTTCTTCGCGCGCCCCCTAGGTGGTTCCATCAGGCCCCGGACTTCGGTATCGGGGCGGTCTTGGTCGAGCTGTTTTGCGCAGCATGATTTGTCCGCGATGGCGGTGTCGCTTTATCAATTCGTGCCCGCCCTGCTTTCTGTCGCGGCCTTCGATTGAGATCCTTCGGGTACATGCTTCGGTTCGTGGTCGGCGCCTTGTCTGCCAACATGATGCTGGTTCGATGCAGTTCCGATCTGCCCATCTCATTGGCGTGCTTGATCGGTGTCAGCAACGGTCCAGACCACGGCATCATCGGACCCACGTCCCCGCGGGACC